>JAPKYE010000020.1 GCA_026394495.1 Methanobacteriota archaeon | reverse complement strand
TACATCAATTCAAATCAGTAAAAGACTTCAGCAAGAACTATTAAAAAGGAAATTTTTCGATAAAGAAACCTATGAAGAGGTAATTTGGAGCATGATAGAAGACAATGAAGAATTAAATGCACAAACAAAAAAAGAATTAGCTATAGCACGCGCTGAAATTAAAGCAGGTAAAGTTCATACCCTTGCTAAAGTTAAGAAAGAGCTGGGGTTATGACCTACGAAATCTTTTTCACAGATAAAGCCTCAAAACAGCTGAAAAAACTTGAAAAAGACGATTGCGAAAGAATAATCAAATCTTTAGAACGAATCAGAATAAGGCCCGAGGCGTACGTAACAAAACTTATCGATGATCCTGGATATAGACTTCGAGTTGGTGATTATAGAATTATTCTTGATATTGAAAAAGAAAAACTTATTATCCTGGTTTTAATGGTTGGCCACAGAAAAAATATTTACAAAAAATAGTAATTTTTTTTAATGCTGGGTGTAGGCCGTAAGCCTCTTTCTGTTTTAACGGCATTCGTCTAATGCGCCCTACCTGCGGGCAGTCTGAACAACTGATCCCGACGTTTGGGCTTGCTCCAGGAGCAGATGGACCGTTTCACCAAATCCCTTAGAGACCTCATCACCAAGTGAATCATCGCATGATCCAAAGGCTGTGTCGTTTCTGCGTCTCTGCTAAGACTCTCGCCTTAACCGCTTGCACGATATCCTGATTCAGAGTGAGAGAGGACTTTCCTCAGCAAAACCCACCAAAGGGTTTCACCGTCAGCCGTCCACCTACGCCCAGCACATATAATACAGGAACAGTCCTTGTTATAAACTTTACGACACCTACCTATAAGTTGATGGAAAAGTTTAATTGTTTAAGGTGAGAGAAATAAAAAATTTTGTGAAGAGATTTATTGAGAAGTTAGCACAAGGCAATACCTCTATATTGTAGAATTGAGTGCGATGTCTGATCACATCCAGGTATCACATCAATATCAATTTAAAAAGAATACCCACGGTAATAACTAGAATAAAACCTATTTCAATTTCTATAGTAAGCATTTTTTTAGAAAAATCCCTATATTTTTCATGGATGTCTTTTACTTCACAAGTCAACCCCTCAATAGCATTTGCAAGCCTTTCGTTATTTTTAGCATTTTCTTCAATAACCTTTACAAACATCCCAGTATCCACATTCATTTCTTCTCACGTTCCATATAGATTTTGATAAAAATTCTTATAAATTCTCCAACAATTTATCCACATATGACGTGAGTATAAGACATATGTTACTATAAAAAGTATTGAATGTGTTGGCTTTGCATTGGACAAAAAGATTAGTCTACAGAAAAACAAAAATGAACAATAATTTTGATTCCGCGTATATTTTGTCATCTCTATTGTATTTGTTTCTTTCTACAACGTATCTATCTGCATTTTCATCCAACAACCTGCTCTTTCACTTCATACAAGTTATCCGAGAAATCCCGCACAAACAAAAACGTTTTCCCATCTTTTTGTACTTCAAACGGTTCAAGACCATATTCTTTACATCGAACGATAAAATCATTTTTGCGTTTAACCTCGATACAAACATGCTCAAACAAAATTTTTCTCTTCGATTTCTCATAAAACACTTCAAAGCGTGTACACCCATCATCAAACACATCAATTTCAACTTTTTCTGAAACCCTAAAGATCGCATTTGCCATCTCAGCAGATAACAAAAAATTTTTCACTCGAACAACACCTAGAATCTTTGTGAAAAAAATCTCTGCTTTCACACGATCAGTACACATCACTGCAACATGATGAATCGTTGTTTCTCCTATTATCACATCAATCCTTTCCTCCTTATTGCTCACATATGATTTAAACTATGTTGTGCCAAAATTCTATTAAGACGATGCTCTATGTCCCAAAGCATGAGTGGTGCAGACTGGTTTAAACACGCGATAATATACCATATACTCATCGATCGCTTTGCAGGATTTTCATCTACTGAAAACTGGGATAAACCAATTTTTTTAGGAGGAAACCTCAAAGGAATACAAAATAAACTTGAGTATCTAAAAAATCTTGGTGTGAACACGATTTGGATATCGCCATTCAACAAAACCTCCGCCTACCACGGCTACCACGTCACAGACTTCTACGAAATAGATCCCCATTTTGGAACAACAGAAGACCTTAAAGATCTGATCCACTCAGTCCACGAACAAAAAATGCATATCATCGCGGATTTCGTACCCAATCACTGCTCCAGAGAACACCCCTATTTTAAAGAAGCACAATCAAATAAAAAAAGTCCTTACTATCGGTGGTTTTTCTTCACCAAATGGCCACATGAATACAAATGTTTCCTCAGCATACAAGAAATACCAAAACTTAACCTACGAAACCCATTAACACGAAACCATATCATCAACGCCGCGAAACACTGGCTTTCGCTAGGCATTGACGGATACAGACTTGATCACGTGATCGGACCACCGCACACTTTTTGGAAAAACTTCAGAAAAGAAATAAAAAACACATATCCACAAGCAGTCCTAATCGGTGAAGCATGGATGATGGGGATCAAACGAAAAGAATTACACACCATCAACATCCATCATAAATATTGGAAATGGCTTGCAAACGGCGCAGCATCAGACAATCTCTTCAGAGAATACATCAGTGAACTTGATGGCGTTCTTGATTTCAAACTCCAGGAACTCCTTAGAACATACACCCAAGCACAAACCCAATCAAAACAATGGCTCATAAGCGAAATAACCAGACACTACAATCATTTTCCAAAAAACTATTTTCTCCCAACATTTCTTGATAACCACGACATGGATCGATTCCTGTTCCTCTGCCAAAACAACAAAGAAAAACTCAAAACCGCAGCGAAAATCCAATTCTACATAAATCAACCAGCAATAATCTACTACGGAACCGAAATCGGCATGACACAACCAAAATCAATCTGGGAAGTTCCCCCCTATGGCGACCTTCAAGCGCGACAACCTATGGACTGGAATAATCAAGATTCAGAACTCTTCGAGTTTTATCAACAGTTGATTTCCCAAAAGAAAACCTAAGACTGAAATTATTGTTTTTATCAAGGAAATGTTGCTGTGGACTCTTTCTCATCAACCATAATATTATCAAAAAAAACCTTTGTGATCAACAGAGTGGTTACTTCTTGAGGAATCGTAACTATAAGACGAACCTCTTCTTTTTCCCCTGGAAGAATCAACGGAATCAGAGCAATTTGTTCATTGTAGGAATACATTTGATTCTCAACGAATACACCACTTATTTCTATCTGATCGGCTTCTTTGCTCCCAAGATTTTCCACAATGCAGACGACCTTAACAGAATCTGTTTTCTCCTGTCCAATAACACTCGTGTAACGCGTCGCATTTTTCCAGCTATGAATCAAAAGAGGACGAGGCACTATCAAATGTATCGTCACATTGGAAATACCGACATATTCCAGGGGAACCCGACCCAGCCTCCAGTTTGATCGTGTTGTCTCCAAATAAAAAAAATCATCCTTATAATAACTGTACTCAGGCACCACATTTTTGTCAAGATGCACCCCAACCGCCATATGATTCGGTAAACGGATCAGCGACACATTATATCCCATCAAATCAAGCAGTGCTGCGGTGAGAACTGCTTTATCCTCGCAATCCCCTTGTTCATCTATTAATGTTTCAAGAGGATACCTTGGATACTCATACGATGAATTGTCAGGGTCGTCTTCTGCATACTGCAACGACTGTACAAACGACGCTACTGCATCCAATCGTTCGACAGGACCTGTGATATCTTCAAATATCTGCTCAAGTTTTCCGACAACCATGTTTAGATAGACATCATCGAATTGATCAAATACATACGCGGCATAATCCTCAGTGTTTAATCGTTCAAGGCTTTTATAATATGTATAAAGATATCCTGGATCTGGAAGAATTAGATGTTGAATTCCCAGGTAATCCCAAGTGTATGAAATCGTTGAAACATTTTTTTGAGGAATACTCACCATTGATGTTGCAGCGAGCACATCCCTATTTTTGTTTTTCACCACGACATCCAAACTTTGTTCACCTGGTATAAGATCTTTTATATACATAAAACAAGAAAAAGTTGTTTGTTTACCAGGTAAAACCACTGTTGGTAGAACCAGAGACGACAACGTTGTCCCCTTAAGAGTAACTTCAACAGTACGTGGATATACAGGAAGATCACCAAGATTTTCAACGATGAGATTCACACCTGCAAATGACAACCATTTACTACCTTCATGTTCTTCAACCCACAGCGAATCTGCACGAGATACAGACAGATTTTCCCCTGTAAAAACAAACGATTTCTCAAAAATAAGTTTTTGTCTCATATCAGAAACAGAAAGCAGATAAGTACCAGGAGCGGGATCTTTTCGATATGATTCAAGATGAGGTGTAACATCGTTTAACCCACGATAAAACTTCTCAGAAAAAACCAAGATATTATCTGGTCCCATCAGCGTAACCATCACTTGATCAGAAACATTAAACGTCAACTCTAACCCAGCAAACCCACCATCATCAACAACAAACGATGATACTAAGATAAACGTCGTCTGATTAAAAAACAGACAACCAGACAAACTCATACCCAGAAGAACAAAACCAACACAGACCGAAATAACTAACTTTTTCAACATACAACATTCAGTTTTTTTTCAATCACGCTACCAAGACGTTTCATCCCTTCTTCGATCTGTTCATTGGTTGGATATGAAAAGTTCAACCGCATAGAACGTCCACCGCCACCATCAACATGAAACGCTTTCCCATGCACATACGCAACTTTCTGCTTTATTGCATCAAGGAACATAATCTCAGTGTCTATTCCTTCCGGCAGTGTCACCCAGGCAAACATCCCACCTTTCGGCCTGTTACATTCATATCCATCGGGAAAATACGCTTCCATAGACTTCATCATCGTATCCCGTTTTGGTTTGTACATCTCAACAATCCTCATGATGTGAAGATCCATAGAGCCACTACGCATAAACTCATTTGCGATAAACTGACCAAAGGTGCTCGAACACAGATCAAGCGCTTGTTTACACACCGCAACTTTCCGCATCACATCATCAGATGCAATCATCCAAGCAAGACGCAATCCTGGTGCGAGAATCTTAGAAAACGTGGACAAATAGACCACGCAATTCTCATCATCAAGCGCTTTAATTGGTTTCATAGCAGAAATATCAAACCGAAGTTTTCCATAGGGGTCATCCTCGATGATAAGAAGATCATGCTCAAGAGCAATGTCAATCATTTTTTTCCTTCTAGATTCAGAGAGAACTACACCCGCTGGGTTCTGAAACGTAGGAATGGTATAGATGAATTTCGGCTGAATATCGTTTTTCTCCAATTCCTTTATTTTCTCTTCAAGAAGATCCATATCCATCCCGTCTTTATCCACAGGAACACCAATAAGGTTACTCTCATAGGTTCGAAACGCGTTAATACCCCCAAGATACGAAGGAAGCCCAACAATTGCGGTGTCACCAGGGTTCAAAAAAAGTTTTCCAACAATATCTAACGCCTGCTGGGAACCACTCGTGATAATCACGTTATCTTTAGTGATGTTTTTCATCCCATCTTTCATTGCGCGTTCAGCGATTACTTCACGCAATGTGGGTAACCCTTCTGTAGAACCGTACTGCAGAGCATCTTTTCCATGATTCTGTAACACTGAATGAACAATACCTTGAAGATCTTCAATAGGAAATGATTTCGGGCTTGGTAAACCCCCGGCAAAGGATATAACCTCAGGATCCTGGGCGACTTTCAGTAACTCCCGGATCTCCGATTTCCTCATTTTCCCTACTCTATCCGAGTATAGTCTGTCCAAATTAACCATAAAAACCCACGGTTCGCCCAAATCTTTTGCAGTCTTATATGCATTTCGTAAAAAGATAGAAATACCGAAAAATCAATACGACGTTACTGTTTTTTGATATCTCGATTTACTTCTTTGCAGAACATGACTTTGCAGTGTTCTGTAAAAGCAGGCATTGCCTCAACGGTTTCTTGATCAAGGTTAAAACGATGCATAAACACCGCGAGTTGCTCGTCAGGAGTCATGTTTTTCTTACCTTCGAGCATGATGCAGCTCACATCCTCTTCTGCATCCTCAATATCTTCTGTTTTCATAATCTCACGAGTTATACGCCATTAACTATTTATAAGCTTTTCCCATCTATCTGTACAAACAGAGAAAATTACTTCGTAACAACATTTTTATAAATAAAGCTATTTAATAATATGTGCCAAAGGCAATACTCATGAAGAAACCACATCTATTACAGTTAACCATCGTCGTCATAATTCTTGTACTACCAGGGTTTTCTACATATGGTGGCTCTATCGCTCAAAAAAACTTACAATCCTCTGATATCAAAACAATGCATCTCATACAATCCTTTTCGGCGCCCATCATAACAGAAGAAGAAAACATCATCCACATCAATGTATTTGAAACAAACACCTATATGACACGTCCAGGTTTTCCCATACTACCAATACTTACTCAAACATATGAATTTCCCTTAGGCACACGCATCATTGATATAACATATACCACATCTAAAATCACAGAACAAACTCTTCACAAAAAAATAAATTCCGCAGATACACCTTTTCTTTCACAGGAACACAACCAAATACACAGTTCCTCATCAGTTTTAAATGATCAAGATATGTTTTATCCAAAAACATGGTACACTTTAAAACAACACGCTGGAATAAACTTAAAAAATCAACATAAATTATTTGTCACCATCGATATCTCCCCTGTTCGATATAACTCCTTAGAAATGCTGCTGCAGTCTCTCAACAGCATCGATATAAAAATCACCTATGAAGAACCAACAAAACCCTTGTTCACCCCAACCAACAATTATGATCTACTCATCATTGCATATCCTTTGTTTGTTCCAGCGCTAAAATCTCTAGTTCAACATAAAGAAAACAATAACCTTCATACAAAACTTGTTTCCCTAACAGACATTTACCTTGAGAAATATTTCCCGGTACAAGGCAGAGACAACCCAGAAAAAATAAAATATTTTATCAAAGACGCATGTGAACAATGGAATACAACGTATGTGATGCTTGTCGGAGACTTTCGGAAAATGCCGGTCCGATACAGCCACCTGGAAACCGATACCGGTGGAGAATACGAAGAACGATTGTTCCTCAGTGATCTCTACTATGCAGATCTTTATGATGCAAACGGAAATTTCTCTAGCTGGGATTCAAACAACAACGGTATCTTTGCCGAATGGCCCTATCCTGAAAACAGCTCCATAGAAGATGCTGTTGATTTATCACCGGATGTATATATCGGCAGACTTGCCTGTGCAAACATCCTGGAAGTAAGAAACGTCGCCCAAAAAATCATTGATTACGAACAACACACCTATGGATCATCATGGTTTCACACAATGGTTGTCTGCGGTGGCGACACCTTTGATAAATCACTGGAGAACGGAACAGATTATGATGAAGGAGAAGTTGCAAATCAACAAGCATTAACATATATGGATGGATTCACACCTGTTCGACTATGGGCTTCTTTAGGAACTCTTACCACATCAAATATCACAAACGCGATTACAGACGGAGCCGGTTTTATTTATTTTGTAGGCCATGGAAACCCGCGGAAATGGGCTACACATAATAACGGAGATTATAAGAACTGGACAGAGGACTATATGAATAAAGATATTCTTGCTCTCTCAAACAAAGGAAAATACCCGGTCCTCATGGTCGGTGGTTGTCACAACAGTGAGTTTGATGTGACACTAATGAATCTATTCAAAAACTATTCCCATGCAAAAATATTCTCCACATGGATCCCTGAATGCTGGAGTTGGATTTTTGTACGACAACGAAACGGTGGTGCAATCGCATCCATTGGGAGCACCGGGTACGGCGGCGTGAATATCGGCGATGCAAATAACAACACGATCCCGGATTGTGTTGAGGGAGCTGACGGCTGGTTTGAAACCGAGTTTTTCCGGCTATATGCAAAAGAAAACTTAACGGTTCTTGGGGAAATATATGGACAGACCGTGAACGGATATGTGGAACAGTTCCCTGTGTTTGTCAACCGATACGACGCAAAAATCGTAGAAACCCATGTCCTGTTTGGTGATCCTAGTCTAAAAATTGGCGGATACCAAAGCTAAATCAGAGAGTGCTAGTGCTAGGGTCTTCTATTTATGAACTGTAAATGGAAATCAAGAGTTATTGTATGCATGTGAAAGCCATGCTTTTCTTGGTATTTTTTCATAAATCTTGTAAGGTTCTTCTTCAATTTTTCGACATGCACCATCTTTTATTCCTTTGTTGTCGAATGACCAATAAAATTTTCTGGTTTGTTTTCCATTTTCTTTGATTTCTTCCCGTCTAAGTTTTAAGAGTTGTTCTCGTTGCAGTTCGTAAAACATGGATCTTACGTATTTGTCAACAGTCATATCTTCAACTTCTTCTTTTCCACGGAACGTTTTTTCGACGGTTTTTGCGAGTTCATGGGCGTCTTCTTTTTGCATATCAAATACGTTTGTGAGCGCCTTGATCAATAATCGTTTCATTGTTTATTCACCACCAATCCTACTGTGATTATTTTGTTATTAAGGTCTTGTTGTACAACTGGTACCCACCATCTGTACAGTTGATACCAGACAAGAAGAGTTCGTGAAAGGAAAGACTAAAAAACTTCCCACTGGTTCGCTGATATGTTTTGATATGACGAACTATCGGTTTAAAAACTCTGAAAAAAAGATCCGTATCGGCAAAATCATTGGTCTTGCACGAACATATCGTGAACATGCCGCAGAAATGCAGACAAAGATCACTGAGGAGCCATTACTTTTTTTAAAACCAGAGAGCGCAGTAATTTTCAACAATGAAACAATTCGTATCCCGACGATGTCATCAAGTCTTCACCATGAAGTCGAATTGGGTGTAGTAATGGGAAAAACCGCACGACATATTTCCCAAACACATGCCCTTGATTATGTACTAGGATATGTAGTCGTACTCGATATCACGGCACGTGATATTCAGTCAGACGCAAAGAAAAAAGGATGGCCCTGGACTATTGCAAAAGGTTTTGATACGTTCGCACCAATCAGTGATATGGTGTTGAAGGATGAGATTTTGGATCCTAACGATCTTGATCTTGTCCTGACTGTGAACAACCAGGTGAAGCAGCAGTCAAATACAAAATATATGGTGTATTCAGTTGAGCGGATTATTGAGTTTGTTTCTTGTGTTATGACGTTGAAACGCGGGGATTTGATAATGACCGGCACTCCTTCAGGTGTGGGTGAGATTGTAGACGGAGATGTATTGGAGGCACGGTTAGGAGATTATTGCGTCTTATCTGTTGATGTACGAAAATCAATGGAGTAATTACCGTTTTTTGGAGAACGCGAAAGAAACAGAAACATTTATATCTTCTCAAGTTAACATTATTTCTGAATATTTATGGATACTGACCACAATATAAGTCCTAGTAAGACGATTTCTCAAAAACGATTTGTTTTAAATGATTATGAATTTGTCTGTGGTGGGGATCACATAAAATCTTGTTTGAACCAATTAATGGCAAAACATGGTAAACGTCATTTTGCTGAGGATCCCTCATTTGATATCTATTAATAAATCCCTTTTTTTTGATTCGACAATTTTTAATCAGAAATATTTTTTTTTGACATTTTGTCAAATCGATAGTTTTCTCAGATACGTTTAAATACAAATAATGCTAAATTGTAACGTGATATAAAATAACAATGATATTTAGAAGAGGAGAAAAAAAACATGCAAAGAGTCGATATAATATTGGATATGGAGCCGGAATACCTAATGAACACCCCAGAAAACAACACAAACAAAAAACCAAAGAAAACCTCAGAAAAAACCATTAAAATAACCGACAAACTCTTCGAACTTGCACTTCGCGAAGGACTCATAGAAAAAACAGACGACGGCTACGTCTTCATCGGCAAATACGAAGAAATCAAAGCGTTCCAAAAGAAAAAGAAATAATCAGATTTCAGGGACTTAATACGGTGTGGAGAGGGCCTGAACGTTTTTCGTCACCTCTTCTTGCATTTCAGGCCTTCTCTGTCTTTTATTTTTTTAAAACTTTTCAGAAAGAAAACCTTATTATTCACTAGTTCTGTACTCATGTTTGTTTTCCAATGCCACAAAAAGATTCCCCATGCCACAAACGAACAAAAGAAGAACTAACTGATTTTATTAAAAAACTCCACCTTCAAGCAGTAGAAACCGCAGAAGAAAGACTCCCCCTTTACCTCAAAGTAGGACTAAAAGATGCGACACGAATTCTTGATGTCGGATGCGGCTCAGGAGTAGTAACCCGCGATATCGCCCGATTAACCAAAGGAACAGTTATTGGCATCGACGGATCACTAGACATGCTTAATGTCGCACGAAACATCCTCAAAGAATATGTCAATGTTCGCTTGTGCCTGGGAGAAGCACATCGTCTCCCCTTTCAAAAAGAAACATTTGATCTTGTAACCTGCAACCTTCTATTCATGTGGGTCGATGACCCCCAAGCAGTAATCAACGAAATGACACGTGTCGTCAAACCAGGAGGAACAATCCTTGCGTCCCTTGAACCAGATTACGGAGGAAAAATCCACTGGCCAGAACACCCAACAGTCGATCCACTCTTCGCCGGAGAAGCAATACGAAAAAAACAGGGTGATCCACATATCGGACGAAAACTCCGTAATTTCTTTGTCCGAGCAGGATTACAAACAAAAGTAGGAATAGGGAACAGCAGAATATGGTCCTGCGAAGAAGACAAAGACTATTACCTTCATGCTAGAGATTTCTACATCAAAGTAATGAGCGACGCAGGGTTAACCAATGAAGAAATAGACCGCTGGGAATACGACTACCTCAAATCACTTGATGAAGGCATTCAATTAAGCTTTTTTCCGCAATTCTACGCGATAGGCAAAAAACCACTGTCTTTATAACCACAAAAGAGATTGTTCTGAATTGATATCTATGGCAGCGACTATAATCGATGGAAGAAAGATCGCTTCAGAAATCCAAAAAAATATTTTAGACGAGATAACAACTTTACACAATACACATCAAACAATACCCCAAATTACCACCATTATCATCGGCAATGATCCCGCTGCAACACTATACCTTCGATTACGAGATTCTGCCTGTAAAACAGTTGGCATCCGCTCACAACACATCGAACTTCCTATGACTGTTTCAGAAAAAACTGTGCTTGACACAATTCATGATTTGAATATAAATCCAGATATTCATGGAATCTTTCTTCAATTTCCAATCCCAAAAAATCTTTTCCCTGAACGGCTGATGAATGCGATCGATCCAAAAAAAGATGTTGAGGGGTTTCATCCGTTAAATATGGGACGAATACTAATCGGTGACGAACATCTTGTCCCATGTACGCCGCTTGCGGTACTTACCATCCTTGAACATGAACATTTCGGTGTCAAAGGAAAAGATGTCGTAGTCGTCAACCATAGCACTGTCGTAGGAAAACCACTTACCGCGCTTCTCCTTAATAGAAATGCAACAGTCTCAATATGTCATGTGTATACGAAACACCTTAAACAATACACGTCAAACGCCGATGTTCTTATCACTGCAGCTGGCGTCCCAAAACTCATCACCACTGATCATGTAAAAGAAGGTGCATTTGTCATTGATGTAGGAATCATTCAAACAAAAGATGGTGTTTGCGGTGACGTTGATTTTCAAACGGTGAAAGAAAAAGCAGGGAAACTCACGCCGGTTCCTGGAGGAGTCGGCCCTGTGACCATTGCCTGTTCATTACAAAACATGATGAAAACATACCGCAGTTGTACAAGCACGTAAAACTGTGAACAAACATATCTAAAAAATTATTGTTTTTTTACGAGTGCAAAATAATTATCTGCAGTACTCCGTGAATAAAATTTCACGGATTGAATCTTTAAAATTTTTAATCCTGATTGACTGATATCATCAAGGAATTCTCGTTTGCTATACAGATGATAAAATCGTGGGATATTAAGTCCATGTTGTCTCCAAAAAATGTCAATATCACCAAATTCCATTGATTGGTTTCTCATAAAAAACTGTTTGAGAAAATAATTTCTGTACTTATCTTGCCAACGAGACCATACACTAACCAAAGCAGTCCCATTTTGTTTCAAGATTCTTGAGACTTCCTGTAATGATCGGATACGTTCATTTCTGCCTTTTATAGAATGCAAAGAAGCGATATACAACAGAGCATCAACAGAGCTGTCTTTCAGTGGAATATTTCGTACATCACCATGAACACAGAGTACGTTCTGAAGATTCTTTTCTTCAGTTTTTTGCTTAGTGATATGAAGAAGCTTTCGTGAAATATCAACACCTATCACGGTTTTACAGTGTACCGCACAGGGAATAAGATGACGGCCGTTTCCACAACCAATATCAGCAACTATTGCCTGCGATGAGAGTTCATCGATGAAATCCAGACATTGAATCCAGGGTTTTCTACGAGTTGAATCAAAACTTTCAGCAATCGTATCCCAGGTAAGCTCCTCAGTATCTGTTCTATTATTTTTCATGGATCATCTTCCACACAGTAAAAATTATTTTAATACATCATTAGGAAACTTATATACATCATTATTTATTACCGATGTTCAACGAGTTTGTAGAAGGAGGCAATATATGACCATTATCATCAAAGGTGCAGGTTTAACTATTGAAGATGTCGTCAACGTCGCACGGAAAAACGAAAAAATACAGCTTCATCCCGATGCCATAGAACGCATCAAAGCATGTCGAACGATGCTTGAAAAAAAGATGGCAGCCCATGAAATCATGTACGGGGTGAACACAGGCATCGGTGAATTCTCAGAAATCGTTCTCAACGATGACCAAGCAAAAGAATTCCAGAAATATCTGATTTATAACCATGCAGCAGGCATCGGTGATCCTGCACCACTCGAGTACGTACGAGGAGCAATGCTCGGACGAGTAAATGTCCATGCTCATGGAAACTCAGGATGTCGCCTGGACATCACCCAAACTCTTATCGAGATGTTGAATAAAGGAGTAACCCCTTTTGTATGTCAGAAAGGATCAGTTGGTGCCTGCGGAGATCTAGCACCAATGGCACAGATAGCACTACTGATACTTGGAGAAGGAAAAGCCTATTACAAAGACAAACTCCTTGATGGAAAAGAAGCGTTACAGAAAGCAGGAATAACTCCTCCCGGATTGCTTGCACGAGATGGACTTGCCCTTATCAACGGCTCCAATATGCTTACCGCAATGAGCGCTATTTTTCTCTATGATGCAAACAACTGGCTGAAACAAGCAGAAATAGCTGCCGCGATGTCACTAGAGGCATTAAAAGCAAACATGAAACCCTACAATATAAAAATCCATGAAATCCGTGGTTTCCAAGGATCGATACGCAGCGCAAAAGCCATTCTGAAACTCATTACTGGCGGAGATCTAATAGATGGCAGAATCAAATGCAAGGTTCAAGATGCATACTCCATGCGATCAACCCCACAAGTAATCGGAGCTGCACACGATGCACTAGCATATGCGCGATCACAAGTGGAAATCGAGTTGAACGGAGTCGGTGACAACCCTATCTTCTTCCCAAAAGAAAATCTACAACTCTCTGGTGCAAACTTTCAAGGATCCCCAGTGTCTCTGCCCATGGATATGGCGGGTATTGCGATAACGATGGTGAGTGTTATGTCAGAGCGACGCATGAACCGATTAAACAACCCGGCACTCAGTGCAGGACTCCCCGCGTTTCTAACAAAAGGCGCAGGAATGTTCTCCGGTCTTATGCTCAGTCAATATACCGCAGATCATTTGATTGTTGAACAACGGATCCTATCTGCTCCAGCGTCAATACAGTCGATTCCAGCTGCTGCAGATCAGGAAGATTTTGTTTCAATGGGGATGAACACCGCAATCAAAAATTTCCAGATCCTTGACAATGCCTATGGAATCCTGGGCATTGAACTCATGGCTGCTGCCCAAGCATTGGATTTCCGCGAATACAAATTCGGTAAAGGAGTCACAAAAGCAAAAGAAATAATCAGAAAACACGTGAAATTCCTTGATGTCGATAGACCATTATACCAAGATCATACAACCATGAAAGAACTTGTTAAATCCTGTGAAATCCTCAGAGAAGTAGAAAAAACAGTGGGAAAACTCGAATAAAACGTTTTCCTTATTTTTTCTTTCTAATCATTTTTTTCGGTATCAGTTGTACAATAACTCTATTAAAACATGAAAAACAAAGAAGGAGTATAGGATGTGTTGAACTATGATATTTGTGATCTTCCTGTTCATGATGACGTTCCTCTGCATCATACTTCAAAATACCAAAATATACGTTTTTTCAAACGAGTTTATCTGGATGCTGATTCTTCTACAAATGATTTACATCTGTACGAATATGTACAAAAACAGTATGATGATCCGCAAAATGAAATAAACAACGGAACACGTTTTTTTTTCAGTGTTTTATCATCGGGACATGAAGATCAGTTTTCTTAACCAAATCAATTGCATCAGAATACCCTGCATCAGCATGTCGTGCGACACCAATTCCCGGATCAGTAGTAAACACACGTTGTATCCGCTCATCAGTTTGCACTGTCCCATCACAGACCACCACCATTCCTGCATGAGTGGAAAGCCCAATACCGACGCCCCCACCATTATGAATTTGGATACTATCCGCACCAGCAGCACAATTAATTAACGCATTGAGAAGGGGCCAATCCGCAATTGCATCGCTACCATCTTTCATATTTTCAGTTTCTCGATATGGTGAGGCGACGCTGCCACTGTCAAGATGATCCCTTGTGATAGCAACCGGTCCGATCACCTTATCACGCACCATTTTGTTGATGACAAGAGCAAATTGTGCACGTTCACCGTACCCAAGCCAGCAGACCCGCGCAGGTAATCCCTCCCACGGTAGATGTTTTTCAGCAAGCGAAATCCAATTTGTTAACACCGTATTCTTCGGAAACATTTTTATGACTGCTTCATCTGTTTTAAAAATATCATCAGGATTTCCCGTGAGCGCGATCCATCGAAAAGGACCACGACCAACACAAAACATCGGACGAATATACGCAGGGACAAAACCCGGGTATTCAAACGCGTTTTTCAACCCAGCTTTCTTTGCTTGACCCCGAAGATTATTCCCATAATCAAACACGACAGATCCTTTCTTCTGAAATGAAAGCAATGCATTGCAATGACTCTTCATACTATCCATAGAGCGTTTGATATATTCTTTTGGATCTTCTTTTCTCAGTTTATACGCATCCTGAAGCGATGAGCCATAGTAACCACTGGGAACATAACCGTTAAGCTCATCATGGGCCGACGTCTGATCAGTGACAACATCAGGCTGAAAACCAGATTCAACAAGCTTTGTCATGATATCTGCACAATTACCCAATACGCCGATGGAACGAGGTTGTTGTTTTTCTTTTGCCTTTTGTGCAAGATCAACCGCTTCATCAATATCGTTTACTTTTTTATTACAAAAACCTGCTTTGATTCTGCGATCGATCCGCTGCTCATCACATTCCACAGCGATGCAAACACCATGGTTCATGGTGACCGCAAGGGGTTGCGCGCCACCCATTCCCCCAAGACCACCAGTGAGCACTATTCTTCCCTGAAGACTGCTTTTGAAATGTTTTAGAGCGCACGCTGCAAATGTCTCATAGGTCCCCTGGATGATACCTTGAGTGCCGATGTAACACCAAGAACCCGCAGTCATCTGACCGTACATGGTTAACCCTTGTTTTTCCAGTTCACGAAATGTTTCCCAGTTGCTCCACTGGGGAACAAGATTGGAGTTTGCCATCAGGACCCGCGGTGAATGATTCCATGTTTTAAAGACGGCAACAGGTTTTCCTGATTGAATAAGCATTGTCTCATCATTTTCTAATTTTTTCAACGTGTCCACAATACGATGATAGCAATCCCAGTTCCGCGCAGCTTTACCAGTTCCCCCGTAGATAATAAGTTCTTCTGGTTTCTCCGCGTTTTCCAGATTGTTTTCAAGCATTCGCAGGATGCCTTCTTGTTTCCAGCTTTTACAACGCAGATGTGTACCCCGGGTTACTTTCACAGAACCGCCCATCATACAATATCAAATGAGAAAACCATCATCGATACTTAAAACTTTTTTAATTCAAAAAAACTAGGTAAAAAGGAAGGATGGCTGGCCTCACTAGGAGGGGATGGGATGCACTCTAACAAAACAACTACCAGCCCAATTCCTTCCAAATATACATAGTAAAAGCCTATATATAATCTTTTCGCTATTTTTAGCCTAAGGAGATGCTGACAACGTTATTTCCTCGGAGGATAATCTTTCCAAGCCTTCTTTTATTCTCCTCTTTGGTTTCTTCAACGTCCTCTAAAACAAGATTCATATATTCATCGTAACCAAGGAGTTTCCCATGAATAAATCTACCATCTTTTAACAGGAGCGTCATGTTCTGATTCAGTGATTTCTCAAGGACGTCTAATGGTAATGCCATGAAAAGCCTAAAACCAGTTCTCCTTTTTAAACATATTCCTTGAAGAGTTTTAAGGATATCCACCAATACAAAGACTGGGATCTCCAAAAAGTACCCATGATTGAACAACCTTTGTATCAACCCATGAGTCACATCCTACGGCACCTGACCAGTTCACTGGATAATTATCTATGTATTGATGTATTGCATCTTTCCATACGTCGCCAAGAATGCTAACATGATGTTCACCATAATCATGGAAGAACATGGTTTCAATTTCGTTTAATCCTCCTTTAAAGGATTGTTTATCTTCTTTAGTATATCCAAGCGCGGTACATCCGATGGTTGCAATCGAACCGCCTCCTATTTTACGAGTCATACGCCAACCCCAACATTCATAGGCGTTCTCACCCACATAACGTGATCGTTTATTCAAAACCTTAAACAAAGATACATCAAATTGAGAGTTATGACAACCACTGACGACACAGATCGGAAGTCTTTCTTGATTATCGAGTTTATGCATAGTATTTGTGGTAAGACCCTTGATGAATGATGCATTATCCGGTGGATGGTTCCCCCAGCTTTTTGGATTGCCATGACCAACTAAATATACAAACCCATATCCTTTGTTAAATGCAGTGATCACATCAGATTCCCCGTTGAAATTACCAAGAGATGTATAGAGCCGTGTCGGGGTAAAAGCCGTCATGTTCTCAATGGCACGATCCCCATAGTATTCCCCTTCATAACCAGTCCAGTTAGCATTATCTGATTCTGGGTAGGTGTCGCCTGCAACTACAAGCAGATCAGAAAACCATGGTTTCCCATAGGTGTTTGTTTCGTAGTCTATTATTTTGTTTACCATGATTTTTACTTCTTGGCCGTTTCTGCAGGGAATTCTTCCGACTGCAACATCTGGGTATAAATCGATATTTTTATCGTCTGGCCATTCCCCATACAGATTATCTTTATCAGTGTCCCAGCTTGAGAAATTATCGTGAGAGTCGTAGATATCGGCATAGTACAGATCAGTGAGGTATTCTGATTCCCAACTATCATTCATCTGTGCATAACGTACTGGGAGATACCAAAACGGTAACTGTCCAATTTTTCCACCGACGAGAAGTACGTAGCGTGTTCCTGATTCTTCTATTGAGGATTTAATGAAATACTTGATTTTTTCTGCGTTGTCCCGCCCTGGGTTTGATGATTGTTTGTAGATTTGATCAAGGATGACAAGACGTGTTGGTAACCCTATTTTTTCTTTATGAGTGACTAGTGGCTGCAATTCTTTTGCAAATGTTTTCGGGGCGATAATAAGAAGTGTTGCATCAGTAGTTGGGTTATGTGATTTTGCAGTTTTTGTTTGTATTGTGCGTGCGGAGGTAAAAACCGAACCGATTAAAATGAGTAGAACTGTGATGACGAGTGTTGTTTTCAATATGGTTTTTATATAATGTTTATTCATAGTAATCCCAAATTATTATAGAATAATAGTATACATCACCCTTAATAAATTTTTAGGACTGTTGAGATCTATGGGAGTTTGTTAAAAAAAGGTATAAAAAGAGTGAAGCGTATACGTTTTTTAAAACTGTTCTTAGGTGTGAGAACAGGGAAGTAAAAAGGTGGTGAGGAGAGATGTTAAAAGATCGACCTCCCTGTTCTCTACCACATATATATTAACACTATTAGTATATAAATTTTGTTATATAATTAATAAATTGACCCCATTTTTTGTTCCAACCTTCCCCAAAGAGCGAAAAACAAGATACCTTATTAAAGAATAACCACCATTCAAGAAACAACACCAAATGAAAACAACAAAAGAGTTAGATCCACATGGAGAATCTGGTCTGCCCTTATTGCAAAAGTGAAAAAATCATCATCATCCGAGGAGAAATAATGGATGAAAAAAATGTGCAAGAATGCAAATGCAACGACTGCAACTACGATTTCATTAGTTCTCACAGCATTCAGCGACAAAAATAAACTTATTATAGATGATACCTATTGACCGGCTCCCATGGATTCACCATGTACCTACTTTTGTTACCGAAAAAACAAACCCAACACAACAAATATCATCTGTAAAACTGAGACCATCAAACTTATATTCTTTGACATGGATGGCGTCCTCACCGACACATACAGCTCATGGAAATACATCCACGATCATTTCAAAACATCAAACGAACGATCGATTGATGCATACCTCAAAGGAACCATCGATGATCAAGAGTTCATCAGACGCGATGTCTCCCTATGGAAAGAACACGGCAAACATACAAAAAAAGAAACCCTACAAAACATACTCTCAGAAATCCCACTGATGAATGGTTCAAAACAATGCCTAGCATTCCTACACAAACACCACATACAAACCGCAATCGTCAGCGCAGGACTTGATATCCTCGCAGAAAAAGTAGCTGCAGACCTCAACATTCCATACGTGTATGCAAATGGCGTAAGCCAAGATGAAGACGGAACTTTAACCGGCGACGGAATCGTAAACGTCCAGCTCAAACATAAAGAAAAAAACGTACAACAACTTGCACATCAACTCGACATACCATTAGAACAATGCGCAGCAGTCGGCAACTCCTGCTTTGACATCTCCATGTTTGAAACCTGCGGATACAGCATTGCCTTTAATCCAGATGATTCTTGCGTTCGAGATGCGGCAGACACAGTCGTAGAAGGAAAAGACCTCAGGCGAATTCTTCAGGTTTTACGACCATTTATAGCATAACATATTTAAGCTAGTTCAACTAATATATAGTAAGGAACAGTAAAAAAGGGAGGCAAGCACCATGACAACACCATTTGTACCGGATTTCCCTGATTTTCCAGGACGACCCTGGGACCCCAACGATGACGATGAGGAATAAATCAATCTGTTATCTCATTTCAGACATCTGAGCGGGAAAAAAAAGGGAAAAAATAATTCCTATTTTTTTCTTTATTTCACTAAAGTTTATCCTCTGTTTAGTGATTTTATGAATCCAATAACATAATGACGATATCTTTTAATGCTGCTTTTCCTATGTCCTAATACGAAACTATGGTTCTTGACAACCTCGGAGAATCGTTAAAGAAAACGATCCAGAAAATCGCAAATGCAGTACACATCGATGCAACGCTTGTCAAAGAAGTCGTCCGTGACATACAACGCGCACTCCTTCAAGCAGACGTCAACGTAAAACTCGTCCTTGAACTATCAAAAAAAATCGAACAACGTGCACTTCAAGAAAAACCACCCGCAGGCATGAGCAACAGAGAACATGTCATCCACATCGTCTACGATGAACTTGTCCATATCCTAGGCGAATCACGACAACTAGCGATCAAAAAGCAAGTTATCATGATGGTCGGGCTGTATGGCCAGGGAAAAACAACAACAGCGGGAAAGATTGCAAAATATTTCAAAAAGAAAGGGCTGCGTCCTGCACTCATCGCAGGAGATGTTCATCGTCCTGCTGCCTACGAACAACTCAAACAAATCGCAGAAAAAGTCGAGGTCCCATTTTATGGTGATAAAAACGCAAAAGATGCGGTGTGTGTCATCAAAGAAGGACTTGAGAAATTCCGAAGAACAGCAGATGTACTTATTGTAGATACATCGGGGCGGCATAAACTAGAGGATGACTTAATAGAAGAAATGACCGATATCTTCAAAGCTGCGAAACCTGATGAAAAACTACTTGTGATCGATGCAGCAATGGGGCAACAAGCTGGTCCACAAGCAAAAGCATTCAATGATGCGATCGGTATTACGGGTATTGTTCTTACGAAACTAGATGGAACTGCAAAAGGTGGTGGCGCGTTGAGTGCCGCATCAGAAGTTGGTGCACCGATAGTGTTTGTTGGAACTGGTGAACATGCAACAGATTTTGAGACGTTTGATCCTGCAGGTTTTATCTCCCGTCTCCTTGGGATGGGTGATCTGAAATCGTTGCTGGAACGTGCAGAGGAATCATTAAAAGGAGCAGATGCTGAGAAAACAGCGCGGCGACTCATGTCCGGTAAATTCAACTTAAATGACATGTATGAACAAATGGAAATGATCTCAAAGATGGGACCGTTATCGAAGGTTGCGGAGCTTCTCCCCGGCGGGATGGCTGGTAAACTTAAAAATGCTGATATGAACAGCACTCAGGATAAACTCAAACGTTTCCGTGTAGTGATGGATTCCATGACTGATGAAGAACGAGAAAACCCTGATCTTATCAGAGCATCGCGTATCACGAGAATTGCCCGTGGAGCTGGTGCAGAACATAAAGATGTGAAAGAATTATTGAAATACTACAATATGACGAAAAAAATGATGAAAGGGTTCTCCAGCGACCGGAAGATGCGTAAAGGTTTAATGAGACAGCTTCAATTTGGGAAATAGTGTTTTTTTATGACTAGTACGTTATTTAAAAATTATACACAACTTGTTGACAATGGGGAAACACCCATGGTGCGAAAAAAACGCAAAGATGCTCTTGATATTCTTACTGCTGCGGTTGCAGCGGTAAATCCATATACTGCTGTGCGACGGATGTTTGCCGAACAGCAGATTGTTGTAGAAAAAAACGCGTTCGAGCTGTCTCATTTTGACCATATTTACGTTGTTGGGTTTGGAAAGGCAAGCGTAGGGATGGCGCAGGCTGTCGTTGATTCGATACCTGTCACAAAAGGAATTGTGATAACAAATGATCCTGCTGCTCATATTCAAAACCCGGTGATAGACGTCATCGTTGGCGGACATCCGCTCCCCAATAAAGACAGTGTTCATGGCACTGAAAAGATCCTTGACCTAATTGCTCAATGCAGTGAACGCGATTTACTTCTCGTATTGATCTCCGGTGGAGGATCAGCACTTTTATGCAAATCTCGAGTAAACCTTCATGATGCACAGAAGACAACTGAACTCTTGTTGAGATCAGGCGCAGGTGTCAAAGAAATCAATACGGTAAGAAAACATCTCTCTTTAGTAAAAGGTGGACAACTGATCACTCATGCAAAAGGAGTTGTTGTTTCGTTGGTTCTTTCTGATATCGTGCAAGATCCATTGGAGTTTATCGCCTCTGGTCCAACGTGCCCTGATTCTACGACGTTTACTGATGCAAAAGAAGTACTTGATCGTTACCAACTTTGGGAGAAGATGTCCTCAGAAGTAAAAAAGGTGATCACTGAAGGAATCAACGGCGATATTCCGGAGACGCCTAAGAAAGGTGATCCTATGTTTAATCAGGCGTATTGTGTTCTTGTTGGGAATAACAAACTAGCATGTACTAGTGCCCTTGAAGAAGCAAAAAACCTTGGATATGATGCACGGATTTTTTCTACATCAATTTCTGGTGAGGCACGTACTATTGGAACAAATCTTGTTACAACTATTCTTAAAGAGGGAAAACACGACCGGGATGTAGTATTAATTATAGGGGGCGAAACAACTGTTTCTGTGCGGGGAAAAGGAGTCGGTGGGCGAAGCCAGGAAATTGTGTTAGGATGTATTGAAGTTCTTTCAGATACTGAGATGGTGTTTGCGTCGCTTGCAACAGATGGAATTGATGGGAATAGTACAGGTGCAGGTGCTCTTGCAGATGGTTTTTCGCTTGGTCGTGCACAGAAAAAAGGGTTGTTGCCTTCGAGTTTTTTAGATGAAAATAATTCTAATGAGTTTTTTATGTCTCTTGGAGATGTGTTGTGCACAGGTCCTACTGGGACAAATGTGATGGATCTTCAAGTACTCATTTTTTAAAATAAGATGTGCTTAAACTTTTTAAGCAGAATACAGATAACATATCGCTTACAGAATGTTACCGGTACCATTCATGAAGTGTCGAGGAGATGTCAGGATGGGCAAAAAAGTGGCACTTAAGGCATCGATAGACCAAAATATTTAAATATATATAATATTAATACTAATAAAAATTGTCTATGGAGAAAACCAGATATGGATACAATATACTCATCAAAAAAAATAATACTATGCAGTCTTATTCTTTTCTCATTACTTGTCACCAGTTTCTCACCAATAAGTCGTTCTACTTCAAGTTCTGTTACCATAGATGAAGAAGACGGAACATGGACAGACACCTTCGTAAATAACGAAAACGTTACCCTCGATAATTGCACAATCGTCGATGGAACTCTTATATTAGGAAATGAAAAAAGCATACAAACCTATAGTATCAGTACAAACACACAAAACAAAGCATACAGCTACAAAACCCTTATTTTCCTCCCCTTTTTACCTCCTCGCCTCCATAAAGTAGCGACAAACGAGTTTACCCCAATTGGATACGCACAAATCTCAAAAGACGATGCAGATATGGTCAAAACAACAGGTTCCCTTTTCAAAAGAATTGTTGTTCATCAATTCACCATAAAGATACCTCAACAAATTGATTCCATTACGCAACTGGACTTGTTTTGGAAAGGAAAAACAGACCACGATGCAAAGGTTTCATTATATTACTGGCAACCCATCGGCAATTTTACCGGTCGATGGGAACTTGCCACCACACAGAAATCCAATGGTTCTATACTTACATTCAATGAGGATTTTTCTGCTGCCCCTTCAGACCTCTTTATTGATGATGAAAAGAACATTAATCTCTGTATTGTTGCGATTCCTGCATTTGGGACAACATGTTCTCTGTTCTCAGATTATGTAAGCATCAGTTCTCATGGCCAAGGATATGCTCTGAAAGGAACCGCGATTTCCTCAGTCATTAACCCTTTAACACTTGCAACATGGGAACGACTCACTGCTGATGATTACATAAAAACCGGTACATCAATTTTGTATCATATCCTTGATGAAGACAAAATAATTATTAGCGATACTCGTCTTCCCGGAAATTCAGAAGGATTTACCGGACCTGTTTCTCTTTGCTCACTTCTTAACTCTCCAACGAAAATACGAATTCAAGCAAATCTCACGACCACAGATCCGTCCCTTACCCCAAAAATATACAGCTGGAGTATCCTTTGGCAAACACAATCAAATAATTGGACTGATCAGTTCAACTCAGCATTACGCGTCGCAGAAAAAAACAACATTAATATCCTGAATGGAAACGCAAGTCTCACATCCTCTTATGGTGAATGGCCCTTGGCTGGTCAGAACCCTGCGAACACCCGCGCATCAGACGGTCCTGGTCCTAGTACCAATGCGCTCTATTGGTACTCATCTAGCAATGAACATCTTGGAGGGGGATACCGAAACCCCGTAATCAAAAACAATGTGCTCTATATCGTCTCATTAGCCGGCAATCAACTTTATGCATTTAATGCAACAGTTGATGATGCAAATAAAGGACATAGCAACTCACCCATTACATCTATTTCTCTTCCAGATATTGTAAAGAATACACCAGCGGTCACCGATGACTATGTAATTATTGCAACTGGTAATACATCTGATGGCGGCATGGAAAATGTTGTCGTTGCATACAATAAAAATAATCTTACAGAACAAAAATGGCAATTCAATTACAAGGATGTCAACCCAAGTAAACCCGCGATCTGTTATTATTCGTCACCAGTTGTTTCCGAAGGAAAAGTATTTTTGACCTCATGGAGTGGAGATGATTCTCTTCTTACATCACTAAATGAGGGAAATAATCGCTTAATCATCCTTGACATTAACGATAATGGACATGTTCTCCAGGATAAAGCACTTCCAGCAGGCAGTTTCTCAAATCCTGCGGTGAGCAAAGGCAAAGTTATCGTCGGCTGTGAAAACGGAAAAAACGATACCCTTTTAGCTTTTGATACGACCACAGGAGATCAACTTTGGAAAGCACAAGTTGGCTCAATCGGCCGTGCATCACCTGTAGTATACAACGATAAAGTATTTATTGTTGCAAAAGAGCAGGCTATTCCACTAATCTCCGCACGAACAATGGTTGTCGCCGTGAACCTCAACGATGGAACTATTCTCTGGAATACATCAATTAGCAATCCGATGCTTACGTCATATGAGCTCGCGGCATCAAGCCCTGCGGTGTACAATGATGTCCTTTATGTGGCATCTCCTGATGGATTTGTTCATGCATTAAATGTGAACGATGGGAAAGAAAAATGGAAGCAGCAAGTATACAAAAAAGATATCACTTCTTCTCAAGTCCTAATTTCATCTCCAGCGTATGCGGATGGTTTTGTGTATATTGGTACACCAGACGGCGTCCTCATTGCCCTTCATGCCTCAAATGGAGGCAAAGCATGGGAATACAATCAAACCGAGGGTCACTCCGCTGTTCTCACGTCCCCGGTTGTTGTGAACGGCCTTGTGTATTTCAGCGATGAACATGGGGTTTTGTACAGTTTAGGAGCCTATACTAAAGCAGAAGATCAGCCGATTACCGGAAGTCTTTTGTCTATCCCTGTTTACTTATCTTCAGGATGCACCTGGGATCGATTCTATGCGATGACCAACACGACCAATGGCGGCAGTATCGTGTTTTCCATACTTAACGAAAACAATCAGTTACTAAAAAATAATGTGATGAACGGCGATAATATCTCTGATGCATCTTCGTGGAAAACAAGTATCAAACTGCGTGCAGAATTTACGAATGTAAACAGTTCAAGTAATGCTATTCTCCAGAAATGGTCTCTATCTTCGATCTCGTCAAATGACACCATAAAACCAGAGTTCAACAAATCAAGTTTTACTCCTACAGCCGGCTGGATTTCTACAAAAACACCTACTTGCACCATCGATGCAAGGGATCAAAAGAGCGGGTTACTAGTAACCTCGGCCTCGTTTACCATTGAATATCAAGAAAACAGTACCAATAAAACCTATACCGGTTCAACACCATGTAACGGAACCAACGGTTCTACAGCTACACAAACGATCACCGCAACATTATCAAATTTACCATTCAGCAGTAATATCACTAAACTTTACTCGATTCAATTCTCTATTTCAGATCTCAATGGAAATACAAACTCTTCAGAGAAATATCCTTTCTCTTTAGATGCAGAAAAACCTTTTTCATATATTGCAAACACCTCAAAGATACCCAAAAAAATAAACACGACAACTGTGTCTATTACTGCAAATGCAACAGATAACATCAGCAAAGTTGCATCAGTCGGTCTTTACTACCGGTCTCTTGGCGTAACTCAGTGGACGTTATTTGGATCAGAAGACGCCTCTTCACCGTATACGTGGGCATTTTCTGCGTCAAGCGGAGAATATGAGCTATGTTCCATTGCAACTGATAAAGCAGGAAACAAAGAAGATTCTCCACAACAAGGTGATGTTTCCTTTATTTTCGACCCGAATCCCCCAGATAAACCAGCATTTAATGATATATATTGGTTCTCAATGCTTCCTGGATTTTCCTTGCAGTTCCAGGATGATTTCAAACTCGATGCTGTTTCATATCGTTTCAGTGATGATACACAATGGACAACGCTTTTCTCCAATATCAATACGTCCACCTATAATAAAAACTGGACGCTTCTTAAGACTGATTGGGAAACGATGCAGAACGGACAGACATATTACTTGTACATCATGATCACGGATGTCTGTGGAAACCAGCGGCTACTTACCACCCAGTCTGATGCACTTCAACTAAGTAAAGATACTGCCCCACCGCAAATTGACATTGATCTGTCTCAATTTAGCTCAGAATTGCAGTGGGATAACGTGTTTAATCTCTCTGCATCGGTTTCTGATGGAAACGGCAGCGGCATCAATGACATACAGTTGTTCTATCGCTATTCACAAGATAACACCACGTGGAACAACTGGTCTGCATATGGAAACAAAACCAGTGGTTCTCAGGCGAAATGGGAGTTTACTGCTGAAAATGGCGATGGCTACTATCAATTCAAGATTATTGCTACAGACAACGCAGGAAACGAGCAATCAAGTATCGCTACTGCAAGTGTGAACATATTTTCGTTTATTCCTTTTGCGGCGTTGATTACTTTGTTTGTCATCTTCGTTCTTATAGCAGTGGTATTGTTTGTGAAATGGAAAAGGGCATCACGCAACAATCCGTAATACCAACTTTTTTTCTCTTCATATTATTTAAATACCTATATAATAGAAAGGTTTATAAACACTAGAGAACACATATATTATGGGAGACGCGTGATACAAATATATAAAGCAAAGATTATGCGCTACTTCGTTTTCGTTGTAGTCGTAATGCTTTTTTTATCTTTTGTTTCCTCAATAATGGTCACCGCAAAAAAACCTTCTGATGAACTTACAATTACTTGTACGTTTCCTCAACCGACAATCCAGAAGGTCAACCTAGGGAAAACAACATATGATCGTATCGATCTTCCAGGAGTATATAATTCCTTTCGAAAAGGAGAACCCGCCCTGCCAAATCAAGGAAAAAATATATTAATTCCTCCAGGAAAAACAGTTATAGGCATCGACATTCTTTCTACTGAAACGATTTTTCTTGGAAAAGGATTTGAAATAATACCTGGTATAGCCGCCGTTCCACTATCTGAATCTTCTCCATGTATTGAACCAACGAAAAATTTGAAGATTTATGAATCGGAAAACCTGTACCCAGATCAACTCGTTACAATAGAAAACATCGGATACAGCAGAGGATATCAGATCCTCACCGTGAATATAAACCCAGTTCAATACCTTCCTTCAACTGGAGCACTTTATTATCATCCACGTATCCAATTTATGGTGAAAACCAGCGATACAAACACTCCACGCTCAGGATTATTCCGTAATCTTCTTAAAGATGTGAATCAGATACGAGAAAAGATAGCGAACCCTGAAACCATTGACACTTATACTAGCGATCCGGAGAAAACTCAGACGCTTTCTTCATCTAATAAACTGTTAATCATAACAACCGATGAGTTTAAATCGGGTTTTATTCCCTTAGCCGAGAAACATACTTCTTTAGGTTTACAAACAACAATTAAAACCCTCACGGATATTGGTAGTAGTTTACCTGGAGAAATACGAAGTTATATCAAAACGATGTATCAAAACGACGGGATAGATTATGTGCTCTTGGGTGGTGACTCTGAGATAATTGCTGCACAATATCTCTATTTTGGAATAAACGAAGACGGGCAGAATGTATCAGGTCCATCAGATCTCTATTATGCATGTCTTGATGGATCCTTTGATAGTAATTGGAACTCTATATTTGGTGAATCTACCGATGATGTTGATCTTAACGCGGAGGTATATGTAGGACGAGCTTGCGTGAAAAATCTTGGTGAGGTAGAAAACTTTGTACAGAAAACCATCGCATACATTGATTCTAGCCCTCAATATATTGGAAGGGTTCTGCTTGTTGGTGAACAATTAGATCTATCGACTTGGGGTGATGATTCATTAAAACAACTGGTTGATGGTTCAGCAGCTGATAATTATGTTACTGTGGGCATTCCTTCAAATAAATTCAGCATTGATACATTGTATGAGCATGAAGAATCATGGACGAAACAAGATGTGATTGATCGCATCAACAATGGGTTATATATCATCGATCATTTCGGTCATGGAAACCAACTACAGGTAATGAAACTTGGGGGTAGCGATATAGATGCATTGGGAAACTCCAAATTGTTTTTTATGTATTCTCAGGCATGTTTTGGAGGTTATTTTGATGGATTTGACAGTTTGGCTGAGTATCTCACCGTTCACACAGATCATGGCGCATTTGCCACAATCATGAACACCAGAGAAGGATGGTATATACCAGGGAGTACTGATGGTCCATCGAATCGATATAACCGGGAATTCTGGGATGCATTTTTCAATACTTCTGAGGGGATAAAAACATTCGGTAAGGCAAATCAGGACTCTAAAGAAGATCTGATCAGCCGGATTGATGAGGAAAGCATGCGCTGGTGTTACTACGAAATCACCCTTTTCGGTGACCCTACACTTGAACTGTATGATCCTGCGCTTCAACCAATTCTCAAAATTGAAAATGTGACAGGTGGGTTTGGCATTCATGCGAAAATCAAAAATCCTGGGACTGCCGATGCGGGAACTGTTGAATGGCGTATTTCTTTTGATGGTGGTATCTTTGGTTTTATAAACACCTCGAAAAATGATACGCTTTCCAGTCTTAAGATAGATGCTGAAGAGAACATACAAACTCGCTTGGTTTTTGGATTGGGGGTGGTCGATGTCACCATCACCGCATCGTTACTTGGAGATTATCCGGTACAGGAAAAAATACAATTTTTTATTTTTGGTAATCTCCTTGTAAAAATACCGCCAAAGCTTCAAAATCTCGTTGATCGATTTCATCGATTACGTACAACATAATTTTTATTCTACGTAGATCGCAGGTCTCAAAGGTGTAGCAAACCGTGCCTTGTTCACTGGATCATAACGTTTTTCATCATCTGCAGAGAATATGATGACCTCAGCAGAAAAATTTGTTGCAAAAAAAGTTTGCGCACTCTTAAGATACACTTGTTCATCAAGTGCTGTACGGTATCGCTTACGATCAGTTTCATTGAGTTTTTTAATATCACCAACAAGGGACCCAGCGAATTGAGACACCGATTTACTTAATGCTTTTAGTTTAGGGTCTGCTAACGCTGTTTTCATCAACGTCCCCATATCAAGTTTTCCTTGATCTGATAATTGCAGCGCGATTGTGAATAGCTGCTGTTTCCATCCAGGTGAAACATAGATGTAAATCTTTTTAGCTTTTATGTTTGTTACTTTGAGGATTTCGTTGATGTCGTCCACAGCTTTTGAGAGGAGATATTCTCCCACTTCATCCTGTTCCGAGAACAACTTTGGATCAACAGCAGGATAGGTTTCTATCGATACATATCCTTTTCTCCTGAGAAGATGCCAGAGTTCTTCTGCGATATGAGGAGTTATCGGCGTCATCAGACGAACCCATGTAGTGATAAAATTTTTAAGTATTTTTTTGTTTCCTCCGCCTCTTTTCAGATACCATAGGATGTCTTTTTGCAATTCAAAGAAAATCTCATTTGCTGCAACACGCAGATCAAAATGCTCCATGGCCTCAGTAATGATCTGGATCCGTCTCTGAACCATGCTCTGAAGCCAGTGATCAAGATTTTGTTGTTCTGTGTTTTTACAGTTTTGGATCTGATGGGCCAATTTCCAGATACCTAAAATGCGATTCTTGTATTTTGTGACAATCTCAGGATCCCATTCCACGTCAACAAACGGGGCTCCTACATGAGTGTAGTACAATCGCATCGCGTCCACGCCGTAGAGTGTTGCTGCCTGTAAAATCGGTTCTGCGCCACCTTTTGATTTACTGATTTTTTCTTTTCCTTTTTGGGTGACCCACCAGTGAACAAAAATCCCTTTCGGATGAAATTCTGTAGGCATTATGGCAACATGATTCATAAGAAATACTGGGAAATGAACGGTTTTATGTTCTTTTCCCCCAAGGTTGATGTCGACTGGGTACCAATACAAGAAATCAGATCGAATCACATCCCAGATCTTCTGCTTTGGTTTTCCTTTCCCTAAGAATATATAGTCAAAGAATTCAAGTGTCATATCCGTTGGAGTGATGAGTTTTTGATTCACGTATTTAGAAATAATGTAATATGCTGGATAAAGCGTAGAGTCTGAGATTGGTTCGATAATCCAATCTTTCTTGAACGGGAACTCAGTTCCAAGCCAGGAGCCTTTTCTGATTACGGCACGGTCGCCAAACCAATCAAGTATTTTTGGTAACTCCTGTTTATATTCCTCAGGGTAAATATTCATGGTCTCTACATGTTCTTTTGAGTTAGCTGTCAATGTTTCATCGCTGTATTTAATGAACCATTGATCGGGTATTTGTTTAATTTGGACTCGTTCCCCACATCGACATAGTACATCTTGGGAGAACTCTCGGAGAACAACACCAAGATTTTTGGTAATCAAATCGTTTTTCACCGTGTCTTTGATATCGGATACTTTAATTTTGGCGTACTGTCCGCAGTGGTTATTGAGATATCCTGTATGAAACTCTTTTTTGTAGATGATGTCGGTTGCTTCATCAAGCTTCTGTGTTTCTTTTTGGCTTTTTATACCAAGTTGATCGCAGATTTCTTTTGCAGGGTTTGTACCAAAACCTTGTACATCAATGATGGTTATAGGGTCGATGTGCTCTTTTGATTCCACAAGAGCAACCCAATCATATGGGGCATGTGCAGGAACTGACATCACGATCCCTGTTGCTATGGTGGGATCAGCAAACAGCCCAGGGAGAATTGGTACTTCACGGTTAACTATAGGGATCTTGCAGGTTTTTCCTAAAAGATCCTTTCCTGATATACGCTCCGGGAGCGGCTTTACGTCATCCAACTGATAGGTGAGTTTATCTACGCATTGTTCTGAGCAGATCCATGTTTCATTGTTGATTTTCACTTTCTGATATAAAACTTCTGGGTTGACCCACATGTTGGTGACGCCGAAGATTGTTTCTGGTCTGAGGGTTGCCGCTGGAAGAATTGTTCCGTCTGATAGAATGAATTTAATGATGGTGAATTCAAGGACTTCAGCGTTTCCACCTTTAGAAACATCGGTTTCTGATTTATCAACAGCGACGGGTCCGCACTGGGGGCAGTAAGGAGCAAAATGGGGTTTTTGTATGAGAAGGCCATGTTCGTTGAGTTTATGAAATTGCCATATTATGAACTGGTTGTATCCTTCGGAGATGGTGTTCATGAGCCGCGTATAGTCAATGAGAAATCCGAATCTTTTCCAGTAGTCTTCTACGTAGACGTGACTGAAATAGTTGATGACTTCTTTTGGGTCGGTGAGTTTTTTTATGAATGCGTCGGTGCAGCCGTTTTCTTTCAAAAGTCTAATGGTTGTCTCATCTTTTCGCTCTATTTTTTTTGAAAAACTAATGGAAGGTATGCCTGAGGCATGAAACCCGGCGGGGAAGAGTACGTCGTATCCGATCATTTTTTTGTATCTAGCGATGACGTCGCAATAGGTGAATCCTCTCATGTGTCCGACGTGAAGATACCCGGAGACGCCAGGGTATGCGAAATGGATGAAAAACTTCTTTTTGTTTTTTTTTGTTGCTTCGTAGAGTTTGTCGTCAAACCATTGTTTCTGCCATTTTTGTTCTGATACTATATAGTTGTAGGTTTCTTGTTCCATCTGTCGGGGAGATTATGATTGTTTTATTTAACGTTTCGTGTTATGGTATTTTGTCTTCTGTTGTGGTTTTGCGTTTTGATAAATTTGCACGATATGTTTATATATTTGAATTATCAAAGTATAACATATGGTGGTCTGAAGATTATGATCTTTGAAAAGAAATTAATGGTTGTAACCGAAATCGTAAACAAAGAAGAATTCGAAGAAATGAAAGCCATCGTAGAAATCTTCGCAGTCACCGGCAGAGTACGAGAACTCGCCCTTAAAACAAACTAAAACACAGTTACAGTCTACTAGCTATCTGAGAAATTACCTTACTTTTTTTTATACCTTTTGTATCAACAAGAATCCGTCCTTCTTTTTTCCATGTTCTTGAAGGATGAGCCATATCTTTCTCCATAACCGGATTCAACCCAAGCGATTTAGCTGCTTTTGCGATATCCTCAAGTAAAGGTTTTTCTACAGAAAATTTTTTGGGAACTTTTCGTCCTTTTAGTCTTGAAAGAGAACTATCAAAATATAAAGGCCAAATGACAAATTTATTCTCATCACGAGAAACCATGATAGCCTCGCTAACACTATTTTTCAAGTAAAATAGCGTTAATCGTTCCACTTTGACCAGGGCGAGACGTAATCCGTGCTTTCCCTATTTTCGTGTTAATAATCGCTCCCTTGTTCATAATGTTACGTCGGACATAGTGGATATTTGCTGCATTCTCAACAACGGTGATAATATCTGTTTTTGTGGTTTTTTTCGTCTTTGGATCAACCACATAGGCGATATCAGCGGTCAACGCAATGGTTTTTCGGTTATTTCCCATGGTTCTTATAGGTTTTCGTTTCATTTTTCCTATCGTTGTAAGAATGGCTTCCCGACCAATTTCAAACTTACGTTTACCACGGGCGTACCGAATCTGCCGTCCTGTTTTACTGCGTCTTGATTGTCCTTGCCACAATGCCATATAAACTCGGAATAGAGAAGCCCTATTTAAAGGATACGACCTTAAAAACGAGGTCAGTGGTCTGAAGTTTTTTCCTTAAGACGATGATTTTTATTAACTGCGGCTGGGAATACTGCGTGGTCTGAAGCATCAGCGGAAGATTCACAGATGAAAAAGGCACAGTTAATAAGATAAATTATATATATACTACCATGTTGATAATATTCATAAGGAGGTTATTTAAAAATGACAGGAAACGAAGTGCAGGAGCTTGTTGCATTACAGAGGGAGGCAGATTATCTAAAAAAATCTTATGATTCTCTGAAAAAAAATTATGTGAATCAATATGTTGCCATAAAAAACGGAGATGTGGTTGCGCATCACGAGAAGATTGATGCTGTTTTACAGAAAATCAAAAATAAGAAATTGAATCCAGCAACTGTTCTTATAGAATTTGTCCATCCAAAAGACCTCGTACTTATCCTCTAATGTGGGATGTTTTTTTATGAGGATCCCATTGGATGTACGAACATATGCTGAGGGTTTAAAACCATTTGTCACTATGTACTTACGGATACCACATCAAAGAATCCATGGGGCAATTTATCCCTTTGTGGACACCGGTAGTCCTTATACATTGATTAGTAAAACTGATGCCGAATGACTTCGTATAAAGGTCTTGGGACATCCAAGAACGATACTCCTTGGAGGCGCCCCGATTTTTTCAGCTATGAACTTAAAGGAGTTCAGTTGAAGGTTTTATGTGATGATAAAAAGACTGTCTATGATCTAAGTATACCTGTGGCGGGTGTGTTAAAACCTCTTCCTAATAATAGTCAAAGTATCAAAATAGCAGGAACAATCCCCCGTATCATTGGTGTGAATCTTTTAAAGCATCATCGATTTGCATTGTATTTCGATGCATGGAACGAAATATCCTATCTTGAAAAGGTTTAAACAAATATTTTAAGTGATTAACTGAATTATCCTGGTTTCTTCCGTGAATGATTCGTTTCCCAGGCCGTTGACACACTCAATAAAGAGAGATTGGATAATTGATTGTAAAGAAACTATAGAAGGATAACGTTTTTTAAATTTTTGAAATGAGCATCACCTGTTAACAATGTTGATCTATGGATTTGGGCTGTTGCGTAAATTAATGCATCAACAGTGTAGAGTTTGTGTTTCTGTTTCATATCTGCTCCAAGTAGTGCAAGTTCTTTGGTGATTTCAATAATTGAGGAGTTATTGCAGATGAATTCTATTCTATCGTGAAATTCTTGTTCTTCTTGGATGTATTTGTTTTTAATTTCAAGTAGGCAGATGGATGATGTAAGTATTTGGTCGTTTCCTTCAAGAATTTCTTTTACAGTTTTTCCTTTTTTTGTTCCTGCGAAATATTCTATCCATGCGCTGGAATCAAAAGTTACGGTCATGTTCATCTCTCAGGTTTTTTGTTCCAGTTTTTTTCAACCAGGGATCTGCCCCAAAAAGATCTTTCTTTTTTTGTTTGAAAAAATATCGAAAGAGAATGTCATTTATGGTATTCGAGATGTTTCTCTTCCCATGGGTACTTATGATTTTTTTATAAATTGGATCATTGAGTTCGATCGTGGTTCTCATAAAACTCACTAATTAAGCATATATGCTTTATGCTTTATATATTTTTCTGCGTTTCGTTTTATATTTTGGCATAAAATCACTCTAAAACCACCGGTATCATCCTGGTTTCTTCCGTGAATGATTCGTTTCCCAGGCCGTTGACACACTCAGGAGTAAGAAAGTATATTTATTGAATAAATAAAAGATGAATGTTAAAGAAGGTCAATATTATTTAGATCATTAAAGTGGATCTCCGACAGAACGTAACCTGCGGACAGGCGGTTGTCGCCATGGTTCTCAACGCATTAGGGTTTGTTGATAAACCGTTGTATCTGTTCCCGGAGTTCATGAAAAACAAGCCTGTCGAACTGCTCATCAGCCCTGAGCTTGTTGCAGAGGATTTCAACGATGATGTTCTTGGGCGGACATTAGATAAATTATCTGCTACAGGTCTTGAAGAGATTTTCATAAGGAGAAAAATCAACAAAACAAAGGTTTTTTATGATAGTTGCGAAAGCCCCCGGTAGGGTACCAGGGGGCTTTCTGTGCCTCCATATCGTCAAATACGGATCACGAATCACCGATTCTCCATTACTACAGAGGCACGTATCAAAAGTAGGATTGAGAATAAATAGCTTTTCCTTATTTTTTTAAGGGAAAAGCGTTGGTCGTAGAAACACGCGATGCCAAAAAACAAACCCTTTTGCGTTTTTTATAAACTGTTGTTCACCAGGGCCAGGGCATTGTGCAGTTATTTGCACCTCAATTCGTCCGAATCCCTGTGGAAATTTGTTTATCGTAAGATCCGTACCGATGTAAAGATCATTAGTGTTACTTGTTGAGGTATTGAGTTTACGTAACAATCCTTTTCCCGTTATTACAAGATTCCAGGTCATGTCAGTTGCGTTTGTTTCTCCTATGTTTGTGATGATCGCGTGGACGCCTAGCCCACCCTTGAATGTAATAGCTAGTTGTACTGGTTTCTTTGTGAAAAATTGAAAGGTGTCTGAGCGGTTTTCTAAGAATGAATCATTGACGATGACATACCATTGATACGTCATGTTCAACGAAAGATTAGGCCACTGTGCTGATACGGTTGTTCCACTGGTTATATTAGTTAGGTTGGCAAGGAGGCTGTTGTCTGATGCATTGTAGAATGAGACCATCATGTTGTTATTTTCAAGATCAGAAACATATACGCTGAGTGTTGGTGTGAGGTTCACGTTTTTTTCGTTATGTTCTGGGGCGGGATTAATTGGTTTGTTTGGTGGTTGATTTGAGGTATTAAAAAACCAGGTGTCTGATCGATTGTCTGCGAGGGTATCATTTACTACGACATACCATTTGTATGTTGCGTTAATGGAAAGATTATACCAGATTATAGATACAGTTGAATTGCTTGAGATGTTTGTTTTTGTTACAATTGTGTTGTTATTGGATGCGTTGTAAAAGGTGACTGTCAAATTGTCGTTCTCAGGATCAGAAACATATATGCTGAGCGTTGGTGTAATGTTTACGTTTGTTGCGTTTTGTTCTGGGGTTGGGTTTATTGGTTTATTGGGTGGTTGATTGGAAAGAGGCAAATGAACAGAATCTGCTAAGGTTGGTTGGGCTGAAAGAAGCATACTTGCAAGTAGAATGCCACTGAAAAAAAGTACTGATGCATGTTTGTTTTTTACGGCGTCTATGGTCATATCACGTATAAAGATATAATATTTAATATATAAAACATTCTATAGATTTATTGAGAAAAGAAATAAAAAATGAAGAAAAACAGGTTATTTCTTTGGTTTTTTAAGTGTTGCTGTTTTCTTTTTAGTTGTCTTTTCTGTTGTTGTTTTAGGTTCAGAGGGCTTTTCAGTTGGTGGAACAATCTTTTGTGTTTCTACTGGTTTATCTGCTGACTTATCTTTTTTTTTCCATCCTAGCAAAAATAAGAGCAAGAGAAGAACGACGATCGCAACAATAATCCCAAGTAAAATCATGTTTGCGGAGTTTTCTCCTGTTGGTGAGGGTGCTCCTTGGTTAAAATCAGTGAGATCTCCCGTGTCTGGATTAAATGTTTGATCATAACCTGCGATGCCATCGGTATCAATCAGATAGCTTCCATCCTGTTTTTCTGCTGTTGTTGTGTTTTTCGTGATATCACTGTAGAACAAATCATAGATCCCATCGCCATTCGTGTCAATAAGATACCCATAATCACCTACGTATTGAGCATCGATTAAAATAGCAAGCGAGATTGTCCCTGATTCTGTTTTGTTGTCCGATGTTTTCACGGAGACGACATAACGTCCTGCAGCAGACCATATATGTGATTGTGTTGCCGATGTATTTAATCATATCGTTGTCTGCATCGGTGGACACCGTCTGGAAATCGTAGGAAATGTTCTTGTGACCTAAAACGCCTGGGCCACCGGTCAGAGTAGGTGTCGTAGGTGGGCTATTAGGGATGGTTACAACTGCGGTGGTATAATCGGTACCGGTAGCGCTTTTATTATCAGTAACTGTTAATACAACCATATGAGATCCAACTTGTGTATAGATATGCGTGGTGACCTCACCGGTTCCACTGTTACCGTCACCAAACGTCCAGCTCCAGGACATGATTTTTCCATCGGGATCATAGCTTTTTGATCCATCAAAGGTGATTTGTTGATTCACATATCCTTGGTAGGGTTCACCTGCTGAGGCATCGGCGATTGGAGCCTTGTTGATGAGAGTTTCTTCTCCGCCACCTCCGTCTCCTCCGTCACCGGAGCTTTTCGTGGTGAAACCCCAGGTGTCAGACGTGTTCTCCAACCATGAGTCGTTGGCAATCGTGTACCAGTGATAGGTGGTATCGAAGGCCAACCCTGACCAGATCACGGAAGCCGTGTTCCCGTCTAATGCATAGGTCATTCCAATGAGGATGTTGTTCGCAGCGTTATAGAATCGGACGTTTAGTAATCCTCCGTCAGGGTCGGTGACCGTCACACTCAGTGTCGGATTTGTCACCACCCCGGTTGTACCGTTCAGTGGTGACGGGTTCTGTGGTTTATCTGGGCAGTGGTTTTGTGTGAACCCTGTCGTAAAACTCCAGATTGGGCCTATGGTAGAAGCACCATGGTTGTCCCATGAGACCGCCATCCAATAGTAGGTCGTGTTATAGGTCAATGGTGATGGGTTGTACGTAGTCCCGGATTGGTCATGAGTCTTAATTGGTGGTGGGTTGGTTGTCCCAAAGTAAACATCGTAGGTGACCGTGTCTGCAGCGTCCGGGTCTCCACCGATCCAGCTAAGGAATGTTACGATCGGTACCCCGGTTGCCCCTAATGCTGGAAATGGATTACTCGGGACGTTCGGTGGATTATTTCCTCCTGATACTGTCACAGATAAGTTGATGAAATACCCATGGGGAGAAGGATTGGTTATTTTAAAGCTTAGGGTGTTGGTCGGATGGACGTATTGATTATAGACATACACGGTAAAACTCGCGGTCTCTCCTTGTACTGCATCGAAATCAACAGTGTATTGGCCTTTGGCGTTGGTGAGACCGGTGTGATCAGCTCTATTTGGTATTGATAGGATGATCTTTACATCAGCTGGTGCTGGGTTTCCATTGAGGGTGACATATCCATAGACTGAGTAGGGGTTCCCTGGTGGGTTTTCTGCCTGAACCGATGAGAATGATCCGATGGTGAGGGATATGAGCAGTAGTCCGCTTATTGCAGTGATATATATTCTGTTTCTCTTCATATCGTTCTTCTCCATATTTTTCAATATCTATTGACTTTCATGGTATTTTTACTCATCCTTACGATTCCGTACTGGTGGTGAAATTCCATATTGGTCCTTCTATTGTATGTCCATGGTCATCTCGCGCGACGATCTTCCAATAATAGGTTATCCCTGAACCAACATCTATGGTATGATATTGCACTATGTCTGAACCCAGCCAGGGACCACTGGTACCGATTTTAACCGATGGCACTGGATCGGTACCAAAGTAGACGTCATACCATACATGGTCCGTTACATCTGGGTCTCCACCAGTCCAGTTGATGGTATCTAGGGGAATAAGAACGGTACTTTCGTTACTAGGATTTGGGTTACTTGGTGTGTTTGGTGGATTATTAGACGGCGGTACAGAAAGAGTGACATCAGCATCAGTGAAATCAGCACCAACGATTGATAGTGGATCAGGTGACTCAAGCCACATGGTTTTGTTAATAGCCCAGCCTTGCGGTTCATCAGAGTCTGGTGCACCACCATTGTCGTTTATGTCGATATGTGCAGCCACATAATAGGTTCCAGCAGAGAGATCATAAAAGATGTAGTCAAGGGGGAACTCATAGTCCGAGCCGTTGATAGTATCGATTGGAGTGACATTGATTTCCTCAGGGTTCTGATCGAAGAGTGCGATGATCAAGTGACCGATTTCTTCACCGTCGTAGTAGATTTTTCCGATTAATGAATAGGTTTGTTCTGCAGTAATAATAGTGAATGTGTGCATGTCCGTGCCCACGTTACCGCATTCATCATAGGCTTCTGCTGTGATATGGTAGGTATGGTTCAGTTCATCTGACCAATCGGTATCAAGATACCATTCATCATTAATGTCAGAAGTGCAGAAAAGCCATGCTTCGGAGTCCTGCCAGCCTGTTCCATTAAAGAACAAATTCGTGGTCGCATCATGGATTTTCACATACACATCCACGACTGAGGATTCCTCATCGTACGCCTCAATGATCAGTTGGCTAGGTGAACTCGTTCGCATTTCACCATCGAGAGGATCAAGGATGCTGACGACCGGTGGGTTTGTGTCTGTGCAGGATGCACAGGTTCCATCAACGGTGAGATCATAGAGCACCGGAGAGGATTCTCCTGAGGTGATTTTCATGGTGACTTCGATTTCAATGTACCGACCTGGTGGTGTTGTTGTCAACGCGTTATCGTTCACGACGTCTTCCCATGGTGACCAGATCAGTAGGTCTTCCGAGCTTCGTGCTTTAACCGTGACGCTGGTGCCTTCAGGTTCTTCAGACGTCCATGAAACGATATCCCAGATTGTTTCTTGTGCTTGGCTATCGTGGATTACACTCCATTTTCCGGTAACAACGGAACTACTATAGCCCAGACCGGTTGCGTCACTGTAGGTGTAAGGATAGAGACCAGAGTTATACACGCCAAGGTACGATCCATCAGTCCCATTATATTTACATAATTTACTCGTATCTTCGTGTATTGCCCACACATTATCTTCAGAATCAACGGCAACACCTCTGACTTCAGAGTAAACCTGGCCCACAACATTCCATATGACACTTCCATTTGGTGAGAATTTTACGACTCGACCATTAGAACTACTTCCAGCAACAATATTTCCATGTGAATCAGTTGCTACTCCAAGAGTACTTATTACAGCAGGAGCGGGATTCGTCGTTGTTTCTGAAGATGAATTAAACATTGCATAGGGGGATCCTCCTCCAATGTAAACAAGAGTGTTTCCAGCAGAATCATAGCCTAATGCCATACCGTACATGTATCCCACGCTATAGAAATCAGTTTCAAGGGTGTTTGTGTTTAAACGTAATAAGTAGTTACTGGGGTAACCAGAACTCCACAGAATTCCATATTTATCAACAAGGGAGCCATATGGTGTATGGGGACCAACATTGATTGGGCCAGCAAGTATGCTTCCATCAACACTGCTAATCTTGAAGTATTGCTGAGAATTGTATAATCCTACCCATATATTTCCATCAATATCAATGGAGAGAGATCTGCCAAGTCCACCAGCTGCGCCAACTTGAACAGCCCAGGCTATCCTTTCATCAGCAATTTCATTTGGATCGATTCTGTTATTACTATTTAGATCTGTCATCGGGAGCATTTCTGATGATTCAATGATTCCGTTATTATTTAAATCTTGAGCGGTATCAAGAACCCCATTCCCATTTCTATCAATCCAATTGTCTGTGTATATCTTAAAAACGTCTGCGGGTAATCCATCAAAGTGTCTGTTTGCAACATAACAATTGCCATCTGAATCGACACATGTTCGCGATGGAGCTGGACCAGACCAGGCTCCATGGTTAGCAAGTGGTCCAAACCATGTATGATATCGTGCGAGTTCCTTGTTAGTGTTCGTATCCCATTTTGAGAGGGAATCCTCACCAGCGTTTGCGACCCAGAGCGTTGGATAGGTAGTCCCTTCACCCGCAGTCAATTGGAGTTGATCATTGTCGGCATATATACCTCCGACAAAGATACCTTCATCGAAATCAGCGTCAGTGGTGTATGTTCGTGAAGAGACACAGTTTTGAACGATGATACTGAATGTATGGGTATCTTCAGTGGTGCATCCAACTTTATCGGTTGCTGTTGCGGTCACGATATAGAGCCCACCAGTCCAGTCTACCATGGTGGTATCGTACGACCAGATTTCTGTGCCGGTGCAGAGAAGATCGGTTGCTGTGGTTTCCCAGCTGTCTCCATCCCAGTATTTTCCAGTGCTATCGCTATAGAGGGTGATGGTAACGTAGTCGATTCCGGTTTCATTATCAAATGCGATCCCGGTGATGCTCGCAACGGTAGTGTTGAATACTGCTCCGTCCTCTGGGGAGGTGATGGTGAC
>JAPKYE010000118.1 GCA_026394495.1 Methanobacteriota archaeon | reverse complement strand
TGCATTTGAATTTTTACTTTTTAATTCTCGTTCAACCCATAAAACAGAAGAAACTTCTTCAGCTTGATCTGTGCTTTTAATTCTTTGAAATAAATCAGTAATCATATTTATTTTATCTTGATTTTTTAAAATTTCATCTTTATATCTATTTTTAAAAGTGTCATATTCGTCTCCAAGCTGTACAACAAACATCCTTCCTCTTTTTTCCTCCCTAATGATATTATTATTTGACATTGTTACTTTAGCCTTGTTTATCTCTGTCGAAAAAGGCCCATACGAACCTTTCTGAAAATTAAAATCCACTAAGTTAAGTTGATCGCCAACAAAACATATTTTTTGAAATATAACCCGACCAACAGGATTTGCATAAGGCCTCATATTGAGATTTTCTACAGCTTTCAATAATACAATCCATTCAGGTTTTACTTTTTGTCGATATTTCTTTTTAATAAAATTAATATCAACATCTCTTGTAAGAAATTTTTCAGTTAATTGCTCTTCTTTAGTTCCATAAGGTGCATAAAGTTCAATATCAATATCTAGATCTTTGAGTTTATTATACATAATTGGACCTACGTATTCCCAATCCAATCCACCATTACCACATCCTAACGGAGGAAAAGCTACTGACTTGATGCCCCATTCCTTATATTTTTTAATGAATATATCAAGACCTTTAATGACGTCATCCATATTCGAATAATCCTTCCAATGGTTCTTAGTCGGAAAATTAACAATTCTTGTGCCATTTAAATCAGTATAAATATAAGGCTCCCCTGGTTTAACCTCATTTCTTTCACATTTCTTCTGATATTGTTGGTACATATCAGGATACTTTGTTTTAAAATCTAAAGCAATACCCTTGCCCATAATTCCAACGCAATTTACTGTATTAACAAGAGTTCTAGCTTTCGAGTCCAATATATTCCCAATTCGAACCTTTATCATTTCCTATCACCCAAAGAAAAGATCATCATTAATTAATACTTCCCTATTAAAACCCTGCTTTTCTAATTTTTTTTGAACTGTTTCATTTCTAACATACGCACCCATGATTAAATCCGGGGATATTTTATCCATGACAAGAACCTCTGCACATTTAGCAGTTTTTCTACGAAAATATTCTGTAGGGTTATTTGGACATGTCCAATCCCTAGCATAAATTAAATCAAAATCTAATTGACCAATTTCTGCAACCGGATAATATCGTGCAAAATCACTTGCAGCATTCCTATCAGACATAATTGTTCTAGGGACATTTAAAACATTTTCGGAAATTCTTAGAACACATATTTCAGATCTACTCTTGATGCTAAACATCATAGGATTTCTCGCATGAAAGTATAGATTAGCATAATCATGTAAAAACGATCCATTTGGAATTTTTTTATTTCTCCTCTCTTGAATAAAAGGAGATGCAACAGACTCATGTTGAATATTAGCAGCACGATTGTGAGAGAGTATGCCAAATCTCAAAACTGACGACATATTATTTACAGGCATAATATTGTGCAATTCAGTAATTTTCGTTCCATTGACTATCATAGACTCATATGTTGATAATCTGCAGGGTCTTAATAAGTATATAATACTAACCGAGAGATGACTGAAACTATCTTAAATGATTGTTTTATAGATACCTGCTGAAATCTAATAGGATATTCCGTGATTTCCTAATAACTCATTCAATTTATGATATCTACAAAATGTAAATATCTTAAGATACTCCATAAGATGTCGTTTCCATTTGTCCGTCTCTTTATATAAATGCAAAAAAATCACTCGATACCCATTACTTTCAAAGATCCTTCTCCTATAATCGTAATCAAACTTGTCTGAACCGCAAACCTCAAGATAGATTCCAAAATTAATCAGATAGAAATCTGGTGCCCAAACTCGTGGTCGTTTATTTTCATCCCATACAAACACAGGTTGCTCATACGACCATTGAATCTTTAACTCTTTCAATACGTTAGCAACTTCTCTTTCAGATCGTGTCATTTGTTCGTATATCGATTCTTTAAACATGGTTAAACCTCCAAAAAGGAAAAAAAATAAAGAAGGGTTTTAGTGAGAAAAGAACCGACTATTCCAAAGCCCATTTTTTCGGTATTTTTCGGCTGATTTTTCTCCGAGAAAACAGTCTTACTTCCGCCAGGTCCGTACATAATCATATAGCAATCATTTTTTAGGATTCTTCCTTAGAAATCTATTTAAAACAAATACGAAAAAATAAAACATGCATCCTTACGAGAATAGCACCACAGTTCATTAGTAATTATTCCTACTTAAAAACATAGAAAAACCATTCTTTATCTTTTTTTCAGATGAAATATTTTTACAATACAAAAAATACTTAAACCATAAGGAGATAAAGTAGAGCACAAGGGGGTCATTTACCAATGCATGTTTTTATTACAGGCGGTGCTGGATTCATCGGCAGTCATCTTGTCGACGCCCTCATCAAAAGAGGCGACGTCGTTACAATATATGATAACCTCAGCTCAGGCAACAAACAATTCATCGAACACCATCAAAAAAACGAAAATTTCACTTTTATCAAAGCAGATATTCTGAATTTCAAACAAATCAACAAAGCGATAAAAAACCATGACGTCGTATTCCATCTCGCAGCAAACCCACATGTACGACTAGGAGAAAAACAAACAGATCTCGACCTCAAACAAGGAATTATCGCAACCTACAACGTACTCGAAGCAATGCGACAAAACAACATCAACCGCATCGTATATTCATCAAGCAGCGTCGTCTACGGAGAAACACCGAATTTATCCCTTCCAGAAACCTATGGTCCAACCCTGCCAATATCCTTTTACGGCGCAGGAAAACTCGGCGGTGAAGGACTCATCAGCGCATTCTGCGGAACATTTGACTTCCAAGCATGGATTTACCGGTTTGCAAACGTCGTCGGCCCCAGAGGGACACATGGCGTCATCGTAGATTTCATAGAAAAACTCAATAAAAACCCAAAGGAACTAGAAATCCTTGGAAACGGCAAACAACAAAAACCATACCTCTACGTAACCGATTGCGTGAACGGCATGCTCTACGGATTCGAACACGCAAAAGAAAAATTGAACCTGTTTAACCTAGGATGCGACACAAACACCACAGTTTCCCGCATCGCAGAACTCGTAGTCGAAGAAATGGATTTACACAACGTAAAATTCATATATTCCGGAGGAGACCGCGGATGGAAAGGCGACGTCCCCAGATTCCAACTTGATACACAAAAAATCAACAAACTAGGATGGAACGCAACAAACACCTCAGATGAAGCGGTAAGAAAAGCGATAAAAGAAATACTCAAGAACGGATAACAAAAAAGAGGAAAAAACACATGATTATTGCACGATCACCTGTACGAATCACACTTGGCGGCGGCGGAACAGATCTCCCATCATACTACTCAAAATATGGTGGAGCACTCATCGCAGCAGCCATCGACAAATACACGTTTGTAACTGCTCATCCACGATTCTCTAATGACATTCTTTTAAAATATTCAAAGATAGAACAAGTGGATAATGTGAATGCGATTAACCACAATATTTTTCGTGAAACCTTAAAATTTCTAGACGTGAAACAAGGAATAGAACTTTCATCTCTCGCAGATGTTCCTGGAAGATCGGGGCTAGGAACTTCAGGGAGTTTCACTGTTGCATTGTTGAATGCTCTTCATACATATAAACGAGAATTTGTCCCTCAAAGACAACTCGCGGAAGAAGCCTGTAAAATCGAGATGGAAATCCTCAAAGAACCCATTGGAAAACAGGACCAATATATTAACGCGTTCGGCGGTATCACATCCCTCACTTTTGCAAAAGATGGAACTGTGACCGTAGAACACTTGCGCATTAACGAAGAAACCAAAGACCAACTAGAAGACAATATAATGTTATTTTACACAGGAATCACCAGACATGCATCAGATATCCTCAAAGAACAAAACGAAAAAAGCAAAAAAGGAAACACAACAACCATTGAAACCCTCCACGAAATAAAAAAAATTGGTCTCGATACAAAAAAAGCTTTAGAACAAGGCGACATCGACAAACTTGGCGAATACCTCGACGTACACTGGAACATAAAAAAACAACTCTCCCACGGAATCTCCAATCCATTCATCGATGAATGTTACGAACTTGCAAAACAAAACGGTGCACTTGGAGGAAAAATCATGGGTGCCGGCGGCGGAGGATTCTTCATGTTTTATCATAACGGTAACAACAAAGACCGTGCTGCATTCACAAAAGCTCTGGCAAAAAAAAGGCTTCAACAGATGCGATTCCGTTTCGACTTCGAAGGATCAAAAATCATACTTAACATGAAAAGTATGTAAAAACGGAGAAAAAAAAATGAAAAATAAAGAGTATATCGAACAATATCTACAAGAAATCAAACAAATATCAGACAACATTTCTCGAGAAGATATTGATAAAACCATTGAAATTCTTTTTGACGCCTGGAAAAACGAAAACCAAGTCTTCCTGTGTGGGAATGGCGGCTCAGCTGGAACAGCCACCCATTTCATGTGCGATCTCTTCAAAGTAACCATCGTCGAAGGAAAAAAACGATTCCGTGCAATGTGCCTCAATGATAACATCCCGCTGATGACTGCTCTTGTGAATGACAATGGATTTGACAACCTGTTCATTGAACAGCTGAAAAATCTCTACCGAAAAGGTGACGTCATCATCTGCCTGAGCGTCCATGGTGGATCTGGAAAAGACAAAGCAGGTCTTTGGTCCCAGAACCTTCTCAAAGCAATGGATTACGTAAAAAAACATGAAGGAAAAACCATCGGGTTCAGTGGATTTGACGGCGGCGCAATGAAAGAAATCGCTGATGCCTGCATTGTTGTACCATTCAATGCAACCCCGCATGTCGAAGCATTTCATGTTGTCCTTCAACATCTTATAGCATTTCGATTAAAAAACAAAATAGCGGAATATAAAGGATGAAAATGAAACAAAAAGCGGTTTTCCTTGATCGAGACGGCGTCATCAACGAAGTTGTTTACCATCAAGAAATGGGGATACTGGATTCTCCATTTACCGCGGATCAATTAAAAATACTTCCTGATGTTGGAAAAGCAATAAACCTACTCCGCAAACAAGGTTATAAAGTAATCATTATTTCAAACCAACCTGGCCTTGCAAAAGCACATTTCACCCTTGATGCCTTCAAAAAAATGCAGCAAAAAATGACTGCAGGACTCAAGAAACAAAAAGCATTTGTTGACGCAGAATATTATTGTTTTCATCATCCCTATGGAACTGTTGCATCATACACGAAAACTTGTACATGCCGGAAACCAAAACCAGGAATGATTCGTACCGCAGCAAAGGAACATCATATTGATTTATCCCAATCATGGATGATCGGTGACGGGATCACAGATATCCAAGCAGGTTATTCTGCAGGATGTAAAACCATTCTTATCGGCAGAATGAAATGCGATTTATGCAGACGCATGGACGATGAAGATGTGAAACCAGAACACATAGCCCCAAATCTATATAAAGCGGCGCTTATTATTACAAAAGAGTGATGGTCAAATGGAGATTTTTTTAGATACAGCTAACATCGAAGAAATCAAAGAGATACTTTCGTGGGGTGTCATGAGAGGACTTACGACAAACCAGAAAATATTTCTCAATGAAAAAGGCGTAAATTTCGAAACACAAGTAAAGAAAATCCTTGATCTTGTCGACGGTCCCGTCAGCATCGAAGCACCAGCATGCGATGCAGAAGGAATTATCAAGGCAGCAAGGGAATACGCAAAATGGAACAAGAAAAAAGTAGTAATAAAAATCCCGATGCTTGCAAACGGCGACGGTATAAAAGCAGCTTACACCCTGGAAAAAGAAGGCATTAAAACCAATGTGACTGCAATGATGAATGTCAACCAGACGATGCTTGCAGCCGCGGCAGGAGCAACGTATGCAAGTTTATTCTTCAACCGTATCAGAGACGGCGGAGTTGATCCTATTGAGGTCGTGAAACAATCCCGAGCATTTATTGACCAGGGAGACTACAAAACAAAACTGATTGTTGGAAGTATAAGAAAACCCAACGATGTGATTGAGATCGCATCAGCAAATCCACATGTTATCACCATTCCCTATAAAATCATGAAACAGATGCCGTTCCATGAAAAAACCGTGGAAACCCTCAAAGAATTCGATAAAGCCTGGGAAGAGTTCCTCAAAGCAGAGAAAAAGTGTTAGTACTTCTTAGTGTAACACAGGCATTACATCAGAACGGACAGAACATTATCGACCATGGACCAGATATCCTTTTAACTTCATATGGCTGACCTCGTTCGTAAAGTCCATAGGTTTATATACTATATGTATTTTATTAAAAACTACAATGATGATTGAACTAGAAAACCAAGATAACAAATCTGAGTACTGCATCAGAGATCAATTACGATGTATGTATCTTGAACATACGTTCACACCAGATGATGAAATAGATACGGTATCAAATCAAACATCATTTTTTAAAAAAATTTCAACACGATTGTTTAGAAAATGATTTTACATGATTCATTAAAATGTTTCTTGCCGTCTATTCACTATCTCTTTTTATTTTGAGATCATTAGAGCGTAGTATCCTCCTTTGAGAAAATCTTTTAATATTATTTTTAGAAACTTTAGTGAAATAATTGGATGTGTTGCATAGTATCTGGATACATCAAAAAACTCATAATAATAATTGTTTATCATGTCACAATTGCTAAGACATTTCTTACAGATGTCTCCTTTTTTGTTACGAAACTGATTCATTTTCTCTCCGAACCATTTCTCCGAATAATCTTCATTTTTTGTTGCAATAATATTTTTTGTCATAAGACATGGAAAGAGATTACCCTGTGAATCTATTTTAGCGGTTAAAACCCCGCCAAGACATGGAAAATTTCTATAATATCGAGTTAAAAAGAAAATCGCGTTTTCATAAAAATATGCAAGGTGTGGCGTTTCTTTTATTAAATGTTTATAGAACTTAATTAATTTAGGTAAATCTTCTTTTCCAATAGCAAAATCTAAATCTTGATTTTCAAAAAAACTGGAATATATAGCGGGTACAAAGTTTAAATGACTAGTCAATTTTTTATGTACCTTATATATTTCTTCAATGTTGTCAATATTATATTTACATATAACGGTCTCGATTCCCACTGTAAAGTTGTCAGCTTGTTCGGATAATTTTTTTAACTCGTTAAAAGTAGATATAGCAGCATCATAAGCGGTTTTTACTCCTCTGATTTTGTTATGAATATCTGAAGGTCCATCAATTGATACTGTAACTGAAAATTTGATGTTTTTTTTCTGTTCTTTAATAAATTTTAATATTTCTGTAATATCGTTTTTTATCTTATTTGTCAAAAAACCATTTGTTGCGACAGATATCATATTTAATTTGTCTAGTGTTATAATAAATTCTTTGACAATTTCATAAAAATCTTTTTTTATAAAGGGTTCTCCACCAGATAAATTTAAATATTTTACTTCCTTGAAGAAAATTTGGGAAAAAATTTTTTTAATATCAATATAGTTTAGTTCGTCTGTTGTTTTTTCTTTATTCCAAATGTTACACATGACACAACGTGAATTGCAATTTTTTGTTATTTCGTATATTATAAAGGTTGGATATAGACCTTGATTGGTTCTTAGGATTTTTCTCGTTTCTATAGCGTTTTTAAGGATTGACATTACAACCTCGTCTTTTATGTTATTATTTGACATGATATTTTGTGTCAATTATTCCATATAAATCTTTCGTGTTAAAATATCAAAATGAAAAAATGGGGCAATTGCACTTTGTTCGGATTCTTCATCTCTTTTTTTTATCTGGACCTCAAATTCCCGGATCAAAAATTTTCTATTCGGTGTTTGTACTCTATACTTCAATAGCTCTAGACTTGCATAAACTTTTTTCGATAAAATAAGCAGTTTACATCCTGGAAAAAGAAGGCATTAAAACCAATGTGACTGCAATGATGAACGTCAACCAGACGATGCTTGCAGCCGCAGCAGGAGCAACGTATGCAAGTTTATTCTTCAACCGTATTAGAGATGGCGGAGTTGATCCTATTGAGGTCGTGAAACAATACCGAGCATTTATTGACCAGGGAGACTACAAAACAAAACTGATTGTTGGAAGTATAAGAAAACCTAACGATGTGATTGAGATCGCATCAGCAAATCCACATGTTATCACCATTCCCCATAAAATCATGAAACAGATGCCGTTCCATGAAAAAACCGTGGAAACCCTCAAAGAATTCGATAAAGCCTGGGAAGAGTTCCTCAAAGCAGAGAAAAAGTGCTAACCAATTTTTCTGGGAAATTTTTAATACACACTCTTTCTTTTCTGGTACTCCATGCAGATAGTTATTTTATGTGGCGGACTCGCCACACGACTTGGTGACCTCGCCAAAGACACGCCAAAATCCATGGTTCTTATAGAAGGAAAACCATTTCTTGAACATCAGATTACCTTCCTGAAATATCATGGAGTCACAGATATCATCCTATGTGTTGGTTATCTCGCAGAAAAAATCAAGGATTATTTTGATGATGGAAAACGATTTGGCATTCATATCCAGTATAGTCATGATGGAGACAAACCACTCGGACCAATTGGTGCACTCAAAAAAGCGGAGCCATTACTTGAAGATATTTTTTTTACGATGTACGGGGATTCATATGTATTTGTAGAATTCAATACGGTATACTCTTACTTTACCAACCATAGATACCCCGCACTCATGATCGTCTATAAAAACAAAGATAAATATGACAGAAGTAATCTAATCGTACATAACAGCAAAGTAACGTGTTACAACGGAGAAAAAGTAAAAGAGATGGTGTATATCGACTACGGTATCAGTATCTTCAAAAAAAAGGTACTCGACATCATCCCAAAAAATACGTTTTTCTCCACAAACGAATTTTTTTCTGATTTGGTAGCGAAAAAACAGCTTTTTGCCCTTGACGTAAACAAACGTTTTTACCACATTGGAAATCCTGAGGCGTTAGAAGAATTCAAAACGTTTGTCAGTAAAACCAATCGGTGATTTCTTGTATCAATGCTGGCTTATCTTTGCTTTTCTCAGTCGTTCTTTTGTTTCTGTTTTTCTACCAACGAAAATACAAAATATGTACCCAAGAAACGCAATCCCCAGTCTCACCAATTTCCACCACGATTCCCCCTTCCGTATCCGTATGATGTCCAATATATTATAATTTGACCATAACGTACCATGTCGAATCTCCAGTTCTTTTCTACCAAAACCATACCAAAACGATTTTTTTATAAAACTTGGTAACGTCTCACTTCCAATATGGTATATAATTGCGTTTTCGTCGTAAACAAATCGTGTTCCACTATCTAATGCCCGATAATTAATATCCACATCTTCCGCTTCTTTAAACCACGGGTCAAAACCTCCTATCTTCATGAACACTTCTTTTCTATATGCGATGTTGCATGTAGGAAAACTTGCATCTCCTCCGTTAAGTAACACTTCAACTCGACCGACGTTACTGAATCCTTTAAAACCAAAACGGACGGTGTTTCCAGCAATAACATCATATCCTTCTAATATTTTATTCCGAATTTCTTTTAACCAAAAAGGATTCGCTATGCAACTTCCATCGGTAAAGGCAACAACTTCTCCTTTTGCAAGTTTCACTCCATAGTTTCTTGATTCCCCTCTTGTTTGATCGTAGGAAATGCAATGGATCTCATTGTATCTCGATGCATAGTCTTGGGCTATATCTCGTGTCCCATCTGTACTATGGGCATCTACAACAATAACTTCGAAAGGCCTCTCCTGAACAAGAAGACTATCTAAAAGATATGAAATATTTTTCGCTTCATTTTTAACCGTAATAATGACACTGATAAACATAACTCCAGATTAAAACTGAAGATAATATATTTTTGGTACCGTTGCTTGTTCTTCGCAAGATTCAAATATAGATCCACTATTAAGTTACAGAATATGAAAATCCTTATGGTGCTTTCCAAAAATTTTATTACCGACCCTCGAGTCTACAAGGAAGCGACATCGTTGACGTCTTCAGGGCATAACGTCACGGTGATCATGTGGGATAGACATAATGTCTCCGAACCGCAGAGTACTGTGAATGGTATACAGGTCATCAGTATTCCTACCAAGGGTTTGATGCGATGGTTACCGAATGATATACTACGAAATCCGTTCTGGTGGCGAAAAGCATATCGAAAAGGACGTGAACTCTACCAAAACGAGTTTCGGTTTGATGTAGTGCATTGCCATGATCTTGATACCCTTCAAGCAGGTGTCTGGCTGAAAAAAAAACTCGGCGTCAAACTCATCTATGATGCCCATGAGATTTTCACGTATATGATAGAAAAGAATGTGTCAAGATTTGTGGTATGGTATGCAGATAAAATGGAAAAAAGATTGATAGAAGAAACCAATCATGTAATAACTGTCGATGATGGATATGCAGACTATCTCCGGAATATTACAACAAGGCCGCTAACAATTGTACGTAATTGTAAAGAGTTAATAGGCGACTATCAGCATCCATCTTACAAAATATTCACACTTATTTATATTGGAACATTAGCACATTCAAGATTTTTTCCTCAGATGCTTCATGTTATTAGAAACATAAAGAATGTTCAACTCGTCATAATTGCAAAAAAAGAAGATAATGTCTACACCGAAGTCAAAACTCTTGCACAAACTTATGAGAATGTCTGCTTTCTTGACCCCATTCCAACAAACCAAGTACTCTCCACCACAAAAGAAGCTCATGCGATTGTCTGTTTATTTGACCCGAGCAATAAACTAAATCGTATCGGCTCGCCAAACAAACTCTTTGAAGCTATGGTTACGGGTCGTCCCATTATAGTTACAAAAGGAACACACGCAGGAAATATTGTAGAAAAAGAACGTTGTGGTCTTGCTATTGAATATTCAGAAAAAGCACTTACTGAAGCTGTTCAGCTACTTCGAGATAATCCAAACTTATGTGAAGATTTTGGAAAAAATGGTTTAAAAGCTGCACAAAAGGAATATAACTGGGCATTACAGGAAAAAAATTTATTGCATCTTTATAGACTCATAGATGAAAAAAATTAATGAGATATTTTTCCAAGAACTTCTACGGTGAAACCTGCCTTTCTCCATTTTTCATGATCTAAAATATTTCTTGTATCAACAAGATTTTTCTTTCTCACAAGCTTCGCCATCTTTACTGGATCAATTTCTTTGAAAACATTGTGATCTGTAATAAGAATTATGCAGTCACTATCTTTTACAGCATCTTCTGCGCCCAATATTTTGTAATCAAATTCTTTTACGTAGGGATCGTGGACCTTTACAACAAATCCTTCGTTCTCTGCTAATTTAATAAACTTCATTGCAGGTGTTTCCCTTGCATCACCGATATCGCCTTTATATGCGACACCTAAAACAGCGATTGTTGGTTCCTTTAGTTCCTTCAGTAATTTTCTTACAAGTAATAACACATTATTTGGCATCGAATCATTAATCTGTCGTGCTATGGGAATAATTTTAAATTTCGTTGAATTTTCTGTTAAGAACCAAGGATCAATAGCGATGCAATGTCCCCCCACACCAGGGCCTGGTTTAAGGATTTTCACTCGAGGATGTTTATTCGCAAGTTCAATTGCCGCCCATACATCAACATTGCTTTCTTCGGCTATCTGTGCAAATTCATTGGCAAGAGCGATATTCACATCTCGGAATGTGTTTTCCATAAGTTTTACAAATTCTGCGGTTTTCGCATCAGTAAGATAGATATTTCCTTTGACGAACGAAGCATAGATGGCTTTTGTTCGTTCATTCGAAGTTTTATCAATTCCACCGATGATACGATCATTGTTAACAATCTCAAAAATAGTATTTCCAGGTATTGCGCGCTCTGGACAATGAGAAAAATAAAAAGTTTTTAATCCACTTCGTCTCAAGATTGGGATGACCAATCGTTCACTTGTTCCTGGAGGAACCGTGGATTCGAGAATGACAAGATTATCATCTTTTAAATGAAGTGAAATCATCTCGGCTGCAGATCGTACATATTTTAAATCAGCAATCTTCATTGATCCTTCTAATGGTGTTGGAACAGCAATAATAAACACATCTGCTTCAACAACTTTCTGTGCCGCTGAAAAATTTCCATGTGCACGAGTCAGCAATTCGTCTAACCCGGGTTCGTTAAAAGGAAGTTTTCCGCTATTTAAGGTATTCACGATTTTCTGATTAATATCAACTCCAACGACTTGATGTTTCTGAGAAAGTAATAACGCCGTTGGCAATCCTATATATCCTAGACCGAGTACACATAGTCTCATTGTGATTCCTTCTCAATAATATCGACTATTTTCTTTCCTGCCGTTCCGTTACCGAAAGGGACCTTCCAGTCACGTTTTTTCTCGAGCATTATCTCAGCACCTTTTAAAATCTTTTCCGGGCTAGTACCTACTAAAATATTTGATCCAACTTTAAGAGTCTCAGGTCTTTCTGTATTTTCCCGGATAGTAACACAAGGCACCTTTAAAACACATGTTTCTTCTTGGACGCCCCCCGAATCCGTGACAATCAGTGATGCCTGTGCTTCCAATTGTAAAAATTCGAGGAAACCCAAAGGATCGATAGTCGTAATTTCTTTAGGCACCTCTAAATTAAACTCTTTAATTCTTTTCATTGTCCTTGGGTGAATCGGATAAAGAACTGGAAGATGAAACTCATGAGAAATTAGCTTTACCCCTTCAAGAATATCACGTAATTTGTTCTTGACATCAACATTTTCCTGACGATGTGCAGTCATAAGTATATAGTTGTGTGGAATCATATGTACTGTATTCAAAATATCTACTTTTTTCCTTGAAATTTCGAGATTCTGGTGGACTGCATCGACTATAGTATTCCCTGTAATAAAGATTACATTTTTTGCAATACCTTCCCGGAGTAAATTCTTTTTTGCTTGAGAGGTTGGAACAAATAGATAATCGGAGAGATGATCGGTGAGAATCCGATTGAGTTCTTCAGGCATTGTCCTGTCAAAACTTCGCAAACCTGCTTCAACGTGTCCAACAGAAATATATAGTTTTGAGGCTGCGAGTGCGCCTGCAAGCACCGTATTCGTATCTCCTTCAACTAGAACGATGTCTGTTTTTTCTTGTTGTAAAATTTTCTCAGCACCTATGAGTATTTTCCCAGTCTCCTCTGCATGAGACCCAGAACCGGCATCTAGATTATATTTCGGAGAAGGTAGTTCTAACTCTTCAAAAAAGATTTTATCTAAATTATATGAGTAATGCTGTCCTGTATGGAGAATAAAGTAATCAAAACCTCTATTATGTAACTCTCGAATAACTGGAGCCATCTTGATGATTTCCGGACGTGTTCCAAGGATGACAGAGATTTTCATAGCTACTTGTGCTATATCCAATGTCATTTTTAATGTTTTCATATCGCTTTTCTTCTTTCTATTTGAACATAAAGACTTTTTCTCTTCTTGCGGGTGAACATTAAAAAAGATTAAAATGAGAGGACATTATACTGGCCAATTGAAGTATGGGGACGAAAAATGAAAATTCTTTCAATTCATGATGGGCACAATACTACAGCAGGGTACTTCGAAGACGGAGAAAAAGAATCAGGATTTGGTGGTTTAATGAATACTTCTTTCAATTTACATGCATATCTAATTGTAAACGAAGTGTTAGATACGTTTTGGGTGTTTGAGATGCCAGGTTTAAATATTTTCATGTTGAAAATTATATTGTTGAAAAAAACAGTAAAAAGATGATAATCACATCATAAAAGTTATAAACCTATAGGTGAAAAGAGATATGTGCGGCATCAACGGTTTCTCCTGGAACGATGAGCGGCTCATTCAACAAATGAATGCTGTAATAAAACATCGTGGTCCTGATGATGATGGCACCTATACTAATTCATTCGTTAGTTTAGGAAATGTTCGGTTGTCGATTATCGATCTTTCACCAAGTGGCCATCAACCGATGACGGATACTAAAAAAAAACTCTGGATTGTCTATAATGGAGAAATATATAATTTTCATGAACTTCGAGAGACCCTGCAGAAGAAAGGATATGTCTTCACTTCGCACAGCGATACAGAAACAATTTTGTATGCATATAAAGAATGGGGCATCCACTGTAGTGAAAAACTGAAGGGGATGTGGGCATTTGCTATCTACGATATGGAAAAAAAAGAATTGTTTCTTAGTAGAGATCGATTTGGCATCAAACCATTATATTATTATTATGATGGAGAAAAATTAATTTTCAGCTCAGAAATCAAAGCACTTTTCAAACATTCGTGTGTTCCAAAAGAACAAAATGATGAAATTATCTTTGATTATCTTTATTTTCATTTAATTGATCATGTAGAAGACACTTTTTTCAAAGGGATAAAACGTCTCATGCCTGCGCACAACGCCGTGTTCGAATTAAAACAACGAAAAATGAACATTTGGCAGTACTATACCATCCCTAAATCAACACAAAGAAACTGGGGTACAGAAACATTTAAAAAATTGTTTTTTACGGTTGTCCAACGTCATCTCACTGCTGACGTTCCTGTTGGTTCCTGTTTAAGTGGAGGATTAGACAGTTCAAGCATTGTCTGTGCAATGAGGAAAATCTTACCGGATGGGGAAATAAAAACGTTTTCTCTTATATTTCCTGGAAAAAAAATCGACGAGGATGTTTTTCAGAATGAAGTTGCAAAGAAATGTAAAGTAGATCAATTCAAGACGACGTTTGATGAAGAAGATATCCTTCGCGACATTCGTGATCTTGTCTATACCCAGGAAGAACCTTTTGGCAGTTTAAGCATGTACGGACAATATAGAGTAATGAAACTTGCAAAGGAGAACAATTTGAAAGTATTGCTAGACGGCCAGGGCGGTGATGAGATTTTAGGAGGATATGAGTGGTTTTATGGATACTACCTCGCCGAATTATTGTTTACCGGCCATTGGATCAAAGCCGTGAAAGAATTTTTTTCCTATAAGAAGTACCACAAAAATATACTTCCTTTAAAGTGCATATTTTTACTTGTCGTTCCCCGACCTTTGATTCATTTTCTCTGGAGAAAACGATACCTCTACTTTAATAATATTTTTTTAGAAACATTCAAAAAAAGACAAACGAAAGATGCTCTTTGGAATTCCCACAGTTTTCAAGATATCTCTATTTTAGCGGAAACCTATTTTTCACTTCCGGAACTTCTACGATATGATGATAAAAATTCTATGAGATGGGGTGTCGAAAGCAGGGTTCCGCTCTGTGATCACGACCTGGTTGAATACGTAATTTCTCTGCCCACTGAAACAAAAATTCAGGGGGATATGGCAAAGATTATTTTAAGAGATGCTTTAAAGGATATTTTACCAGAAATGATTAGATCAAGACGAGATAAAATAGGTTTTGCAACACCAGATGAGACATTGTTACGAACCGAGACTGGAAAAACCTTTGCGTTTGAGATTTTTAGGAGTGAAAGTTTTAAAAAGAGACCATATTGGAATCAGGGCAAAGTCGAGCAGATGTTGGACAAACATGTACGCATGAAACAGAATCATACACAGGATTTATGGAAAATGATTATTTTAGAGCTTTGGTTTCGAATGTGGATAGATGAATCTTCGGTGATAAAATGAATAAGAGAATTAAAATTGCTTTTGTCGGCGATGTTTCATCTAGTTTTGTTAAAAATGATTATGAAATATTGAGTGAATTTTTTGACGTCGATGTTGTTTGTCCCCCAAAGAAAAAGTCAGGATGGTTGAAGTTTATTTTTATGTTGGCAAGAAAAACAAAACAATCTGATGTAACATTTTCTTGGTTTGCAGGGTCACATTCTGCGTTTGCAGTATTTTTTTCAAATTTATTTAGAAAAAAATCCATGGTCGTTGTTGGTGGATATGATGCAGCATATTTTCCTGAAATCAATTATGGTGCATTTACAAATATAAAAGAAAAAATACCTGCGCTGTATGTATACAAACATGTAAATAAGATCATTGTTGTTGAATCCTCTCTAAAAGAAAGGATAATCAAATATGCTAAAATAAACGAAGATAAAATTGAATGTATACCAACAGGTTTCAATGGAGAATATTGGAAACCTGAAGGGGCCAAGGGAAATGTGGTTCTCACTGTAGCACTAGCGAAAGATATAACGGGGGTTAAGTTGAAAGGACTGGAAGGATTTTGTAGATCTGTTGATTCGTTTCCAGATTCTCAGTTTATTATTATTGGTGCAAAAGAGAAGGCAAAAGATTATCTTAAGAAAGATGCAGCAAAAAATTTAAAATTCATTGAGTTTTTACCGCAACATGAATTACGAACCTATTATCAACGAGCAAAAGTTTATTGCCAACTATCACTTGACGAAGGTCTACCAACTGCGTTATGTGAAGCTATGTTATGCGAATGCATTCCCGTTGGAAGCAATATAAACGGGATCAAAACAGTAATAGGTGATACCGGGTTTTATGCAAACTATGGAGATGAACAAGAAATTAGGGAGGCAATACACAGAGCATTATCTACAATGGATAACCAAGGGGAAAAAGCAAGAGACAGAATTAAAAAGTTGTTTTCGGATAAACGAAAAAGAGAAACGTTGAAGAACCTTTTTTCTACGATGATTTAATACGTGAAAAAATTATTGAAACAAGTTGAGATACCAGTATAATGGCGTATAGGTAATAAAGGAATGGATGAAAAAAGTGATTAAAAAAATTTTCATTTCCGGAAGTTCTGGTCAAATCGGTTCATATCTGTTCGAATATTTTAGTAAAAAATATGAAGTTACTGGATTAGATGTTAAAAAAAGCGGCATCCCTATCGTTGATAAACGAACGATACTGGGGGATATCAGAGATAAGAACATAATATCTAAGATGGTGAAAAAGGTGGATGTAGTTATTCATACTGCTTCACAGTTAAATATTCAACGATCTTTAGAAAATCCTCCTTTTGATGCGGATGTGAATATTTTAGGTACATTGAATGTATTAAATGCGGCTCGAGAAAACAAAAAAATTTTAAAGTTTATTTATTTAAGTACATCTGCTGTTTATGGAGAGCATAAATATTTACCCATTGATGAAAATCATCCGTTGAATCCTGTATCGCCCTATGGATTAAGTAAGTTAACTGCAGAAAAATATAGTTTTCTTTTCCACAAAATTTTTGATTTGCCAATTGTTTGTGTGAGGCCTTTTAATATCTATAGTCGAAGAGAAAATCCAAGAGCACCATACATAAGTCTTGTTTCTCGATTTGTCAATAATGCAAAAAATAACAAGCCATTAATCATTCATGGAACTGGAAAACAAAAAAGAGATTTTGTTCATGTAAACGATATCGTCACTTTCATTGATATTATTTTGAATCGTGAAGATGTAGTGGGAGAAATATATAATGTTGGTAGTGGTCATCCAATTCAAATAATTGATCTGGCTAAATCAGTATTGAACCTTTATGGTAAAAATGAAATGAATAATATTCAATTCGAAGATGAAGAAAAAGGGGCCATTAATCATAGCTATGCAGATATTACAAAATCTAGAAAAATTGGATATAACGCACTAGTAACAATCGAAGCGGGAATAAAAGAAATCATGGGTTTGTCCAAAAAATAAATATTTTTAAGTAACTTATAGATGTTGTAAATGAATCGAAGGGATCATTTATGAAGGAAAACATAGAGAAAATGTTTCAAGGGAAGGAAATTGCAGTTACCGGTGGTTTAGGAAGTATCGGTTCTCAAATTATTAACAAAATAATGAGATTTTCTCCAAAAAAAGTGTTACTTTTAGATAACAGGGAAACCGGATTGTTTTATGCAAGCGAATATTCACAAAATAAACGAGTACAAGCATTTTTCTGTGATATTCGCGAAAAGGAACAAGTGAAAAGAATTCTAAAAAATACTGATATTGTCTTTCATGCTGCAGCAATGAAACATGTCATTATTTGTGAAAAAAACCCATCCGATGCGGTAAAAACAAACGTCATCGGAACCCAAAATGTGATTGAAACATGTATGGATAATGAAATTGAAAAAATGATTTTAATTAGTACTGATAAAGCCGTGAATCCGAAAAATGTCATGGGTGCAACCAAGTTGTTGGCCGAGCGGTTGGTATCAGCAATGTGCAATGTACGAAAAGAAACAGATACAAAATTTGGTATCGTTCGATTTGGTAATGTACTTTATTCACGAGGTTCTGTATTAGAAATTTGGGAGAAACAATTGAAAAAAAATCAAAAAATAACTATAACTGATAAAGAAATGACTCGTTTTTTTATGGATATATCCCAGAGTGTCGATCTTATTTTTAATGCATCATATTATGCAGAAAACGGAGAAACATTCATCCTAAAAATGCCGTCAGTAAAAATAGGTGTTCTTGCAGAAGCTTTTTTGGAAGTCATGGGCTATCCTTCAAATAATTATCGAATCATAGGAATGCGCCCCGGAGAAAAATTACATGAAGAACTCTTATTGGAGGATGAAACGGGTCTACTTCTTGAAAATGATTCGTTTTTTTTACGGGTCTACTTCTTGAAAATGATTCGTTTTTTTTACGGCTCCCTTTGCAATTAGGTAAAAAGGATGTTGTCAATTATAAGAAAACCGGATTTAGAAAATCCGCTTACACAGAATTCAGATCAGATAACCCGAATTATCTTTTAGATAAAAAATCAGTAAAAAAAGTATTGAGTAGATATACTATCGATGAGGAGATTAACTAGAAGAATATTTCTAACGAAATTTTGAATGATTTTACTCGAGTAAAATCTTCATCTTCTTAGATAGAAACAGTATAGGAATATTTTTATGGTCTTTATCCATGTCGTCTCGTATATAAAATACTTCTTTAGTTTATGAAGTACGGGGTTTAAAAAAATGCTTTGTTCCCATGAGAGTTGCTTTCGAGAAAGACAGATCATTCTTCCTGTTGAGTGTACTCATGAGAGCGACACTGCATATCATCCCTGGTGCATCCATTGCGGATTAATAAAGAATATTTCCGAGGATCGACCGAAGAAAATCGGGTATTGGATGAATGTTCTCTCCAAGTTATCGTATCGTTTTTCCATTTCTCAATGTCAGAAACGCCTCATCGCAAAAGAGTTGGATTCGTGCAAAGAATTTATAGATTTGTATGGGATAACGGGTTCTTCACAAAAAGAGATGTTTGTCAAAACAATACAAAAATATTGCAATCTTAGTAAAAATAATTTAAATTCATTTCTCTGCTAGACTAATTTGACTACCAAGGGGTTGGATGAGAAGAGGTTTAACAGAATGGATTAATTTTAGAAAGAAACAAAACAGGTAGGTGGAATTATGAGTAATATGTTAAAAAAAAAAGTAATATTATTGACGGGTGGAACTGGATCTTTTGGTAATAAATTTGCAGAAATAGTTCTAAAAGAACATGAACCTGAGGCTATACGGATTTTTTCCCGAGGAGAAAAGAAACAACTAGATATGATGAATAAATTTAATGATGATAGATTACGATTTTTTATCGGTGATGTAAGAGATAAAGATAGATTGCATAGAGCTATGCATGACGTTGATATTGTTGTTCATGCTGCCGCTTTAAAGCAAGTTCCTACATGTGAATACAATCCAATAGAAGCAATTCGAACAAACATTGATGGAGCGATAAACGTAATAGACGCAGCAATTGATAATGGAGTTGAAAGAGTAATAGCTATTAGCACCGATAAAGCAGTTCACCCGGTTAACTTGTATGGCGCTACAAAAATGACTGCCGAAAAACTTTTCATTCAAGGTAACTCATATTCAGGAAAAGCTAAAACAAAATTTAGTTGTGTAAGATATGGTAATGTAATAGGAAGTCGCGGTAGTGTTATACCACTTTTTCTTGAGCAAAAAAAGAAGGGATTTATAACAATTACAGATGAAAAAATGACAAGATTTTGGATAAAATTAGAAGATGGTGCTAAATTTGTTATAAATTGCATTGGTAGAATGAACGGGGGAGAAATTTTTATCCCAAAAATTCCAAGTATGAGAATAAATGATCTTGCTGAAGCAATAGCACCTGAAGCAGATAAAAAAATTATAGGTATCCGTCCAGGTGAAAAAATACATGAAATTCTTTTAACCGAGGATGAAACAAAACATAGTAAAGAGTTTTCAGATAGTTTTGTTATCGAACCTGAGCATTCTTTTTGGAATGAGAAAAACCTATCAGGCGGTAAAAAGATTAGAGAGGGGTTCAGATATTCTAGCAATGAAAATGATAAATGGATTAGTAGACCTGACCTAGTAAAAATGATTAAGGAATTATAATGCCTGATAAATTGGCTATCGACGGTGGAAAACCTGCACGAGAAGAATTTTTACCATATGGCCATCATCTGATAGACAATGATGATATTAAAGCTGTAGTTGATGTACTAAGATCTGATTTTATAACACAGGGTCCGAAAATAGATGAGTTTGAAAAACTTTTAGCAAAATATTGTAATGCACATTATGCTGTTGCTTTTTCTTCAGGAACTGCTGCTCTTCATGCATCTGCTTTTGCTGCAGGAATTTCGAAAGGATCAGAAGTGATTACTACTCCAATTACTTTTGTTGCAGATGGCAACTGTGTGCTCTTTCTGGGTGGAATAGTTAAATTTGCCGATATTCAAAATGATACATATAACATCGATCCGCAAAAAATCAAAAAAATGATTGCCCCCAAAACGAAGGCCATAATACCTGTAGACTTTGCAGGTCAACCATGTGATATAGATGAAATAAATGATATCGCTAAAAAACACGATTTCATTGTGATTGAAGATGCTGCCCATGCGCTTGGAGCTGAATACAAAGGTAAAAAAGTAGGTGGGCTCGCAGATTTAACTGTATTTAGTTTTCATCCAGTCAAACACATAACAACAGGGGAAGGAGGGATGGTTTTAACCAACAATGAGGAGTATTACGAGAAACTCCAACAGTTCAGAACCCACGGTATAATAAAAAATCCAAAGAAGATGAAAAAAAACGAGGGAGAATGGTACTATGAAATGCAAACATTGGGATACAACTATAGGCTTACCGATTTTCAATGTGCATTAGGGATAAGCCAATTCAAAAAAATTGATAAATTCATCAAAAGAAGGCGAGAGATTGCAG
>JAPKYE010000027.1 GCA_026394495.1 Methanobacteriota archaeon | reverse complement strand
GGTTTGGATGGATCCAATCGGAAAGGTCTTATTCTTATTTGGCTTTATTATGCTTAGTGTCTTCAGTGCTGTTTGCATTTTTCTGATCAAAAAATACAACCACTGAAGGCACTTTATATTTTTTCAAGTGCAAAACTCAGGCTACCAGCTGTCGAGTATCTTTCAGAAACAACGATGAATAAAAACTCTTAAAATTCGTTTTATTGAAGAAACCCGAGTGCTTCCTCAATACGTCCCATCTCAATACCTGTTGTTTGATTCCCGATGATCGCACCTTTAGTGTTCGCAACAAGACCGCTACCAATCATTGGATAACCATGATTCACAGTCCCGATCATAACCTCAACATCAAACATTTTTTCCAACACACGTTTCTCTTCATCATTAATTTTCGGATGACACAAACAACCCTTATTTGTAACAACAGCAGCCATACCAACAGTCTCAAGCTCAGCAATAGTTCCCCTAGAAACCGGAACACCTAGTGTTTCACCAATTTTTTTCAAGGTATGATCCCGCATCTCAGGATGCACAAGCGCACCATGATCATTTGCAAGGATATCATTACCAGCTGCGTTAATCGTATCTTTAGTAACCAACACCGAAAGTCCCTGCTGTTTAATCGTACGAATGGTGTCTTCATTAGCAAAATCAGTAACCACAACACCAGAAGAATTCATCACAAGAAGCGAACCAATAATATTTGCATTCGCAATAGATAATTCCACAATCTTTGCATCAAGTGCAGTCGCAATCAATGTTTTTAATTTCTTGTCCAACTGCCTCTGAACAAAAACAACATTATCGTTCGCCCGACAGTATACACCAATGCTCGGATTCTCGTTGAAATCCAACAGCTGAAGCATTATGGTCCTCGTTATTTTTCTTTCTTTGACGAAACCTTCCTTGTCTTGGATTTCGATTTCGGCTCAGTTTTTTCTGATTTCTTCTTTTCAGCTGGTTTTTTCTTTTCCTTCGTTGCCTTTTCTGATTTTTTTGTATCTTTAGTTTTTTCTTTGGTCTTCTCTGTTTTTTCTTTTACGTCTTCTGCAGATTTCTCTGTTTCTTCCTCTTTTGGTTTTTGTTCTTTCTTTTTCTTAATCTTCACAGCGCCGTCTGCTGATGGCGAAATATTGTAGTCTTCCGCACCAGTTGATTCACCTTCTCCTTCCTCAGCTTCTTCTTTTTTCAGGATCGGCTCTTTCTTCGCTTTTTCTTCTTTTAAAAGTTCACGTCTTGATTTTTTCTCAGCAAACTCGGGAAGTGATGCTTCAACAACGCCATCCTCAAATTTCACAGCACGCACCCTAATTTTATTAGGGATTTTATATTTCCCTCGAGACCAGAGCGCTTTGTTTAGCGAATCATCAATCCAAATGTTACTCTCATCTTCAACCTTCATGTGTCTCATAAGAAAACTACGCACCGCTTTCACTGCTTTTGGTGCAGCACGAGAATATTGATTATGTCGTACGTTCATGAGGGGAATTACGTATATTCTTTCAAATTCTTTATCTTCTGCCATAAGTCATCAGCTTCTCTTAAGTTTACTACGTCGCCAATTCCGCAGTTTAGGATGCCTGGTGAACCGTCGGTTCGTCCGAATCATGATCCACGATGGCACACGTCTATTACTTTTTGTTGCCTTATTTAATCTCAGTTTTTTACCAAGCGATTTATGCGTTGACATAGTTTTTTACCTTCTTTCAATCGTGATATCCCTTTTTTTCGGGATTAACTTAGTGAGGAGATCCTGAAGCTGCGCATCATTTATCTTATTTTTCAATCGCCCTGATTGCGCGATCATGATGAGTTGATTTTCGATGTTTTCGACGATTTCAGGCCGTGCGATCTTTATTCGCCCCAGTCGCTCTCGTGCATCATTAGTAAGTATTGCACGAAGAACCATCTGTCGCTGTGATTCTCGTTCTTGCTGTTGAACTTCTTGATCTTCCAAATTCCCGGAGAGCATCTGCTGCTGTTGGAGTTCCTGCATTCGTTTTTTTCTTAATGACTCCAATTCATCATCCATAGCAGTTAAGCCTCCTTTATAGAGCAGTTAATCGTGTTAATCTTAATATTTCTTCAACTCAGGGTGCTGCTGGAGAAGTATCTGCATGACTTCATGAGATGTGTTATCCATAAAGGATGATCCTTTTGCGGTGAGCATACGTCCTTTTCCCTTTACCTTTGTGACGTATCCTGCGGTTTCTAGCTGTTGTAATGCTTCTCTGACGACCGATCTGCTGCCGGTGCATGCTTTATTGGGTTTTGATCCGCGGTCCCTGATGCCACCGTATTCACTTGAGAGTCGTTCCACGCCGATTCCTTTCATAATGTATATTTTTCGAAGAAGAGATGCGCAGCGGACATGCCACCAGTTTTTCTGCGTCGGTGGTTTTTCCGTGTGAATCCCAGTTCGTGCAAAGTGACTCCACTCTGGTGGAGTGATTGCTTTTTCATCATGTAATTTTTTTGTCAGAGCGTCAATAAGCTCTTTTGCAGGTACATCATACACTGTTGTCATACGTCTTCTCTTCCTGTAACTATAGATGTAAATTGGGGGAGGGTAATAAACCATAAGTTATTTAAGCCTAGCGGATAGTACGATACCTGTCACTTCAGAGGTGGTATATAAAGCATTTGTCTGGCGGTTCTCGGAGATAACCCCACATTTTTACGATGATGAACGAGCATGTAACGGCATTCTGGTCATGTTTTTACATCGGAAACAGGAGGTAACGATTTTTCCCTTATGAATACGTATCCGTGCGTTTACTCCTGGAAGCAGATATTTGTAACAATGTTTACAGAACCGTCTTTTATACTCTTTAGGGATTGGGACAAGATATTTCATAGAGATATTTCGTGCGATAGTAACGTACCGATCAGCAAGAGACATCCGATTCGCTAAAGCATAGTTTTCTGCCAATTCAAACAAACGATGGATACGTTGAAGAGCAATACTCTTTTGTTGTTTTTTATCTTGTGATGATCTTCGCTTCATACGATATATTTCTCGCTAAATACGGGTCTCATCTAATGATTAGGATTTTAAAAACTATTCCCTAATCGTAAAGAAAAAAGAAAACGAAGACGATCGTGTTAGAAAAACCGCAGCGCTTCCATCTGATCGGATGCTTTGTTTCCTGCATTATCGTAGGCAATGATTTTTATGATGTGGCTGTGTTTGCTGAATCTGAGTCGCATCGTTTCTCGATCCCAAGTATATGTATACGGGGCGTTCGTGTCATTTCCTTTGAATTTTCCGTCGATATAGAACTCTACGCGATTAATTCCTGATTGAGTATCTGATGCATTCGCCTCGATAGTAATGCGACCGGAAATAATTGTCTGTTTTGCTTGTCTTATTATTTCATTTCCGCGATAGAACATACCTGAAACGGGTTTAATTATAGAGATATGCGGTGGTTCAGTATCAGGAAATACTGGGATCCATCTCAAGGTTTTATTCCACTGCAATCCGCCATTACTAATAGTTTTTATTACGATGACGTCCATGTTCAGGGCATCCTCAAAAAACTCTGTAACTGTGAGGGTATATCCTGTAATGATGTATCCATTATCTCTTGTTTGCTGAACGAAAAGTGCGATATCATACATATCAATATCGTATGTTTCGTTCCATTGCTCATTTCCCGCTTCATCCACTTTCACAAGGAAAACATCAGCAAGATTATAAGAAGAATAATCGACGTCAAGAGCCATGATATCAACATTATACTGTACACCTGTGATAATAAACCCATTATCAGCTGTTCGTTGGATTGAAGCACCACCACTATAGAAGGGGCCAATGGTTTTATTCCATTCTTCATTGCCTTCATCATCGATTTTAATGAGAAGAGTTGAAACCGGCGAAGTATACTCATCATAGGTGGCAGTGTACCCTGTTGCAATATATTTATTATCTGCAGTTAACGCAAGAGAATAAAGATAAGTTTCGTTTCCAATCCCAATTGTTTTATTCCATTCTTGTGTTCCGTTGCTACTTGTTTTTATCAATATACTTTTGCTAATGGTATCGTCTGAAGAATATGATGATGTATGTCCTGCAAGGATAAACCCGCCATCATTCGTTTGCTGAACGGACAATCCAACATCTTGTTCACCTACATCAAATGTTTGATTCCATTGCATATTACCATTTGTATCGGTTTTTACAAGTAAAATACATAACTCGTAAAATGAATCGTCATAAGAAGCCCCCGTAATAATATATCCGCCATCGGAGGTGTTCTGAAGAGAATATCCGAAACAATTGTCTCCAATGAGAATTGTTTTTTGCCACAATTGATTTCCATTGCTATCGGTTTTTAGCAATAAAAGAGAGGATGAATATGTTTCGTTATCCGCGGTCATCCCTGTGATGATAAATCCAGAATCATTGGTTTCTAAAAAAGAAAAACCCATAGCAAGACCGAGTCCTGGAAATAGTTTATTCCATTGTACTTTTCCAGCGGCATCAATTTTTATCATAAGTACATACGATGATGTGGACATCTCCCAACCGTAACTCTGAGCACTTCCAACGACGATGTATCCACCGTCTGAGGTTTGTCGAATACAGAATCCTGTTTCACTGAAATCATCATTATTCTCTCCATCTAATGGTAAAGTTTTAGGGTGGGATAATGGATTTATTAATTTTTGAATTTCATAAAATGGTTTTATCGGAGCTGAATAAAACGAAATTTGTTTATCCGATATTGAAGAGTGTATTGCTGCGCCTTGAGTTGTTGTAAGAAAAAGAATTGTTACAACAAGCGCACTTATCTTCATTCCTTTATTTTGTTTTATATTTTTTTTCATGGTCGTGTCACTACAAATGTATTATTATGTAATATATAAGAGAAACGTTGTACAAGGTTATAAATATTTCCATACTTATATATAAAAAATAAAAAAAGAAAAGAAGAAGAAAACTTACTTCTTTTTCAGATAGGGAAGGCCAGTTCTTTTATTCACACCAACAAGGTACCCAGTTGGTAAATCACATGGTGTACCGCTCTTTGGGTCTCTTTTGCTAAAGAAGTAGATAGTCTGGTTTCTCCCGCCTTTCAACTTCACGTTTCGTGTATATAACGTCCATCCTTCGTGTTTATATGACATAATTTTACCTCAGACCAGGAATGCATATCTGAGAATTTAAACCTTTCCTTATGCCCTTCTGGAAAAAAACCAATGATTTTTCGACTATTTCAACAACAAAATCAATGACACGTTTCGAAAAGGAAGATCGGGCTGATATGACTCAACGATGAGTAAAAGAGCCGGTAGTTGTCTCCCCAACGTATAGGTAATGGTTTTTTCATTTTAAAGGTTTCGAAATTATTTACCATCAAAAAACAAACCTTTTTGTAGCGACACAACCTCTGATATACAGAGGTATCTCTATGCAAAAGGGACAATTAATCTTCATTGGCCTTGGTCTTTATGACGAAACTGATCTTTCTGTCAAAGCGATACAAGAAATCAAAACATGTGATTTCGTCTACGCTGAGTTCTACACATCATCACTAATGGGAACAACAAAAGACCGCATTGAGCACATCATCGGAAAACCGATACAGCTCCTTTCAAGAGAAGAAACAGAAAACAACGAAAACATACTAAAGCGAGCAGAAAACGAAGCCGTTGCATTCTTGGTTGGTGGAGACCCTATGACTGCAACAACCCATCTTGATCTCAGACTCTCAGCAATCAAACGAGGAATCCCAACCCGTATTATACATAGTAGTAGTATTGTAACTGCAGTCCCAGGTCTTTTAGGTCTACAAAACTATAAATTCGGACGAACAACAACACTGGCGTACCCAGAAAAAAATTATTTTCCCGTAAGCCCATATCATATAATAAAAGAGAATAAAGAACGAGGACTACACACACTTGTTCTCCTAGATATTCAAGCAGAAAAAAAACGATACATGACTGCAAATGAAGGACTACAGCTACTACTTCAGATGGAACAAAAAGTAGAAGAAAAAATCATCAATGATACTACTGTTGCTTGTGTCGTTGCCCGCGCCGGCTCCAAAAATCCATTTCTTCGAGCAGATACCATAAAGTCGCTGCAATCTATTGATTTTGGACCACCGCTTCATACTATAGTGATCCCGGGAAATCTGCATTTTATGGAACTAGAAGCGCTTGTCACAATCGCAGGTTTACCGAACAAAATAGCGGAAACCATGCAAAAACCTTAATAACCACAGCAGGGTTTTCGGGCTATAGGGGTTCGGATGCAAAACAAAAACAATGGACACAGTGTCGGTTTTATCTACGGTGATGTGGGTTCAACAGAGTTCAACTTCACCGTTGATGATAAAAACCTGAAGAAATTTGATTATGTGACAGCGCCGCATAAAGACGGTTATGTTCTCGCACAGGTCATGGACATTAAATGTCATTCTGATTTTAAAGCAGAAGAACTCAAAACCGTGAAAACCACGGGTCAGCTTCCCAGTATTCATAGTGAACTTTTTGGTCAGGCAAGCGTCATAGGTCTTCGAGACAATAAAGGAACATTGCAGGTTCCGCGCACACCGTTTGAAATCGGCAGCAGCATCATCGAAGCAGAAGAAGATTTTATCCGCCATATTCTAGGAGTACAAGCAGATAAAGACAGCGGCGCATATATTGGTTTACTGAAAGGTCATACACTGCCCGTGTTTTTAAACATCGACACTCTCGTGCAGAAACATATCTGCATTCTTGCAAAAACAGGTGGGGGAAAAAGCTACGCATGTGGTGTTCTCGTTGAAGAAATGTTAAAGAAAAAAATCCCGCTCGTCATAATTGATACACATGGTGAATACGCTTCGCTTTCCAATCCAAATAAAGAGAAAAAAGAACAAAAAAATATGTCTCGGTTTAATGTTCATCCAAAAGATTACTCAAGCCAAATCCAGGAATACTCACCAGTAGATGGACGCGGAAAAGACGTTATTCATCTTACATTAAACGGCATGAACCTTGATGCCCGGGAGATCATCGATCTTCTCTCCGCAAAGCTATCAGGTCCACAGGTTGGTGTCTTGTACCAGGCGGTAAAAGAAGTAAAAGAATACAAACAAACCTACAACCTACGCGATATCATCGATACGGTAAATACCAGTAAAAGCAATGCAAAGTGGAATGTGATCGCATCGTTGGAATCTTTAGAAACCATCGGTATTTTTTCTGATCATGCAACACCAATGGAAGAGATTGTTAAAAAAGGAAGATGCTGTTTGTTGAACATGAAAGGAGTTCCTCCTGATGTTCAGGATGTGGTTGTCGCTCGTTTAACCAAAGAGCTCTTTGAAAAAAGAAAGATGGGAAAAATCCCGCCGTTCCTCTTGATTGTTGAAGAAGCACATAATTATTGTCCAGAGCATGGTATTGGTCATGCGGTTTCTTCATCGATTCTTCGAACGATCGCTTCAGAGGGTAGGAAATTTGGTATGGGTCTGTGTATCGTAAGTCAGCGACCTGCGAAAGTAGACAAAAACGTTATATCCCAATGTAACACGAACATCATTTTGAAGATCACGAACCCTAATGATTTGAAAGCAGTGATTGCATCTGTTGAGGGGCTAACTAGTGAGACATATGATGAGATCCAGAGGCTTCCTATTGGAGTCGCATTGATTTCAGGTGCGTCACTTCAGGTCCCATTGTTTGTCGAGATTCGAACTCGTGAGACAAGTCATGGTGGGAAATCAGTAACTGTCTTCAAAGAAGATTCTGAGGAAAACTATGAAGCGCCGAAGATGCCCGATATGAAAGAGTTGCGACCGCAACCTGCGCCTCAGGAATCTGCTCCTGAAGGAAAACCAATGAAAACACCTCTGCCAAAAAGTTCTGTTACTGATAAAGCACGGGCGGTGAACCGTGTTGCAAAACGGCTAGGCTGGGTGTCGACAAATGACCCTGATGAGACGATTAAGATTCTTTCGAAAGAAGCAGAACAAATGAAGGAGAACGTATATCAATATCTTGATTCTCTTGCGCAGCTTGGGCAGGGTTTCTGCCATGAGGCTGATCCGAATTGTCTTCACTGTCCGATGAACAGTGGATGTACGTTTAGACATTCTCACCAAGGTGTGAGTGGAAAACTCGGTCTCTTCAAACGAAAACAGGGAAACTATGCATAAGAAGATTCTTCCCATTTTTTTTGTGTTTGTTTTGTTTTTCATTCTGCTAAGTTCCGGCTGCATGGAAATGGTTCTTGACACCTCGACAACATATCAAACTCAGCCAACGAAGATCCGATACGATATCAGATATGGATATACATTCTATTGTAACGGCTCTGGAGAATATGAACTTCATTATCGATGTGATAAACCACTGGTGCTCAACGGTTCTGTTTCATCGTTACAAAAACTGTATTCAGAGGGGTCCAAGGATTCTGTAGTCGCAGGAAACCCCGTTGTTGTCTGGAACTTAAGTGGGACAACCGAGAACACGTATACACTTGGTATTTCTGCCACCATTGACAATGAGGGTTATCTGGTCTCTGATATCACCGGTGTAAATGCATTGACTGTCTCAGAAATAGACTCATCGTACCCAGATATCGTACGCGAGTATACTCATGCGCAAGCAATGGATGAAATCGTCTATATTGATCCGACGAATACAGATATAAAACGTACTGCAACTGAGGTTCAAGAACAGGCGAAAACGACAAACGCGCATATGCTTGCTCAATCGTTGTTCACATGGTTGAAAGAAAACACAAGATACCAGATTCATGAAGACCAAAATGGCGTTCAACCTGCACAGACTACATATCAGAAAAAGACTGGTGATTGCGATGATCTGTCGTTTCTTTATATTTCACTGTGTCGTTCTGTTGGTGTTCCTGCGCGGTTGATCCGAGGATATCTGCTTGATGATATCAGCGGTACTCCAACCGTTGGTCCGCATGCATGGGTTGAAGTGTTTGTTGGTGGAACCGTAGGTAATGATGGATGGATTCCTGTCGAATGTTCCTCAAGTGCCAACAACGTTCAGATTGAAATTCATCAGAATTTCGGTATCGAGGATGTATCCCATCTGCGGTTATATGTTGATAACGGGAGTAATGAATCACTGAATGGTTCATATTCGAGTATTTCGTGGATGTACGACCCATCTATGCAGATTTCTGCTAGTCTGTTCATCGATATTCAGAATTATGTGATTCTTGAGTCCAAACAACTCGTGGTAACCAAAGAAGGGATTCGATCGTATAAAAACACATAAGCTGTTTTTCCTAGGTTGTTTTCAGGTTATTAAACAATAATGAAAGAAAAAATAATAGAGATGATATGAAAAACAACCCTGATCAAAAATACCTGCACACTTTGAAATCCAATCAAAATAAACCTGTGTTCATCCTAGGTTTACATAGATCAGGCACTAGCATTTTGTATACAATGCTTACTTCAACTGGTTCATTTAATGCTGTAACGGCGTATCATCTCATCAACTACAACAAGCTTCTCGCAAATCATTTTCAAAAGAAAGAACAACAAGCAAAAAAAGAACTCACAACGTTTTTTAAAACACAGAATCTCAACGACCGCGGAATCGATAGATTATCACTTACCGCGGATTTCGCAGAAGAATATGGTTTTCTCCTCGGAGAAAAAAACGTTCACATGAAAATAAATAATAAAAATTTCTCTCTCTTCAACGAACTGATGCAAAAGATACAATTCATCTCTGAAAACACAAACCCGATTCTTTTAAAAAACCCGTTTGATTTCCCAAACTTCCTTTACATAAAAAAAATGATCCCTCAGGCAAAATTCATCTTCATCCATCGACATCCCTATAGCACCCTGAGTTCTACGATGAATGCCATTCAGTTTTTACTTAAAGCGAAAAATCCGTACACTGCAGTGCTTTCGCCATTGTATATAAAATTGTACAATAACAAGATGGTTCTTTTTTTCGTACGTTGTTGTTTCCTTACGTTTTCTGTTTTTGGAATGGTTCTTTTAACGTTGTCTACAAGAAGCACCCTTCGATATTACAGTAAAAACATTTCTCGTCTTTCGCCAGAAGACTATGTTGCTGTTACCTACGAAGACCTGTGTAAAAACCCTGAGGAAACCATGATGCATCTTATGAATTTCCTAAGTATCATACCAAAGCAATCTGTCGATTTCTGTTCCATGGTCAAACCACGAATGCCGCCTCTTGAAAAAAACGTTCGTCAGTTACACAAGTTCATATACTGGTGTCTGAAACCGTATTTTATTGCGTTTGATTACACACAAAAAATCACCTGATTTATCTTAGCAAAAGATATAAATAAAAGAAGACATATAAATAATACTGTATCTTATATAATAAAGAAAGGAATGAAAAATGAAAAGAAAAATATGGGTGATTGGAGGTAGTATTGGGGCAGGCGTTATACTCATACTCGTGGCATTTACAGCAATCGTAAATGCACAAGCAACAAAAGATGTTAACAGAACAACAAACAATTTTCTCTATAAAAAATTAGATGTTGGTAGTTTTCTTGATATTTTACTGAGTATTATTTTAGGTCTGTTCTATTGGTGGAGCATCACTCATCCACCTTCATAGAGATTCGGGTATCGTTTTTCACTTTAATTCGGAAAATTAAAAGAAATATTTGGGGGAGAAAATATGAGGAGAAAAATAAGTGCTATATTTGTAATGCTAGTGATGTGTTCGACTTCGATAACAGCACTCTTTGCTGTATACAATGAAGTCATTGTCTTCTGATACAGGTCCTATAGTATACATAACATAAAAACCTCGCATCGCCTTGATCATCGGAAGAAAAACCCGCTAATTCCCATCTCTGTCACCTGAAACACCCTTCAATAACCAGTTCCAGGCAGGGTTCATTGACCAGTGAAAATAGGGAGTAAATCAATTCCCAACTGTATCACTTTTCCATTTCCTGTCTCTGTCACCTGAAAATGCCCTCGTTGATTTCCCCCTATCCAAGAAACATTTCCCAACGGTGTCACCTAGGAAATTCCCATCGGTATCGCTTTGGGTTTCCCATCTATGTTACTTAGCATTTCCCAACTGTGTCGCTTTTGATTTCCCGCCTGTGTCACTTTTATTTCCCATTTGTGTGACCTCGTTTTTCTCAACCATGGTGGTGAACGGAACACTTCAGACGATCCCTGCAGGTGAACAGCTTGGATTGAATCAAAATTATTCAAGGGCCAACTGAATACAAACACGTTGTCTCATGGGAGCGGAATGTATCACGTATATGCTGCACTCCGCGACCCCTACGGAAACATTCTTAAGACAGATGATGAAAGCGAAATGGTTGCTTGGTATGAGCGTACAGTGATCTTCGAATAACTATGAAATACCAAATCATTCATCAGTTATACACCAGAAATCACTAAAAAAAGAAAACTCTATTTACAATTCGAAGAATGCGAAATCATCGAAAGGATTTCTTCCTCAATTTGTTTCAATGTCTCCTGTTGATTTCCAGGGGTGTATAGCATCAGGTTTTTTTTATACTGATCGAGATTATCAAAAAATACATTCAGTTTTTCCCTATTTACTCGAATACTTGATATGCCAGCACCTAGTTTCTCAACAAACTTGCCGTTGAGAATCTGCTCAAACTGATTGTTAATCGGAAGACAAAACACGGGTTTTTTCAGATATAACGCTTCGCTGATCACGGTAAACCCCCCGTTTGTGATCACTGCTTTTGCCTGGGCGATATCATGATAAAATTCATCTTCATTGAATTGTTTAAACACAAGATTTCCATCAGATTGTGTCTTGTTGCACCCGTAGATGATAAATGTTTCATCAAAGGTTTTCAACAGTTCTAATAAGTCTTCACCAGCATCAATAGTCTGATACACAAACACATGATTTCCATACCCTGGCTTTTGACGAAGAATTCCATCCTGAATCAGTGGTTTTAAGAACATGACTCGTTTGTCGCTGCTTGGCTCATCAAAGAAATCATAAACCAGATGTTTCTCTGCACCAAAAACACCAAGAGTTACTGCGGCATACAACGTAAACCATGCAAGAATTTCATTAAAAGCTACAGGGTATTTTCGGTAGATGAGCGCCTCTGGATTGTCGATACTGATGCGTTTGATACCCTTGGTCAAACGTGCAGCATAATGACAAATCGGATCTCCATCAGTGATCACCACATTGGGTTTGAATTCCCTGATGAGATGACGCACCCTGAAAAAAGAAGGAACACTACCAATCAATGTTCGATATACCATGGAAATGATGCTTGGAAGTAAACGCACCTGGTTTTTTTGATAGAAAAGCCGAGCGGATTCAATCTTAGTGATATCGGTAAATTCTTTAGATAAAAATTCGTAAGCTTTTCCACCTGCAACAATATAAATTTCATGACGTTGTTTTTTGAGGTAACGAATCAGTATTCTACTTCGACTTGCATGACCAAGTCCTTCCCCGCATACGCCATAGAGGATCTTCGTCATGTTTACTTCCTGTGGTTATCCTCTCAGAGGTATTTATGTTTCTCTCAGCAAAGAACCAAAGATTTTATTTATCGGAATGCATGAAGATCCTGATAACCGCTCACCCCTATCCAATAATACTGGTCAAGCCCCGATAGGGTAACATTTGTTTGTACAATAACAAGCAACCCATCGGGAATAAAACCTTTTCCTTTTGGTGTGAATAATTTCAAATACGGAAGAGTAACCTGAGCATCAATATTTGTTGTGGCCTTCGCAGCTACTGTCGCCTCAGCCACAACACAGTCACCAATAAATGTTTGCTTATCACCATCAACTCGGTAAATGGAGAACGTGACATCCCGAGCGGTGAGAGCAAGAGGATTGGGGTTTTGTATTTCAAGTGTCATGTAGCTGATAAACCCACGAAGTGTTGCCTTCATATCTGCTTTGATTACAGCAAGTGTTGGAGAAATGGATGGAAAGATATCTTTTACATTGGGGATATGGAGCTGTGAATCAACTGAGAACGCAAAGGATTTATCGAGCCCTGCGATTTTTATACCTGCAGTCCCACTAACGCTCATTGTCAGTATTTCAGAATTAAGCGCGATGAGTTGAACCATTCCTTTAACATTGAGTTTTTGTGATTGTTTCTCCATAATCACGGCATCATCTACCGTCATGGTGCCAACTATTTTACCGGTCTCGTTTTTAATATTTACTGTCATGTTTTTTGCATACATTTCAAACGAGTTCGGATTATAAATGTCAAAGAGTCCAGTGATTTTTGCGCCCTCTTGAGAGATATCGCTCATATTTACGAAAACACTAATGATCGGTGGAGCAATATCTTCAATAATCTGACCAATGGATGTTTTGATGGTGATCGTAAATGGGATTGTTTTTTGTATGATGCCAAAGAACGATACACCAAGTGTTCCGGATAGTTTGGCGGTGAGAATTTTCAGTGATGCTCCATGGAAATTTATTGGTGTGATTTTGGTAAATGTTTTTGTTTTTTGTGACTGAATGTCCCCACCTTCAAGAATTAATCTACTGATCTCTGTTCCTGTTTCTGTGAGGAGTATGAGTTCGAAATCTTTTGTGACGAGTTCAAAGGGGTTTGGGTTTGTCATATTAATTGTTGTTTGAATAATTGCTTGTTCAGCGTTTATTTCAAGGATATCGAGAGTTATTGCTGTCTCAGGTGCTTTCAGGACTTCTATATTAAAAAAGAGGACTGCTCCTACGGTTCCGTAGAGCACAGTAAGAATGATTATGATTGAGGCTAGTATTATTTTTTTCATAGGTTCGTTACTGAGTTTCTCTCAGTAATTAATATATATATGTTTTAATAATATATAAATCTTTATGAATTATTGATGCTAAATGCCCTATCTTTTAAAAAACAGCTATAAAAACGACCAAAATTAAATCTAGGTGTTCCTAGGCATTTCTTTACAATAATATCTCTTTTTAATCCACAGCGAAACAGTGACAAGTGAAATAAGAACAGGAACCTCCATTAACGGACCAATGACTGCAGCAAACGCTTGCAGGGATGTTATCCCCCAGACGCCGATACAGACCTGCGATCGCAAGTTCGAAATTGTAACTCGCAGCAGTGAATGACTGTGTTGCCACAAGAAAATAGCTGAATTTGAGTTTATAGGAAACCCCGAACGACACGAAAAACATGTAACTATCTCTGAAATAATAGAACGAATTATAAATATACGTATATGGTTGTTTGTTGAGCATGTCATTCATATCAGAAATACTCACATCGATATCGAACTTTATCAGTTCAACAATGACCTCCCCTCTCGGATATTTTGTGATATTTCTTTTAATGATTCTCGAAAGCATGGTTTTTCCCATCCCATCGGAATTGGTGATGCAATTCGCTGGATTCATCGCTGCACAAGGAAAATTAAATTTGGTTCTTGTTATCGTATTCAGCACCATTGGAAGCATTATAGGTTCTTTGTTGTCATATTATATTGGAAAACGATGGGGAACCAGATTGATTGTAACTTATGGTAAATATATTCTCGTTGATCTTGATGATTTGAAAAAAACAGAGGCATGGTTCACAAAACGGGGAGAACTAACCATATTCGCAAGCAGACTCATCCCTGTCGTACGGCATCTTATTTCTCTTGTTGCTGGCGTCGGAAAAATGAACATAAAAAAGTTCACAATATATACAATTGCCGGGGCGGCGATATGGAATGCGCTTCTTGCCTACCTTGGATATTATTTAGGTCAAAATTGGAGAGAAGTCACACAATATACAGACGAACTTTCCATCATTGTTGTTATTCTTCTTGTTATTGGCGTCATCTTCTATATCTATCGTCATATATCAAGAAGAAAAAAATCTGTAAAAAACAAAAACTAAAATATTCAGTTCAAAGGATGATTATTCACGTAATTGTTAAATAGATTCTTTTGTTGCTTTGTTTACATTTATGAAAGCCATTGAAGTAAAAAATCTTTCAAAAATATACAAAGGAAATATCATGGCAGTCGATGATATATCGTTTGATGTTGATGAAGGTATTATTTTTGGTTTTCTCGGTCCCAATGGCGCCGGGAAATCGTCTACCATAAAAATTTTGGTTACTCTAACAAAAGCAACAGAAGGAACTGCTCATGTGTTTGATGTCGATGTCACAAAAGAATCATCAAAAATCAGAGAAATGATAGGATACGTCCCTCAGGATATATCTGCAGATGGGACGCTTACCGGTTACGAAAATCTTCTTCTCTCAGCGAAACTCTATGATATCCCACGTGGAAAAAGAGAACAGAGAATAGAAGACATCCTTGAGATTATGGGACTTACCCAGCGGTCAAATAGTTTGGTGGCTACATATTCCGGTGGTATGGTGAGAAGGCTTGAGATCGGTCAGGCGATGCTGCATCGTCCACGTCTGCTGTTTTTAGATGAGCCAACAATTGGTCTGGATCCAGCGGGAAGGAAACTTGTCTGGGAACATATACAGAAGCTGAATACAGATGATAAGACTACGATTTTTCTCACGACGCATTATATGGAAGAGGCTGAAGCTCTTTGTGATCGTATCGGCATAATCGACCGCGGGAAGATTTCTATAATTGATTCGCCGGATGCTTTAAAGGAGATGGTCGGAGTTGGTACTGTCACCGTTGTTCTTGATTTAGGTGATCACAAAAAGAACGGAGAACAATATCTTTCTTCTCTTTTGAAGGGATTGATTGTTTCTCTTTCTTCGTTATCTGATGAGAAATGGCGGTTTACCGTTCAGAATGCTCCTCAGCATGCACCAAAGATTATTCAAACACTAACGGACCATGATATCATCGTTAAGGATCTTGAAGTAAAAAGCCCGACTCTTGAAGACGCGTTTCTGAAGTTCACGGGGACAAAACTTGAGGAAGATGCTTCAAAGAACGAGTGGAAATCTTTGAAGGGACGAAGACGAACATTCAAGAGGTTGACGTAATGGTTTCTGTACAAAATTTCGTGAAAAAGACATTGGTGATTCTTGAGTTTGAGATACGAAAACTGATACATGATCCCCTTGAGCTGTTCGTAAGAATGATTCAGCCGATTCTTTGGCTGGTCGTCTTTGGCACCATGTTTAACACCTATCGAATTATCAATACAGGTAATCTGTCATACATTTCTTTTATCGCCCCGGGTATTATCGCGCAATCGATCCTTTTTACCTCGATATTTTTCGGCATCGCTATCACATGGGATAGAGATTCAGGGATTCTTGCAAAATTAATGGCGACCCCAACATCACGGCATTCTATTGTTCTTGGAAAAGGTATTTCTGCAGGGGCTAGTGTAATGACAAGTTAGTTTGGTTACATTTATATATTCGACAAACCTTCTCGATAATATGATCGAGATACACCTGACTAAGGATCAACGGGAGTTGTTGATTCAATTTGTAAAAAAGGGGACTGCGAAGGCGCGAGCCATTAGACGAGCAAATGTGTTATTATTAACTGATGAAGGGGAAACTGAAACAAACATCACAAAGGCAACTAAGGTCCATCGACAAGGTATCTGGAGGACAAAGAAACGATTTCTCGAAGTTGGATTACCTCAGGTGTTAGAGGAGAAACCGCGATCAGGACAACCAAAAAAATACGACGAAATAGACCAAGCGGAAATAATCGCATTAGCCTGCACTAAAGCTCCAAATGGAAGGAACAGATGGTCAATTAGGCTACTCACTGATGAACTAAAAAAGAAGAAGGAGTTTGAATCCATCAATCGCGAAAGCGTTCGTCTCGTTTTAAAAAAGATGGGACAAAACCTTGGC
>JAPKYE010000029.1 GCA_026394495.1 Methanobacteriota archaeon | reverse complement strand
GATCTACATCTCCACCGATTACGGCAACACCTGGACAGCCAAAGACACTACCCGAAACTGGAATGGTGTGGCGATGTCCAGCAACGGACAATACCAAACCGCAGTAGTCTATGGCGGGCAGATCTATGTCTCTGGTCGTGATTTTCGTACCAACGGGAATTTAGAGTGGGGTGGAGACAATACCCCGCAGAACTATGTTCGTATTGGCTTGGTACAGATGTGTTGGGGCACAGGATCTGCAACTTCAACGAGCACTGGTAACGTGGATATTAGTTTTTCTGCCGCGTTTTATGACACTTCCTATTCCATGACTGTCCTAAGTTCTGGTTATAACAGCTACGTTACCGCGTACAACTCTGCTAAAAGCACAACACAGTGGATAGATTTAACGATGCTTGACCCTAGCGGGAATCCCGTTACCGGGAGTTACTCCTGGACCGCTATAGGACGATGGATGTAGGACAAGATTGAAGAGAACAGCAGACAACATAATCGACTCTCTGAGCCGATGATACCATCGACTCACTCTCTACTTTTTTTATTTTTTTTCTACCATACTCATATAATGAAGTCTTTAGAGGTCTTTGATAAAACCCATCTGCATTCTCGTAAGTCTATCCAAGGGCGGCAACGTAGGCATCTGAAACACAAGCCCAGCATACCCGTTGGATGTCCAAGGCTACATGCAAGCCTACGGCTACTACACAGGCGACATCATCTTCCAAAAAGATGGACAAAAGCTCTGGAGAATGTTCGAGGATGAAAATGGTTTATACCTTGAGCAGGTGAAGAGCGGGAAAACCTACCAGTTTGTTCTCACAGAACAGCAGACCCCTGAAACGGATCTGACACAGACCGTGAAATCGCTTCAGGAACAAAACAAATTGTTGGAGGAACGGATCACAGCATTAGAACAATCAATGGGACAAGGAAAATAAGGCCTCTAATCACCAAGTATTGTTCCTGCTTTCGAGAATACTGCGTAGTCTAAATTATACGCAAATGATTGGTAGATATCGACTGCTTCTTTCTTTTTCTTTTTTTATCATTATCAACAATCAGCACAAAAACATGTGCTAAGTTTTTAGATGTATACGGTTTTAAAGAAAGAACCAATATTTTTAGAGGGAATAAGGATTATCAATAAAGAACCCTGTTTCTAGCCAAGCAGGGCATAATACTCTTTTGTGGGTTTGTTGTTAGATCTTCCCGAATTCTTTTTTCCGCTCTTTAGTGTCTTTTCCTGTCGCCTCAAATAAAAACTGGTTCCATCTTTTTATAATCGAAAAATCGCTACAGATGGTCTTCGGGGGACTGATATCGATAAATAAGGAGTTTTTCTCCTGTTTCATGTTTATCTTTCCGATGCCTTCGGTCTCAAATATTATTCCTTTGGTGATATCTCCTTTTGCACCATAGTATGTAGAAATAAGTTTTCCGATGTCTGTATGATGTCCGCGTTTTATTCCATATTCTCGCATTGTGCTCTCCCTATAATACTGGTAATATGAAAACCCGATATTAACGTTTGGGATACTGTTTTGTTTAGATGGTGAGTTTTTCATGCATATAAAATGAGCGGACGCTGAAATTGCGTAAAAGTTTTACGAACATGCGATACATGCTATGGTTTGTGTTCGTGAAACTTCGCCTGATGCAGTTTGGAACGGAATAGTAGTCCATCGCCATCATGCGAATGCCTTCAAGAAGTTGTTGTTCTGTGATTCCTTTTAGTTGGTAGTTTACGTTTCCTTCTCCGTAGGTTGACCAGTCTCTGCAAAGGATTCTGTTTTCGCGTTCATAGCGTTCAAAAAGCCTGGTCCCTGGGTATGGTGTTACGATGCTAAATGAGACTTCGTCTAGGCCAAAGTCATAGATTGCTTGTAGTGTTTTTGGGAATGTCTCAACGGTATCAAAATCAAATCCGAACATGAAAAAACCTGTGATCATCATCCCATGGTCCTGTATTTTTTGGATTGCTTTTGCGTAGTTTTCGACTTTGTTTGTTCCTTTTCCTGCTTGGTCAATGTTTTCCTGGGATAGTGATTCGATGCCTACGTACCAGTTGATGACTCCTGCGTCGCTTGCTAGTCTCAGGAATTCGTCATCGCGGCTTAAAACATTGATGTTTCCGAAGCATTCAAAATATTTGTTTAGGTTTTTTGCTTCTTTGAACAACTCTTTAGAGTAATTTGGGTTAATCGTGAGTGATGCATCCGCAAAAAAAATTGATTTGGTTTTTATGGTTTGCATTTCATCAATCATGTGATCGACTGGGCGTCCGCGGAATATTTTTCCTTCGACGATGTTCATCGCGCAGAATTCACAGCCTGTTGGGCATCCGCGTGATGCCTGGATTGGTTCATTGAATGGGTTGTAGGATCCGATGTCGTGGCGTGCTGCGGGTATGTCTTCTGCACGTACCATTTGTTCTGATCGGTAAAAAGGTTGCTGTGTGTTCTGTTAGGTAAGGCTTGTGATACCGACGGCATCATATTTTTTATGTATGGGGACTGTTTCAAAGCGTTCGTCGATAATCTGTACGGTGTGTTCTTTTGGTATGATTGCTGCGAGTTGTTTTAGGGTGAGTGATGGGTAGGTTAATCGTGCAAATAACCCGTGTTTTGCTTGGGGGTGTGGTGAAAGGAGAAGAATCTTCATAATGGTTCCTTTGCAGGTATTTTTTCCTTTATAGTTTTCTGTTCTTTATACTTTGCTTAGTTGTTTATATCCTTCTTCTTGGCTGACATGTGTGACGACGATTGGTGTTGGTTTGTTTGATTGCGGGTCAGTTTTGATTTCATCGACTTCGTAGACCGAAATAGTTACATCTGGACAAGTTTTTTCTTGGTAGATTTTTTTGATTCTTGATATTATTTCTTCGACAGGTGCACCAATGTTTCGTAGGTCTTCATCGATGACGAGAAGGATGTCTATTTCGTTGATTTTCTTCTGGATGACTTGGTATTGTTTGATTTTGAATGTTTTCAGATCATTAAGTATTGGTTCTATGAAACAGAATGCTCCGCAGGGAAAAACAGTTCCGTTGGGTAGTACGATGTTTGCCTGCATGCGTCCTTCTACCGGTTTTTTGAATATCGGGCTGTGTAGTCCGCAGGTGCAGGTTTCGTTGTCGCTTAGGGTGATTAAGTCTTCCATTCCTGTGTAGCGGATGATGGGTGTTCCTTGTCCAAAGAGTCTGGTGATGACGATTCTGCCTCGTTCTCCTGGGGCAACAATGTTGTTGTGTTGGTCGATTGCTTCGACATAGAAGAAATCAGAGTGGATATGCCAGTTGTGTTCTCTGCATTCAAACGCGATGCATGCTTGTGATTCGACAGATAGATAAATGTTGAGTAGCGGGCAGCTAAATGCGTCTTCTACGTAGGATCGTGTGTATTCATCAAGGATTGATCCTCCGACTTGCATGAGTGAGGGGTTTACGTGTTCTCCGAGTCCTTTTTTTTTGAGAAATGCGAGATGTTGAAAGACTGTTGGGTAGGAGATGATGAGATCTGGTTTGAATGTGTTGAGTCGTTCCATGAGTGTTTTGATGGGTTCGTTGACATCTAGGTTAAGGGTGTTGTTTAGTTGGTAGAAATGTTTGAGATGGGGGAAGAAGTGTTCCTGGGTGACGCCGTCGATGCGGTAGCGGTTGAAGTTTCCGATATGTGCTGCTCGTATCTTGCGCAGGTTCAAATGAAAATAATGCATCTGTGCCAGTGGTGGACCTAGAGCACGTAATATTGTTGGAAAATCTGTGTAGATTGAAACCGATTTTCCGCTGGTTCCACCTGTGGATACGACGTGTCCATTTTTTTTGTTGTAGTGTTTTGGAATGATCCCATCTGGGTAATAGTCTCTGAGGTTTTGTTTGGTGATGAATGGCAGTTTTGTGATTTCGTTGGTTGTTTTGATTGATTGTATGTTTATGTGTGTTTCTTCGTATTTTTTTTGGTAAAGTGGTACACTGGATGCGTAGGTGAGTATTTTTTTTAAGGCGTGGTTGCGGTATTTTTCAAGTTGTTGTGGTGAAAATCGTTCGATTCGTCCGGGGTCGGTTATGTAGTTTTTGAGGAATGAAAGTGATATTTTTGGGTTGAGAAATGGGTTCATATGATCAAGAAACCTTGGTTTATTCTTTAAGTTCTTTTTCTTTTGCTGTGGGGTATCCTTTGCCTTTCTGTAGTTCGATTGGGATTTTATCGTAGACGACTACGGGGAAAAGGTCCTGCATTCGTATCATAAGCACTTGTGCTAACGGGAATTGTATGATCTTCTTACCTTGTTTTATACCACGGGTGATATAATCTGCTGCTTGTTCTACGGAGATCGCCCCTTGCCTGTAGAATCCTTCAATCATCGGTGTTTTCACAGAACCGGGTTTAATCGTTATGATGTCGATATTGTATTTTTGTTTTGCCTCTGAGCGAAGGCTTTCCATCATCCAACTTAACGCTGCTTTGCTTGCACCATAGGCACCCCAACCAGGCACACCTCGTTTATCCGGAAGGGTGGATATTGATGCGATAACACCAGATTTTTGTTTCTTCATAATTGGTAAAAGCGATTCGATGAAGTATACGTCACCAAGAAAATTTGTTTCCATCGACTCTTTAATAATGCTGCTGTCAAAGGATTCAATGGGGTTTGGAATAAGGATCCCTGCAGCTAAGATTGCGATATCGATTCGTCCGTAGCTTTTATACGCAAACCGCACCACTTCATCAACATCTGATTTGTTTTTCACATCGCAGGTTTTATAGATGCAATCTGTTTCTTTTTTGAGTGTTTCTGCGAGTTCTTTTAATTTGTCTTCTCTTCGAGCACACAATACAAGTTTACAGTGTTCTTTTGCAAAATTTTTGGCTAGTGCTGCGCCCATGCCGCTGCTTGCACCGCTAATCAATACTACGTTTCCTGGTAGTTTCATATATGATCAATTGTTGTATGCGTATAGTTACTTTTTATGGTATCGTTTTTTCTTTTTTTGTCAGTAACTCTAAATACCAAATTAACCATAAGGAAAAAAAATGATGGTATTTGTTGAGGATGACCGTTCTATGAAAAAAGTTGTTGTCATCGGTCTTGATGGTGCAACCCTTGATCTTTTAGAACCCTGGATGGATGCAGGCAGTCTTCCGAATCTAGATGCGTTACGAAAAAAAGGTGCGTATGGTCGGTTACGTTCCACGATACCGTACTACAGTGCACCTGCATGGGTCTCTATTGTCACGGGATGTGGTCCTGGGAAACATGGGATATACGATTTTTTTAGGACCGATACGTGTTCAAAGAAACTGATTAGTGGGCTTGATAGAAAGGTGCCTGCTATTTGGAATCTTCTTACGGATGATGCAAAAAAAAGTATTGTTGTAAATGTTCCTGGTACGTATCCACCTGAGGAAATCAACGGGGTCATGGTCACAGGTTTGCTTACTCCTTCGTTAGAATCTGAATACACATATCCCAATGATCTGAAAAAGGATCTTGTTGAGGGAAAACTTGGTCGATATGAGATTGAGCAGGTTGCAGTTGATGATATCCCTAAACATCTTGCGGCAAGGTACGCCCCAGAAAAACTCGTTCAGATGATAAATAACGTTACCACTTCTCATGCGGTTGTTACAATGAATCTGATGAAAACCAGAGAATGGGATTTTACGATGGTTGTCTTCCGTGGGACTGATGATGCCCAACACCTTCTATGGACACAAAAAGAACTGCTCCTTTCTTGTTATAAAACCGCTGATCGCTATATTGGTGAAATCATGATGATGTATCCTGATGCATCGATCGTTGTGGTATCTGATCATGGGTTTTACCAGCCAAAAAAATACCTCTATGTCAATAATGTGTTGTGCAATGAAGGGTATCTGAAAACTCGTACCGATCCAAGACGCAGCTTAGATACATTTCTTATGGTTTTCTTTGATAAGGTGAGTAAACTATTGTTTCATCTGGTACCAATGCAAAAAATTGTTCGTTCTCCATTGGGACGAAAACTTATTCTTTCCGGTGGAGGAAATAGAAACATTGATTTTTCTCAAACAAAAGCAATGTACCATTCTGTTTGCTCAAGAGGCATACGTATCTTCCTAAAAGATAAGGTTGAAAAAGGAATTGTCGAAAAACAAGAATACGATCATCTTCGGCAGGAACTCATCGCTTTGTTTAGTAATCTTACTGATCCAGAGACTGGGGGGTCTGTTGTTGATCATGTGTACCGCTGGGAGGAACTGTATGGGGACGATGCAGTCAATGATCCGCTTGATTTGATCCTCGATTTGAAAAAAGGGTATGGCACACAAGAGTTCTTTGGTTCTCCAGGACAATTCCAGGACCTTTTCCAATCGAAAAATACACCACTTCCAACGTTGATGACACCTGGTTTTTATGACTGGGCGGGGGATCATGCACCGGACGGGGTTGTGTTTGTATATGGAGCTGATTTTAAGCAAAACCAGAGGATTTCAGCATCAGTTATCGATATTTTACCAACCGTCCTTGCCCTTTTAGGATCCGAGATACCTGATTATGTGGATGGGTGTGTGATTTCAGAAGCGTTCATAACCCCACCTGCGGTGAAGAAAGTAAACGAGAAGCTAACTCAGTCGAAAAAACCATTCCTCTCCGAGAAAGAATTGAAAAAGATACGAGATTTACGGTTAAAACTGTAAATGATTCCTTGTTATTCTCCTTAAATATTAAACACTATGTTTAAATATGAAGAAATCTATAATATTAATGACCTATGAAAGCTATCCTAAAAATTATCCTTACAGTAATAATTGCGATTGTATTTGTTTCAACGTTTGCCTACTACCTTTTCTTTATACAAGATAATTTTACGAATGTTGCACCCAATCAACCAAGTAACTTTATTCCAAGTAATGGGAAAACCTTTGTCTCCCGCACGACCCAGCTTCGCTGGACATGTAGCGATCCAGAGAATGATCCACTGACCTATGATGTGTATTTCGGATTGAGTAATCCTCCACCGAAAATTGTCAGTAACCAAACAAGCACCAGCTACAATCCTGGGATTTTGGAGTTTGAAACCCGCTACTATTGGAAGGTTGTCGCCCATGATAATTACAATGCATCAACTGAAGGCCCCGTTGTTGAGTTTACAATTGCAGCAAACCAAAACCCAAACACGCCTAGTGACCCGCATCCGTCTGATCAAGCACAGGATATGCCAGTGTCCATGGATATCAGTTGGACCGGTGGAGACCCCGACCCGGAAGATACTGTCACCTATGATGTCTATTTTGGAACAATAAATCCGCCATCAAAGGTAAGTGACAACCAATCAAGCACATCTTATGATCCGGGAACATTAAATTACGCAACTATATATTACTGGAAGATTGTTTCGTGGGATGCGCAAGATGCATCAGCACAAAGTCCAATTTGGAGTTTTACCACACGAAGCAACCAAAGCGGCGGAGGCGGCACCGAACAATACCCGCATACTGTATTTATTGAAGAAGGAACTGCATCATGGTGCAAAGACTGCCCAGTCGTAGCTGATATCCTCCATGAGCTTTACGACTCAGGGGATTATCGATTTTATTATGTGAGTCTTGTTCATGATAAAAACGACAAAGCAAAACAACGATTAAACATTGATTATAACAACACTGGATTTCCAACAGTTTACATCGATGGAGGATATGAAGTTATTTTTAGTGCTGGGACTCCTAAAGCAGTGTTTCAAGAAAAAATTTCTAATACGATGGTACGAAGCGTACCAAAACTGAAGCTTGAGGTATCTGCACAATGGGACAACGCAACAAAAAAGATTGAAATCACTGTTCTTGTGATAAACAAAGAAAGCGAACAATATACGGGTCATCTTAAAGTCTATCTAACGGAGCAGATTTCACAGTGGTATGATCTCAATGGAATCCCCTATCGGTTTAGTTTTCTTGATTATATTGTTGATAAGGATGTTACGGTTTCTGCACAAGGGACAACGACAGTAACAGAGATGTATTCTGCTTCTAGTCTTGACCCTGATAATCTCATGATTATGGCTGTAGTAAGTAGCAAGGATTCAACACAAAAATATTCTGATCCACCGGATAACACACATCCCTTTGCCGCATATTTTGCTGATGCGACAAATGCAACTGAGGTAAATACGGGAAAGCCTCATGCGTTGCCACCGCTTGTTGGAATTGAGTATCCAAAAAAAATGCGGATTAACATCTTTGGGAAATCAGACAGGATGACGCCGCTATGGAAAACCAAGATGAACACCTGGATTATTGGGAAAACCGCGGTGAAAGCAAACGTGTCATCACTTGACTCAACGATTGAGAAGGTGGAGTTATATATCGATGGAGAACTCAAAGACACAATTACAACGACACCCTATGAATGGACTTTCAAAAAAATTGACTACTTAAAGCATCTTTTCCGTAAACATACAATCACCGTAAAAGCATATGCCGATAATGGAAAAACATCGTCTGCAAGCATCGATGTATTTGCGTTTTTTGTATAACGTGATCTGATACAGAAGTATCTTTTTTAGTGCTCGGTATGAAAACCTTCTTCGTACTGATGATAGAAATCAATGCTTTCTTGTAGGACCTCTGTTAAGAGATTAATTCTTTCTTCATTTGTGAGAAGGTCAAGAGTCCCATACAGTGTCGTGTAATATGGTTTGGTATTGCCGGTGTCGTTTCCAATGGTGATGATTGCAAACATCGGCAGGCCGCCAATGCGTTCTTTGTCAAAAATAGGCAGTGTTTTTCTCATTTTTTCTGTTGTATGATCGATGTTGATGTAAATGAACGTGACATTTAACTGATGAAACTGAACGGTTTGAACAACCATGTCTTGTTTTTCAAAATGTACGTTGAACAACTGCTCCATCACTGGATGCATGGTGTCACAGGCTGCGCATACATCTTCGCTGTATTCGATAAACACCGGGCCTTTTGTGAGATTATCAAGGATAAAATCAGGATGAGACATATTGTTTGTTGTATTGAAGGTGAATTCTCGTACTATTTTCGGTTGGAGTTTGATGCAGCTGAGACAAAGTACAGAAACAATCCGTGCATGTATCTCAGTGTAGACATCAGTGAATACAAACATTCCTCCTAATGCACCGGAAACAAGGAGAAGTGCAGTAATTTGCAGCGCAAGCATCTTTTTCATATTAACTCCTTTTAAATATGATATTGTTTTTTGGGCATACATTCACACATTTCCCGCAGAGGATACACTCAGGATCTCGATGCATATTGTAAATATCGATACCCATGGGACAGACATCTATGCAGGCGTTACAATGCGTACACTCCTCTTTTTGCTCAACAGCGATATGTAAAAAACTGATTTTGTTGAACGGGGCAAGAAGTGCACCAACCGGACAGAAATATCTGCACCAGCCGCGTTCCACCGTAAAAATCAATATGAGAAACAGACTGAAAATCACAAGTGCGACTGGGAAGAAATAATTTGGTACGTATTTTCCTGGGTTTAAAATTAATATGGGGATGGTTCCTGTAAGGAAACCAACCGGGCAGATATCGGTGAAGATAAATCCGATGAGAAACGAGGTAAGAAACACAAATCCAATAAGAATGCCGTATTTCATGTAGCGGAGATACGGTTCGATTTTCAGACCACCAATTTTTTTAACGAGAGGGAATCTTTTTAATTTTCGTGCGACCCTTCCGGTGCATCGTTGAATAAAACCGATGGGGCATGCCCATCCACAGACTGCTCTGCCAGTTGTGACCCCAAGGAACCCGAGGATCAGTAATGGATAAACGAAAAACCTCCAGGTGAAACTCTGTTTGTACACGCTTTGTTCCAGTGCTCTGAGAGGACATGCTGAGGTTGCGGCAGGACAGGCTTGACAGTAGAAAAACGGGTAACAAAACCCGGTTTTAAAACCAAGTGCTCCAAGGTTAGTAGAGAAAAAAAGAATGATTTGAGAAAGAAGGCGTTTTTCCTGGAATTTCATCGTAATCTCTTTTTTACAAGGTATATTATTTCAATTCCTATGAGTACACCAACCGCGATAATAAACAGGAGAACCTCGAACCCCGGCGTTTTATGATGTCCGTTTCCATTGGTTATGTTTCCATTTTGGGAATCACCATTAGTCTTCAGTGTGAGATTGACCGCTGGATATGTATACCATTGCCCATTACTTTCTAACTCAATATAATAGCTAATATATGTTGAGTCATCTTTTATGAGGGGAATCATTTTTTGGTATGTCGTTGTATTAATCTTCGTCATCGATTCATTATTACGGAGATAACATAATCCTTCTTTGCATTCTTGTACAACAATTCTTACATCGGTTATTGTGTTTTCGCTAAGGATGGTCGCGGTAAACATGATATCTGATTTTATGACAGGTTCTTGAGGTTCAAGAATAATATTTACGATTGGTTCTCCGGTGATGGGTACTTGATCTGCGGATACCATGCTGCTAAAAACGACAAACACACAAATCATTATCCCTATGGCACCGATTGTTTTTCCTTTTTTTTTCATCATGGAATACTCTCTTTTTTTATTCATTTTTTTCTAATTCTAATATTTCATCGATGATTGGTTTCAGGCGAGCAAGGTTCGCAGGATATCCTTGTGGGATCTCTGAGAAGACCGCTAATCCTTCATGGGAGAAATAAAGTTTTCCTTTTTTATCAAAGATGCAGAGCGCGGGGATGCCTCCTTGTCCTACCTTATATTTCTCCCAGATGGTTCCATCGTCTTTTCCAAATATCCACGTCAATTCATACCCATATTGTGTGAAATTTGTATCTAAAAAACTTTGTATTTGTTGACTAGTTTCACTCTGTTCGATATCAATGGAGATGATCTCCAAGTCGTTTCTACTATAATAATCATATACTTTTTTCAGTTCAAACATCTGATTTTTACAGGGTGGACACCACGTCGCCCACATATCCAGTATCACAATTTTTCCTCGGTAATCACCGAGCTGTTTTTGTGTTCCGTCAAGAGCAGTAAAAAGAAAATCATCACCGGTATCATCTTCTGGTGGTTCCGTGCAACCTGAGAGAACCGTAAGAGAAACAATGAAAACTAAAATAAACGAAAGAATTCGTACGTCTTGTCTTTTTTTCAGTGTAGATAGAATAACTATTCACCTTTGGTTTATATGTAGGAATGAAGTTTTTTCTTCAATGTTTCTTTCGGGAGTGCGCCGACGAGTTGATCGATGAGTTTTCCTTGTTTGAAGATAAGTAGTGTAGGGATGCTCATGATGTTGTATTTGATCGATGTCTGTTGGTTTTCATCAACGTTTAATTTCCCAAACACCAGTTTTCCCTGCATTTCTTTTGCGAGTTCTTCGATTATTGGTGTGAGCATCCTGCAGGGGCCGCACCAGGGTGCCCAGCAGTCAATCACAATGATAGTGTGGGTTTTTACGTGTTGATCAAAATCAGCATCAGTGATGTGTATAGGGGTATTTGATAAATTTTTATCCATTTTTTTTTCCTCCGTTCATAAATTATTTTTGTAACTGCTCAAGTTTTTTGTCTCTGATCTCTTGCAGTTCATCCATGTATGTCAGATAATATTCATAGGTACTATATAAGTTTACAACGTGATGAATGCTATTGATCGTTGAAAAACAAACGAGTAAAAATAGCATCTACAACTTAGAATCCTGAAGCCATTTGCGTATCCGTAAATACCCTACACTTTTTTTCCCGTCAACCCATAAAATCGGTGCGGTTTGTTTAAGTTCCTCAAATACATCATGAAGTTTTGCGTACTCAAGATCATCGTTGGTCCATTTTCCAATATCGTGAGGAAACGTTTTGATTTCTACATCGCCTCTTCCGGTCAATAGTTCTTTTGTCTGGGTGCATTTCACACAATTTTCAAGTGAGAACAGTATTGTTTTCGTCATGATATTTCCTCTCCAGTGATTCGCTAACCCCCTACGTGTTTACTGAAACGTATATGCAATATCGTGTGTTTCTTTTAAAGTTTGCTTTCGCTTTTTAATGAGCCAAAGACATGGTGCAGAAACAAACTATATCAACTCCGCCTTTATTGCATGCTCAGTATGACCGAGCGTTCTAAGATTATCAGAGACCCTATTCATGGAAACATCAAATTCGATGGTTTTTTCATCGAGCTTCTTGATACTCTTGAGATTCAACGACTCTACAATATCAAACAATTGGGTTTTGCGCATTTGGTGTTTCCTGGTGCGCATCATACAAGGCTTGAGCATTCTTTTGGGGTATACAATATTGCTTCGATGCTTGCAGAAAGTCTTGAATTGGAAGAATCTGAACGTGATCTAGTCAGTTGCGCAGCGCTTCTTCATGACATAGGCCATGGTCCTTTTTCCCATACCTTGGAATCAATTTTGCTTGAGAAATTCGGGGTGGATCATGTTGATGTTACTGAAAAGCTTATTTGTGGAGATTTCAATATTTTTGAGGAGGGCGAGCAACCATTTATTCAGGCTTCTTGTGTCCACGATCTGCTTGTGGAACATGGTTTACCGCTGAAGAGAATCGTGGATATCATCCGTGGGAAAACAGAGAATAAACCTTATTTAAGTCAGATGTTGAATAGTACAATTGATGCAGATCAGCTTGATTATTTGATGCGTGATGCGTATTATACGGGTGTTGCATATGGGACAATTGATATTGATCGGTTGCTTCAAACAGTAACAATTTTTAAGGAGAATCTTGCGGTCCAGCGAAAAGGCATTAGTGCGGTTGAAAATATTTTGATGGCGCGTGGGCTGATGTATTCATCAGTGTATTTTCATAAAACTGTTCGCATCGCAGAACTCATGCTGTCTAAAGCATTTGAACTTCTTCCTGATCCTGAGCCGTTTGAGTTTTTCCGTATGACTGATCTTGAGATCCTCAGTGCACTTACACGGAAAGGATCCTATCAACATGAGATTGTTACTCGATTAAAATATCGTACGTTGTTTAAACAGGCGTTTGTGCTCTCTTCAGGCGACCTTGATACTGCTTGGTGTGAGACGCTTAGAGAATTGGAACATGGTGAAGCAAGACGGCAGAAAGAGCAAGAGTTTGAATCGGTGTTTCATATCCCAAAGGGGCATGTGATTATTGATATTCCGGCTCCTGAGTTGGAGCGCTCTGAGCCGCGTATTCACAAAACCGATATCGGGGTAATTGATAATGATGAAGTAAAAACACTTGATGATTATACTCCTATTGCTAAGGCGATTCGTTCTCGTGTTGCACCTGATTGGGTGATCATGGTTGTAACTGATGAGAAATATCGTGATGAGGTCAGTAAAAAAGCACAGAAAATTCTTTTTGATTAGCGCTGTTTTTCTCCTGTTTTTTGATGGTAAGGAGAGAATGGGGGAAAAATTGAAGGTGGTGAGGAGAGATTGTAAAAATATCTTTTTTTCTCCCCCATTCCTACCGAGATATAAAGATGATGGGTATATAAATTTTTTTATTTATATTATATCTATGTAAGGAGAACTATTTTTTTATATGATAAATACTCGATAGGTTATATCTGTTTCTGTAGAAAAGCGATGAGATTGGATAGTGTTGGGTGCAGAGGATTCGGAGATGAGATGTACATTGCGGCGATGGTATTGGCGAACATCAGCCGTTCTTCGTCAGGAAATCCAAGGATATCTGCAAAGATGTCGCCGGCGTTCCATGCGTCGCCTGCGCCGGTTGTTCTTTTTATGGATGAAACCTGAATTGTTGGTACTACGGTACAACTGTCCGTAATGGTGCAGGAAAAATTTGCGGTGTGTAGGTCGATCCGTGCATGCATCTGTTTTTTTAGAGTGCGTGCCGCATCAAGAAGAGCATCTTTGGTCGTAGCTGAAGTGCATCCACTGTATTGTCGCAGTTCATTTTCGTTTAATCCGAATATGTCCAGTTCTTTTGTTGTTAGTATGGTTTGTTGTAGCTCGGTGATTTCGTTTTTTCGCAAGGAGGGATCTCCTGAGTCAAAAAACGTTTTTTTGTTATGTTTTTTTGCGTATTTGAATACGTCACGTGCAAGTGTTGTTCCTTTGCGGTTGAGCGTCCAGTTGACGACCCCTACAAGATCTGATGATTCGATGAGTGATAAGTCTTGTTCGTCTAGTATGTCAAATGAGAAATCCGCTACGGATCCTGTGTCTCCTATCATGACGTTTAAGTGGTTTTTTCCAAACTCCATTGCTGTCGTAATCGCGAGTTTTCCATCGGTTTTGACATGGGTGAGGTCGACTCCGTGTTTTCCTAAGAAAAACTGCAGGATGTATGCTCCTAAGGGGTCTGTTCTGCAGATGAGATGTGTTTTGATGCCGAGTCGTGCGAGGGCGAGTGCGGTGTTTGCTGCGTTTCCTCCTTGTTGTATTTTTTGGGGTATTCCTGGGAGGTTTCCGCCGCTTTGGTTTACGATCTGTTTCATGTCTGTTGTTGTTTTTTCGTATTCGTCGAGGGTGAGGAAGTGGTCGACGAAAAAATCTGGGAGAAGCACAACATGTTTTTCTCGGAGGGAATCTATTGGTATTTTAGTGAGTCGGTTGAGGACTTGTTTTTTGAGTGATGTGGTGAGTGGTTCCATAGTGATTATGGTATGGAAAAGCTGCTATATAGCATTGCACGTTTTTTTTCTGGTCAACAGATATTAGATATATGTTAGCAAGCCATCAATTATTTAGAAAATTATATATATAAGGACCTACACATAGTAAAGCGTAAGTTTTAAGGAAAAGGATTGTGAAAACCTATGACTATCATCACCTTAGATGATCTATCAAAAGCTATAGCAAACCGCGTAGGCATTGATCTTGAAGAAGCACGACGAGACGCAGGTTTCGTCATGGATATCTTTGGGTTCGATGATCGCGTCATCGACAACGTACTCGACCCAGAGGACAGACAACTGTTCTACATCCTCGAAGAAGAAGGCATGCTTACCACAGAACGAGAAGAGACGACTCTCTACGATGGCAGGGAATGGCGAACACATTACTGGAAACTTCGAAAAGACGTCATCATTCGATACTCACAAGAAGCAAAGAAAATACAGAACCTTCTTCTCGACCGGCAACCCGTAAACGTCTCTGATGAAGACATCTACAACAACCTTGAAGAAATTCAGTGGACTACGCGCAAAGCAGAAGAAGCGTAATCATCTTTTTTTCTTTTTTTTCTAAACCTATTTCTGTTTATAAATTTTTTTTTATATGTGTTGAATAAGTTTAATATAGACATGATAGTTTTCCCTGTTTAAAGAAGTAAAAAAAATACTGAAGTGGATGAGAATATGGCAAAAAGAAAAAGTATCATAAGCTCAGAATCAGTAACAGAAGGCCACCCAGATAAAATGTGTGATCTTATCTCCGATGCAGTCCTTGATGAGGCACTCAGACAAGATAAAAACTCTAGGGTTGCTGTTGAAACTGGAACCAAGAACGGCGGCGTTATGGTGTTTGGGGAAATGACCACAAACGGCTACATTGACATCCCTCATGTAGTAAGAGACACCATTAAAGGAATTGGATACACAAAATCCGAGTATGGCATCGAATGGGAAACCTGTTCTGTCTGGGTCCAGATCACAGAACAAAGCCCGGATATCTCTCAAGGGGTCTCTGAGGGAAAGGGTCTGTACAAAGAACAAGGCGCAGGCGACCAAGGGATGATGTACGGGTTTGCTTGTACGGAAACAAAAGAACTCATGCCGCTTCCGATTTCCCTTGCGCATAAACTCACAAAAAAACTAGCAGAATTGCGGAAAAATGGGTCGATATCGTATTTCCGGCCTGATGGGAAATCCCAGGTTTCCATTGAATATGATGAAAAAGGAAAACCTGTGCGTGCGGATACCATTGTTGTTTCAACCCAGCATGATCCTGGGGTGTCTCATGATCGTATTGAAAAAGATGTGATTGCATCGGTGATTAAACCAATTTGTAAAGATTGGATCGATAAAGATACCGTGTTTCATGTGAACCCCACAGGTTTGTTTATCAGAGGAGGACCCTATGCTGATGCAGGTTTAACTGGAAGAAAAATTATCGTTGATACTTATGGTGGTGTCGGTCGACATGGTGGTGGTGCGTTCTCTGGTAAAGACCCAACTAAGGTTGATCGCAGTGCAGCATATGCAACAAGGTATATTGCAAAGAATCTTGTTGCTGCCGGAGTAGCGGATAAGTGTGAAATCCAGTTTGCGTATGCTATTGGTGTCGCTGAACCTGTGTCGATTAACATTGATTGTTTTGGTACAAATAAACTGCCGCTCGATGACATCGAAAAATTGGTTCGTGAGTTCTTCCCGACAAAACCCGCTGATATCATAAAGACACTTGATCTTCGAAGGCCGATATATAAGAAAACCGCTGCATATGGTCATTTCGGACGAGAAGACCCTGATTTCACTTGGGAAAAAACAGATCGTGTGAAACTGTTGAAACAAGAAGGAAAACTTAAATAATTTTTTTTTCTTCTTTTTTTATCTTTACGTTAGGTTAAAGTAGAAGAAATCTGATGTAAATGTTGTGAGGGAGAAATATACAATAATAAAACGTCAGTGCATCGTACCTGTTGTTCTTGGTCCTTTTGTTGTAATCATTCTTGTTTTATCGTCAGGTTGTGTTTCGCTTACGAATGCTTATGTCTCTGACAAGGTGTTGACTGATGGCTGGTATGAGGACATCGCAAACCGGGATGGTGGTACGCAGTTTCTAGGTTTTGAACGATGGGTTAGTTCAAGGTATGCCACAAACGATACAGAATATCCTGCGTTTCTTGTGGTTATGACGATGAAGACGCTGGTGGTACTTAATGACGAAGAACTTGAAGCGAAAATCCGGGATATCTTTAATGTGACAATTCCGCAAACTATTTTGATTAATGACAGTACAAAACAAACAGGTGGGCGTTATATCCTAAGAGCGCATCAAACCATGTATACGGTCTACGATGGAGTAGATATCCAAGGGAATATCTCAAAGAATGTGAAAATCATTGGTGAAGCATGGAACTGTCAAACATCAGGTACTTCTATATTTTGTATTGGTGTTGCATGCGTCACAAATATGGTGGAGAATAATTCTGTCGAACAAACAAAAAATTGGGAGAAAATCGTGATGGATGACATCGGCTCTGTCGAGATATATACTGGAGCAACTGGGTTGATTGCAAATGTCATCTGCCATTATGTTTGATTAGACGACGCCCGTGATTTTCGCTAGTTTCTTCGCAGCATCGATCGTTAGTCCTTGTTCTCCGAGAATTGAGTATCGGTCTGGTCGCATCTCCTGGGCATGAATGAGTGCTTCGATTATTTTTTTATCAGGTATTCCTAGTTCTTTGGCGTTGGTTGGTGCACCGATCGCGCGCAGTGCATCTCTGATTTCTTTCCAGTTTCCTCCATGAAGGTACATCATCATGATTGATCCGACGCCGCATTGTTCTCCGTGCATTGCTTTTCCTGGGCAGATTCTATCAAGCATATGGGAAAACATGTGTTCTGCACCAGATGCTGGTCGAGTGTTTCCTGCTACGCTCATCGCGACTCCTGAGACGATCATGCATTTGACCGCTTGCCATACTGCTTCTTCAAAACCGGATCTGATGTCTTCGGCTTTGTCAAGGAGGAGTTTTGATGAGGTCTGAGAAAGTGATGCTGCAAACGTGCTGAATTCCTCGTTTTTTAACCGATGTGCTAGTTCCCAGTCTTTCACGGCCGTAAGATTTGATATGACATCTGCGCATCCGGAGGCAAGCATCCGGTATGGTGCACGGCAGATGATCGTTGAATCAGCAAGGACTGCTATCGGTGAATTCGCGATTTTCGAAACCGATCCTTTTTTATCTTTTAAGGAAGCACGTGGTGATGCGATCCCGTCGTGTGATGCTGATGTGGGAACACTGATGAATGCTTTTGAGACTTCTGATGCAGCAAGTTTGGTGACATCGATGACAGATCCACCTCCAACCCCAAGAAAGAAATCCGCATGGTGTTTTTTCGCTTCTTTCATCACATAATCAACATCGTTGATTGTCGGCCAGACTGCGGGAATATTTGTTGAGATCAAGGGCGGGGAGATGGTAATCATTTCCACATCATACCCTGCATTTGATAAGATTTTTTCTATGCGTAACCCTGAGATTTTCCTTGTGTTTTTATCGACGACAACGAGTGCGTTATTGCCGTTTGTGACTCGTTGGCACATTCCTTGGATTTCATCAGATGTATCATGCCCGACGAGGACTTCTCTGGGAAATATCATGGTTTTGAATTTTGTGAATCGTTCCATAGTTCTTCACTGAGATAAACCGCTGGTTATATATATTATCTTTACTTTCGCTACTTTATCTATGAACTGGAGAGAGTATTTAAAGAAAAATGCGTTGTTTGTATCAGTATGTCTCCTTATAGGCATTATCGTCATTGTTGTTGTCGGATGTCTTTTGTCTCCTAGTATTTTTTATGATAATTGGATATGGAAATACTATTGGGGACCTGTGGTTTCTGATGCAACTGGACATACAGTTACGTATAATGGGGTAGCGGCAAATGAAGGGTACACCCTTGTTTCTGAGATCACGTATGGTATTATTCTCATTGGTGCATTGTATGGGATTTATCAGCTATTAAAAAAACTTAAGGTATCGATTGATTGGTGGTTTTGTCTTGCACTGATGCCGTATATTTTGTTTGGTCCTGTGACCCGTGTTCTTGAGGATACAAACTATTTTTCTGTTCCTTCGGTATATTTTTTTATTTCTCCGTTTATTTATTTTCAGATCGCGGTCTATGCCCTTGTTTTTTTATTTCTAGGAATTAGTATTCAAAAACAATCTGTGAAGAAACAAATTATTTCCTCAGTTCTTTTGTTTTGTGTGTTTGATTTTGTATATGTTTTGTTATGGTTAGGTGATGTTTCGTTTGGTCTCCCACGTATTGATCCTTTTGTGTTTGTTGTGATTTCTTTGTTTGCATTTATTCCTCTTGTGTACATGTTCGTAAAAAAGCATTGTTGTACCCTGAATACGGTGTTGTTTTCTGGTGGATTACTGTTTTTACTTCCATCGTTGTATCTTATCGGACGATGGATTGTTGGTGATCAGTGGAGTTACTCTGCAGGGGTTCGGTTTGATATTCTTTTATTGATTGTTGGATGTGTTGCAGCGATAGCCTTTGGTGTGTATCTTGTTTCAAAAACATTTTCTAAAAAACAGGCTCTTGCGGTGTATCGGAAACCATTGAATCTGTGTATGATTGTTGGTCATCTGGTTGATGGATTGACTAGTTATATCAGCATTTATGATCCGTTTCATATGGGGTTGCCGCTTTATGAAGAAAAACATCCGGTGTCTAATCTTTTACTGGATGTTTGGCCACCGTTGTTTCCTATCATTAAACTTCTGATGATTCTTATGGTGATCGCGTTTTTTGATATCTTATATAAAAAGGAACTCAAACATTATGGACGGCTTGTGAATCTTCTGAAGATCGGGATCATTATTCTTGGGTTATCTCCAGGTTTACGTGATCTATTGCGTGTGGTGATGGGTGTTTAGGAACACAAGAATATCGATGAATTTTTCATTTTTTCTTCTTTATTTTTAACGTTTAAGCAAAATAGCTATAAACATCTCTGTTTTTTCTGTTTGGATGATGAGACGGCTTCCGGATTGGTTGAAGGTGCGCGTTGGCGGCGGAGAAACGTATGTGGAAATGAAAAATTTGTTGAGAACCGCAAAGCTGCATACCATTTGTGAAGAGGCAAGATGTCCGAATATTGCAGAGTGTTTTGGGTGTGGAACCGCTGTTTTTTTAATCTTAGGTGATGTGTGTACAAGAAATTGTGCTTATTGTAATGTAAATCATGGAAAGCCGTTGCCATTAAACGAGAATGAACCAAAGGACATAGCAGATAGTGTTAAAACATTAGGTTTGAAATATGTGGTTATTACATCGGTGACACGTGATGATTTGCCGGATGGTGGAGCAGGTGTTTTTTCTGAGACTATACAGAAAATTAGACTGATGAATAATGGTTGTAAAATTGAGGTGTTGATCCCTGATTTTAAAGCAGATATAAACGCTTTGCAGACTGTTATCGATGCAGCCCCTGATGTAATCAATCATAACATCGAGGTTGTTGAGGATTTGTTTCCTGTGATTCGACCAGAAGGTGATTATAGGCGGAGTTTATCGGTGTTAAAAACCATTAAAACAATAAAAAAAACGATGAAAACCAAATCTGGTTTTATGCTTGGCTTTGGGGAGACAAAAGATCAGATATGTGCAACGATGCAGGATTTACGGGCATCGGATGTTGATTTTTTAACGATCGGGCAGTATCTACAGCCAACAAGAAAGCATGCGGCAGTGAGTAAATATTATACTCCTGAGGATTTTGAAGGGTTTAAAGCAATTGCTTTTGGTATGGGTTTTGTGCATGTTGAGTCAGGACCACTCGTGCGAAGCTCATATCATGCCGAGAAAGCAGTTTTTTGATGAGGAACTTAATAAAAACGAAATGTATATGCCCAATGGACATGCGATCTCAATCAGTGTATAAGGTGCCAAACGGGAAGCTTCTCAAAATTTTTCTAGAATATGATAAAAAAAACGATCGTATCCGTGAGATTCGAATAACCGGTGATTTTTTTGCATATCCTGAAGAATCAATTGAACAAATGGAAAATGCCTTAAAAAATACGATAGTTGAACATGAACAGTTGCTCGATAAGATTCGTTCGATTATTACAGAGTACAACATTCAATTTATTGGTGTCGATGCAGAGGGATTAACCCACGGAATTTTGATGTGTAAACCATGAATGAACAATGGCGATTATTACAAACTGGTGCAAACAGCGCATATGCAAATATGGCGATAGATAAAGCCATGCTTGTGGCAAATAGTGAAGGCAAGGTTCCTCCTACGGTTCGGTTGTATGGTTGGGTGCCTCCTGCGATTTCTATCGGGTATTTTCAAAGTTTGGTTGAAGAGATTGATGTAGTTGCTTGTAAAAATTTTGGTGTTGATTATGTTCGAAGGATCACTGGTGGCGGTGCAGTATTTCATGATAAAGAGCTTACGTATAGTATTGTGATCTCGGAATCTCATCCAAAGATGCCTGTAAACATCATGAAGAGTTATGGGCTGATATGTGGGGCAATTATCAACGGATTGAATCATCTGGGAATAAAGAGTGAATATGCACCTATCAACGATATTGTTACTGGTGGAAAAAAGATTTCAGGTAATGCCCAGACGAGAAAATTTGGAACGGTGTTGCAGCATGGGACTATTATTATGGATGTTGATGTTGATCTAATGTTTTCTTTGCTTAAGGTTCCAAGTGAAAAGATAAAAGATAAACTCATTAAAGATGTAAAACAAAGGGTGACGTCGATTAAGCATATTTTAGGTAAAGAACTAAATTTTGATGATGTTGCTTTTGCGATGAAACAGGGTTTTGAGCAGGAATTTGATGTAGAGTTGATTGAAGGATCACTTACTAAAGAAGAGATGGTGTTGGCAAAAAAATTTGAAAAAGATTTTTCTTCAAAGGATTGGAATCATAAAAGATGATTTAGTATGAATGTCAACGTCCTGAAAGTCAATGCATTTACAGATTCACTTCAGGGTGGAAATCCTGCGGGTGTCGTCCTTGATTCACCAGATCTTACTGATAAACAGATGAAACAGATATCAAAACAATTGAATGTTTCTGAAACCGCTTTTGTTTTTCATAGTTCCGTAGCAGATGTTAATGTGAGATTTTTTTCTCCAACCGTTGAGGTAAATCTTTGCGGACATGCAACGATTGCCACATTTTTTGTTATGGCATTAAAAGGGCTGCTAAAGAAAAATACTGTTGTAACCCAGGAAACAAAAGCAGGTATTCTTCCAGTTACTATCGTAAATATTGAGGATAATCGGATTGATCGGGTGATGATGACTCAGAATAATCCAATATATAAAGATATATCTTTTAATATATCTTTAATTGCTGATTCACTCAATATAAATCAAGAAGATATCGATGATTCGTTACCTAAGCAAATGGTATCCACTGGTCTCTTCACGATACCGATTTGTGTACAATCATTTGATGTTCTTAAAAACATGAAACCTGATTTTAATAAAATTAAAAACATGTGCGAAAAATTTGGTGCCGGTAGTTTTCATGTTTTTACCTTTGAAACAAAAGAACCCGATTCCGTGTATCATGCACGAAATTTCGCTCCAGTATATGGTGTAAATGAAGATCCTGTAACAGGCACTGCAAACGGTGCTGTATCGAGTTATTTATTACACCATAAAATTATCAAAAACAAGAATTTGGTCTGTGAACAGGGAGATATCATCGGGAGACCTGGCAGGGTATTTGTCAAAATAACAGATAATGTGGTACAGGTTGGTGGAAAAGCAACGATCGCTTTAGAAAAAACACTAACAGTATAAGCCGATCTATCATTTTTTTTTATTCGTATCGTACCGCTTCAATTGGACTCATTCTAGCGGCTTTCCATGCTGGGTACAAACTTGAAAGCACACCAACAATTAGTGAAACAGCGACTGCAAGAACAACAGACATAAGTGTAATAATCGGGACAAGCTGTGTCCCAGACATAGACGAAAAAAAACTGCTTAAGATCAGTGAAAGCGCCTGCGACCCAAACACACCCATGATAATACCAAAAATACCGCCAATAGTACTCACAAGCATACCCTCAATAATAAAAATACTCATGATATCTTTATTTGTGGCACCGATCGCCTTCATAATACCTATCTCTCGAGTTCTCTCCATCACAGACGTCATCATAGTATTCATGATCCCAATCGAAGCAACAACCAATGCGATTGACGCAATCGCAATAAGAACAAGTTGAACGAGTGTAAGAATTGTTTGAACTGTTTCAAGAATCGAGGTCATCGTCGTCGCAGTCGCAAAATCTTTTCTCCCGTGATTTTCGTTGATCGCTTCTTCAATGTTGAGAGCGATTGATTCAGCATCGTTTACGTTAAACACACGTAAATAAACCATACTCATATTATTCTGACCGGTCAATGCTTTAAAATCACGAGTACTCATCAGAACAATACTATCTGAGGAAACACCACCCATCCCCTGCTTACCAAAAATGCCTGTAACAAAAAACTTTTCTCCATTGAATTTTATTCTCCCGCCAACAGGGATATCCGCATCAAAGGTGTCATGCGCGATACCATACCCTATCATGATTTTATTTTGATCACCGTCATTAAGAAAAGCCCCTGCATGAAGGCTCTGACTCGCATATTGAAGCCTCATCACCTCGATATCCATACCTGTGAGTGCGACAATGGTTGCTTTCCCGTTATATTCCGCAAGAGCAGAACCGGATAGTTGGGTACTTACATCTTTTACTCCCTGGATGCGTTCAATATCGGCGATATCCCGCTCGGTAAAATATTCACTAGTAGAACCACCTCCGCCTCCGCCAAATGAAGACATAATGTCTCCGCCTGTTGAAACAATGATGACGTCAGATAACGAGGATAATTCCCCAGTTACTGCTTGTTGCATCCCTTCACCTAGTGCCATCAGGGAGATAATCGCCATGATACCAATTGCGATACCTAGGAGCGTCAACAGTGATCGGGACATTCGATGACGAAGGTTTTTTACTGCAAGCTTGACATGATCTTTAAGCATGTTCTTCTCTTACCTCTCCGTCTTGTATCCGTAGGATTCTTTTCGCTCGTTGTGCAATAGCCATATTATGTGTGACTACTATGATGGTTTCTCCTTTCTTGTTGACATCTTCCAAAATCCGCATGATGTTGTCACCGGATTTTGAGTCAACATTTCCTGTCGGCTCATCTGCAAGAATGATGGATGGATTATTCGCAAGCGCCCGAGCTATCGCAACACGTTGTTGTTCGCCACCACTCATCTCAGAAGGTTTATGGGTTATTCGTTTCGTAAGGTCAACCATTTCAAGTAGTTGTTTCGCCCGTTCGGTTCGTGTTTTTGTATCCACTCCGGCAAAACCCATGGCAAGTTCAACGTTTTCCAAGGCGTTTAATGTAGGAATTAAGTTATATTTCTGAAAGATAAAGCCGATTTTCTCCCGTCGAATCTGTGCAAGTTTATTTTCGTTTAAGGTTGAAACATCCATGTCCTCAATAAGGATATTCCCATCGGTTGGTTTATCGAGACAACCAAGAAGATTCATGAGTGTCGATTTCCCAGAGCCAGACGGCCCGATTATTGCTATGTAGTCACCCTGTTTTATTCGTAGATTTGTCTCTCGTAGTGCATAGACTTGAAGGGGAGGTTTCCCATATGTTTTACTGATGTTCTGGGTGACGATGACATCCTTGATCATTTCGCCTTCCGCCGTTTTCTCCAACGTATAAAAACGATGACAACAGCAACGATAACGATTATGATTATCAGTATAGTCGAAATACAGACAGTAAGCGAAGGCGCCTGAGGCATGCCGGAAGATGCAGCAGACTGACTACTTGTACCACCGGAGTTTTGATAACTAGTCCCTACTCCCGATATAACTTGAAACGACTTACTTATCGCTGGTGTTTCATAGTAGTCATTTCCTTGTTTAAACGATACAATAAACCCTATCGTATGTGTCCCGAAATCAACGGTATCTGCATAGATATCAAATGATGCAGAAAAAACATCATCCGGGTCCATCGCACCAATAAAATACTGCGAAGGAACAACTGTTGCATTACTGATGGGAGTAACAAGAACACCTGTTATTCTCTCGGTTTTTGCATTGTACACCTCAATGCTGATCCGTGCGGAGCCACCTTTGGTGATACTTGAAGGAAAACTGGTGACTATCGATGCTACATCCAACGTCTCAACGACGTCAACTGTAGTCTCTAATGATGTATTATGGAGATTATCACCATTGTAATAATTTACATCAAACGTAAGATTCTTCGTACCACTTGCCAGAGGTTTTATTGAAAAAACTATGTCTTGTGAGTCTCCAGCGGTTAACGATCCAATAAAAACGCTTGCGGGTACAAACCCGACGTCATCTCCTGTTGGTGTCACCATGACTTTATCAACAGAATTTTCTCGATTATTGACAAGGGTGATCGTAACATCTGATGTCCCGCCCATAGATATTTTAGATGGAATACTTGTTGCAATTGCATCAACTGTGGCATTACTGACTTTAATGGGAATGGGATAGATTACATCTTGATAGCTTTCTACATCAATATGTGCGGTTAAAAAATATAGTCCTTCGCTGATATTGTCATCGGCGATAAGTTTGAACGGCATCGTAATATGCGATGCTGGTGCTAGATAGCCTACATCGGGATAATTCAGTGTGGCATATATCTGTTTATTTCCTGATTGAGCAGCAACAATCCATATGTTATCTAGGAAGGCACCGATTGTTTTCGTTGTTGTGGTTGATGTGCTTCCTTCAACTGTTGCCGTGGTTCGTGTTGCTGTTGTTTCACCGTTTGTAACGGTGAGTGTTAACGCTGCGATGTCCCCGGGCATTAGGATTTCGGGGGATACTGTATATGATGAAATCATTATTGCGGGATCAGCACATATTGTAGGAATACACGATACGAGCATTATCCCGAAAATACATAGAATGAGTAATATTTTTTTCATGTTAACATATCTCCTTTTGTAAATCAGACGCACAATGTTTTAGTATTTTTAATACTTCGTATTTTTTTTCTTTGGATAATTCAAACGCATAGTTTTGTATATGCATCATGGTTGAGACTACTTCGGCGTCTTCTTCAAGAATATCGATAATTAAATTTCTGAATTTCATGATTATTTTCATCATGTTTTCTCCTTGTTTCTTTGTATTGAAAATCATTTTTTTTCCTTTTGGTGTGATTTCAAATAT
>JAPKYE010000007.1 GCA_026394495.1 Methanobacteriota archaeon | reverse complement strand
TAGCTCAGTCTGGCTGGAGCGGCCGGCTGTAGACCCAATATGGCCGTGACCGGCAGGTCCCCGGTTCAAATCCGGGAGGCGGGACTCAACCTTTTTTACGTAGCCATAAAATACTAGATATATATTATATTAATACAAATGAAAACCGAAAAAACCCAAGGCATACAAGTACGATTCAAACAAGCAGAACAAACGCGGATGTTTCTCTCTAAAAACAACATTCTTCGTACTGATTTACGCATCATCAGAGACAAACAATTCGTTTATTTCCCCATAAAAACCGTTCCAAAAACGTTGTTCAAAACTAAAAATACAATCATGGAAAAAGAATTTGAAAAACAAAAAACAAAACCAAAAACATACAAAGACATCCTTAAACTCCCAAAACAAATCCAAGACACACTACCAACATCATATGATATCATCGGAGATATAATCCTTATAAAACTCCCAAAAAATCTTCAAAAGTATAAAAAAAACATCGGAGAATCACTACTCACTGTAAATAAAAACATAAAAGTTGTCTGCGCTATCGAAGCTGTGACCGGAGAACTACGCACACGAAACCTAGAAATCATCGCAGGAGAACAACGAACCACAACAACACATAAAGAATACAACCTAACATTTGATGTCGACGTACAAAAAACATATTTCTCACCACGACTCGCAACAGAAAGAAAACATATAGCATCACTTGTAAAACCAAAAGAAACCATAGTCGATATGTTCGCAGGAGTGGCACCGTTTTCTATTATCATCGCATCATACGCACAACCCGCAATAATCTACGCTCTAGATAAAAACAAAGAAGCAATACGATACGCAAAACAAAACATCAGAAAAAACAAACTCCTTGACAAAATCGAAGCAATCTCCATGGATGCCAAAGACGCGCCTCGTATGTTTAAAAAAATGAATGTACATGCAGACCGGATCATCATGAACCTGCCGTTTTCAGCTCATCTGTTTTTTTCACAAGCCTTACAGATCGCCGCAGATCCATGCAGTATACATTATTATGATATATTAAAAGAAGAAAAAATGGACGAACGATTAAAATATCTCGAAAAGATTGCAAAAAAAAATAAGGCAACAATCACCTATTTAGAAACAAGAAAAATAAAAACCTATGCACCCAGAGAATTTTATATAGGTATTGATATTCAGGCTACAAAAAAAACATGCCGCTGTAGCTCAGCCCGGTTGAGCGGCTGATTTGTAATCAGCAGGCCGAGGGTTCAAATCCCTTCAGCGGCTCTCTATTTATCATTTTTAAAAAAACATTTTTTTTCAAAATTTTACAAAAGAAAAAAACCTTAGAAAAACATCATTCGTAACCCATAAACCATCATCCAGAAAAACGCGGGAAACCACACTAATGTCTCTGAAATCGCAATCCCTTTTAACGAAGGAAGAAGAATAAGAGAACCAATTAATGCTGGAACAATAAACACAAATGCAAGGATACCAATCGGTCGTTCTGTCTTATTGCGCATTATCGTTAACCCTACGATGAGAAGAGAAACCGCAAGCAACAAAAAAGATGTTGCAGACACAACAAAATGAAGACCACCGACGGTTTCCGGAAAAATCCCGATTCCAATCATTGCAAGAGAACTTATACAAAGGAGGTATACCCCTATTTTATTAACCAAGAGTCTACTCAATCCCAACGAAAAGAAAAACGCAAGAATACCACAAATAATCATCCCTGAATTAAAAAAGAACGATGAAACACCAGAGATCCCTAGATCACTCAACGCGTGTTGTGTCCAATTAAACCAAGGAGAATACGACAGCGCACACGCTAACGATAAAAACAGAACAATCGGAATCAATATGCCACAGACTCCACCTATTAGAATCTGTTTTCGCTGGTAACGATGAATAGCCTCCGTCCACATACAGATACAATGGTAGCTTTGTACGTATATAAATTTTTGTATTTTTTGAATGAGGCACCTTATCCCGAAATCACGTCCTCCGAGAAAAAATGAAAAATCAAAGCCTCTATTGAAAATTTTTATACTACCTATGCGTTTTCCTAATCATGCACCAACCAACTGATACTCCAGATACACCATACGCCATACCTGAAAAAACCGAGGAAAACAATCCAATCGAAAACGAATATACAAAAGAACTCCAATTATATTATATGATTGAAACACTAGCTATCGCATGTCTTGTTGCCATTGCCATCGCAACGACATCATATATACTCACCATAAAAGTAATGACAACGGTCGACGCAACCATATACATGCTCTCTCTGTTAATTTCCCCATCAGCATATTTTCTCTTAACGATCCATATATACACAATGATTACAAATTACATTAGAGAAAAAAAATCAACATCATTAACCTTAGATATCACCTACTTCAGCTACATTCTTCTCGCAGGAGGAACAATCCTTAGTTTATATTATCTTTACACAAAATACAATATCGTATCAAAACTTTTTACACCCGGATGGAACACAGCTGTACTGCTTTTATTTGCTGAGGTGATACTTGTCTTTTATTTTTCATATATTATTACAAAAAAAATACTTGCAAAAAAATTCCCTCACTTCGTTTCAGAACCCAAAAAAAGGAAAAAGAAAAAAACACAGTTGAAACCACAGCGAAAACACATCCCACAGAACCATTTCACAACTGCCATAAAACACAGGGCAGACATCTCACTCTGGCAGGATCACGAGTGTTTTACGAAATACTGAATACCAACGAAGAAAAGATTCATCGTTTTTTCTTAACTCGTTCATCTCGTTCGTGTTCAATTTTAGAGACGAGCAGATAAAGTTTTTGCACACAATCATCTGACAGTATAAAACAATCCAGATGAAGGCATTCATCATCAACAACCGCAGAATCAAATTCTTTATCAAAAATCACAGGATACAACTGACAACCCTCTGGCCGATGCTCATAAATGATGCACCCGGTTCCATCATGAAAAACACATTTCCCTTTTCGATTTCGTAACTGCAACCAACCCCGTGACCTCCTAACAAAAAAATGAGACGCATATCCTAACCCAGATATTCGGTCAACATCATCATAGGACAACGGCATATGTGTAGCTTTACAACAGTGAATACATTCATACTCTCGACAACAACTACTCATACCCACCTGAAAACAAGCGATGTCTTTAAAAGTATTCATATGATTCAGATTTTAAGATTCTGAGGAGAAAGCATTTCATGAAAGAGAAAAAATTATATAATTTCAGATTACCGGTTGATCTCATCCAACAAATAGATGAACTAGCTGAAAACAGAACAGAATTTCTCATAAAAACATTACAACAAGCAATCATGCTAGAAAGAAATCGATCTTTACAACAGGATAATATATTAATGCCCGATTTCACTGTAAATCAACCATATTTACAAGAATACATTACACATTTGAAACAGGAGGTCACAGACTGGAAAACTGAGGTGAACCGACTCAGCAATCAAATAGATAACCGAGCGGAAACCAAAGAACATCTACGAGAAATAAATCCTAAGGAAACGCAAACAAAAAAAATAATTTCCACAGTTAAAAATACCGAAAATCCAGAAGATCATCATGCTGATATTGACCGAGCAATACAACTAATGGAAGAAAGAAAAAGGGACCAATCAAAAAAAAATATGTAACCCTTTTTATGGTATTGAATCAGAAGTTATTCGCATTTTCGTTTTTTAATTAGAAACAGAACAAGAGCAGCTATAACCAGTAACATCCATTCAAAACCAGGTTGTTTCGCAGGAGAAGTAACAGTAACGTATCCAGAATCAACAGATGTTAGACCATCCGTATCTGTTATCGTAAGCGTTACGAGATATTGACCAATTTTAGAATATTTGTGGGTGGGATTCTGTTCTGTAGATGTGATCTCGTCACCAAAATTCCAAAGATATGAAAGTCGATCACCAGCATCTAGATCGTAGCTTCCTAGACTACTAAATTGAACTGATTGATCAACGACCCCTGAAAAATTTCCATTAACATAAGCAACTGGAGGGTCATTCTTTTTTGAACCAACAGTAACAACAGTCGAAGCATTCGTACTAGCCCCGTTGTTATCGATTACTACAAGCGACACCTGCCAAGTACCCGCCTCTTGATAAGCGTGAGAAGGTGACCGAACATTATATACATTTGTTCCATCGCCAAAACTCCAACGGATAAACTCAATAGTACCATCATCATCGGTACTTTTTGTCCCATCAAAACTAATAACGTCACCAACTTCACCGCTATAAGGACCTCCAGTATTTGCAACCGGTCTATGGTTATTGATTGGTACTTCAAGCGTGGAAAATATCCATTCCAAGGATTTTGTCTGAGAGTACATATCCTCTGCGACGACATACCAAGTACCGATATAATCATATCCCTGTCCCATATATGTATATACAGCATTTTTTCCTTCGATCATGGAATAAAAAGGAACTGATGCAGTTTTTCCGCTTTCCACGTTATACGCAACATCTATCAGATATGATTTGTTATTAAGAATATAATAAAAGTATACCGTCAACCTTCCCAGTTCCGGGTCAGTAACTTTTACACGTAAGCTAGGTTGTTTGCTTATCCCCTCAGCAAGATTCGCGGGCGAAGGATCAGAAATAACCGGTGGCTTTTGAAAAACACCTGTTGGATAATTGTCGTTAACACCATTTTTTATATAAGAAATATCCCCGAATCCATCATTGTCATTATCTGGACCATAATAATCATCCCAATAGTTACCAACAGTTCCATCATCCCACTGATTAACGCCCCCATCTTGTGCATTTCCAACATTATCACTGAATGTATTTTTAGAAATTATATTATCATGACTTTCAGACAATGTATAAATCCCATGAGACGTAGATTGCGAAATAGTATTATTTTGGACAATGCAGCGAGATGCACCTAAGTTGATGCCAATGCCATTAGAAACAAAAGAGTTAGATGAAACGCTACAGTCAGATGATTCTACATTAACACCAATCGCATTGTTCTTAATAATATTATCTAAAATTGTATTCATAGTCCCACCACGGAGAACCATGCCACTGATATCGTTTTCAACAACAGTGTTTTTTGTAATGGCATTGTCGCTAGAATCATCAATATAAATTCCATATGAACTGATTGAAGAATTTTGGGTATTTTGTTCAATATAGTTATTGTTGGAAGATCGAAGTCTGATACATGTTCCGGGACAACTTTTGAAAGTATTATTTAGGATGCTAATAGCTGAAGAAGAAACTATGTCGATCCCTTTATTTTGATATATAAAATTATTTTTTATAACTGCCTTTTTGGCACTTTCGATAATAACGCCATAACCTACTACACTTTGATTAATATCATTACCTGCGATAACGATATCATTTGTATCTGGCGCGATATGAATCATAGCTTTCCGATGACTGGTGTTTACATCATCATAAAATGTAAACCCTTCTAGTGAAACTGAATCAGCAGTTATATCGATCATATATGCTATTTTTGTACTATCTCTCAGAATGGTTTTGCTTTTACCCTGACTTGTAAGGGTAATAGATTTATCAATAACCAAATTTCCGGGGTACTCCCCAGGAAGAACACAAACAATATCACCGTTTTGCGCTGCATCAATCGCCTGTTGAATATATTTATAAGGTTTACCTATAGTTCCATCTGCTTCTTCAGGGTAAATTACATTTTTATCGACCCATATCTTTGAACCTTGAGCACTCCAATTATGTTGAGTATATAAAACTATGAAACTATTCGCTAATATTAGCACAAGGATAACTGCCATTAAACGCATTAGTTGCCGCATTGTCCCATCCTTCTTAACTAAAGAAAGAGATATACTAAGAGAATTTATAGTTTTCTTATATCCAATATTTTCAATTAAAATATCAGAGAATTCAGGTCAATATGTTTAATAATTCTTATCCGATGTTCTCCTTGATGAAGGTATGCATTGGTGGAACATTCAATCCGTTTCATAGAGGCCATGAACAACTTATCGATACTGCACTCAGAATTACAGGAAAAAACGGGTACCTCTTCATCGGCATAACAACAGGAAACCTTGCAGAGAAAAAAGATGTAACCTTATCATTTGAACAACGAAAAAAAGAAATTGAATCTTTTCTCTATAAACAAAAAAAAACACAAACAATTATCATACAACCCATCCATGATAAATACGGGCCTACGATAAAAGAAGATTTTGATGCACTTATAGTATCTTCTGCAACACGACCAACTGCAGAAGAAATCAACCAGATACGTATAAAAAACAAAAAGAAACCAATTCAAATCATCGAAATACCGCTTGTACTCGCAGACGATGGACGACCAATAAGCTCCACACGCATCAGAAAACAAGAAATCAACAGAGACGGACGCCTCCTAAAAAAAGAGTAATTTTATATAGGACCCCTTATTACGTTACCTTCAACAGAATTTAGGTGAATACCATGATCTATGTGATTTTCAAGATAGATTCAGAACATGTAGGAAAAATCAATACCCTCATAAAAGATGATGTCGTCAGCAGACAAAGTATACTCAGCAGAGATGCACATGCACTCGACATAAAAGGAACAGAAACATACCTGAAAATCGAAGGAAGCGAACAGGGCGTAAAACGTGCAGAAGAACTAGCAAAGGAACTAGGTTTCAAAAAACTAGATAAGAAAAAAGCAGAGGAAATCAACAAAAAAATCTTGCAACAGGAAGATTCCGCGGCAACCGGTATGGGCATGATCTTCGACTAAAAATCTTTTTTTAGAGTCTCCAAAAACCTTTTAATCCTTTTTTCAACAAGGGGACAATCTGTTCCCCGGTTTTATCCTCAAAGGTTTTTTCCCCAAAAACCAGAGGATGAGATGTTAACTGACCGATCTGAGACAGTAAACATTTTCCGATCCAATCCAAATTGTAACCGCCTTCTAATGTGCAGACAAGTTTTGGTTGGATTTCCTGATATCTTTTAATCATCTCCCCAAAAAAATCTGTGGACAATGCAAGACCACCAAGATGATCAGCATGATGGGAATCAAAACCAGAAGAAACAATGATGATATCTGGTTTAAACTGACGGGCGATGGGAATAAATATCTCATCCAATAGACAAGACACAACATCATCTCCAGCTCCATGAAACAACGGTGCGTTCACGGTATATCCCTTTCCAGATCCAGTTCCAATCTCATTGATAGCACCAGTACCAGGATAATGTGGTGAGAGATGAAACGACTGATACAGCACATCAGATCTCTCATAGAAAATCGACTGAGTACCATTCCCGTGGTGTACATCATGATCAAAAATCAGGACACGCTTTCCTAGTTTGGAAATATGTTGAGCAGCAAGAGCAGCATTGTTAAATAAACAGAACCCCATCGATCGATCTGCGGTCGCATGATGACCGGGTGGCCGAACCAGGGCAAACGCATTATCCGTTTTACCTGAAATTACATTCTGACATGCGTCAACAACCCCACCTGCAGCAAGTCGTGCAGTTGGGTAATCTTTCTTACACACATACGTATCTAGATCAATCCACGAATTTCCCTGATCACTAATATCTTTAATCTGTTGGATCATCTCCTTGGAATGAACAGAAAATAAGAGTTCTTCAGATACCATCGTCGGCTCAATAAAAGAAAGTTTATTATAAAACGGCGCATGTTGTACTGCTTTCATCATGACCAAAAGCCGCTCTGCGTTCTCCGGATGCCCGATGTTATCATGTCGATTAAACTCTGAAGAATAAACAATCTGCGTGGTCATACCATATCAAAAAAATAAAATACGATAACCGCATATAAGATTATTCACATAAAATGAATCAACAGACGTAACAGTCTGTATCGGGGCGGTATTAGATGAGTGATCTTCTCCTAGGGCTTTCACCGGAATTTCTGTACTTTCAAGGAAAAACACCAAGACGAATCAACGAACTACACAACCCGTATTTCCTTGCATTCACACCAAAGGACGTCTCAACAGAAAATACAAGAACAACATTTATTGATTACTTAGAAAAAAACCAAAAAGACAATCAGATTCTCTCAAAAATAACAAGAATCGGGGAAATAGAAAATTACCGCAGCTTCTGCAATTTCCGTGAAAAAAGAAACGTGTTCAAGGTATACACCAAAGAATCCTATGTCGTCCCAGAAGTCAGCGACTACCTGTTTTTTGAACAAGGATTCTACACCGCTGAACATGACATCCCCTATCAACAACGTGCGTTAACTGATCTAGCAGCAAATGATACCACATGGCTCTTTGATACAAACGGCGAAGAAAAAACATTAAAAGTACTCATCTACGATATTGAAATCACACAATTCGAAGAAGGAAAACGAGACTCACCCATAGATATCATCGGATATGCGACGTTTACCATACGATTTACATCAAAGAAACAACTAAAAAACGAAGATTTCCAGTTTGACATCATCGACTGTCCTTTACACTGGGAAGACATCGAAGTAAAACAAATGGTTTCCAATAATCTAGATGAGGAAATCGACAACCTCGGCAAATTTTGCACACTTGCTAAAGACTGTGACATCATCTCAGGACACAACATCATCGGGTTTGACAATTTTCAGATATACGGACGAATACAATGGATACTAAAAAATTGCCAGGATCAGCTATCATCTGAGAACCGACAAATATTACAGAAATTTATATCAGAACAATGCAGACTTGACCGATCATTTCATTTCGGCGTAAGCTCTGAAGTCGTCCAGATATATCCCACAAGTTTTGATACGTATTTAGCTGCAAGAAAATTTTACTCATTTCTTGATGAATTCAACCTGAAATCACTTGCGCCGTTTCTCGGTGTTCACATTCCCGATCGAGTCTATCTTTCCCCATCTCAGATTAAACTTGATGAGCGGACACTACAATACAACAAACATGATGTACAAGAACAAATCGGAGTCACACTTAATTTGATACAACAAGCACTACCACTTGCGTTCACCACGTGTATGCCGTTTGACATGCTCCTGCCCACAGGCGCTGTGAACATGTGGGATCATATGGCGATGATTCGTAGCGCATACCAAAAAAAGATCATGCCACCAATCTGCCGCGTTCAATCCATCGCCCAAGCGTTGCTAAAGGATTTTCGAGATTGCTCAACAAAAAATGATATTGTCCGCAGTGCAAAGAAAATGCAAGAACAACTACCCAAGGATTTACGCCGAGTGATAAAGTATGGCGAAGAGATGCCTGAATGGGTAGAATACCCCTATGTGATCTATAACGAAAATGCAACGGATGATGAAGAAACATTAAATTACCATATGCCTGGTGGAATGACAATAAAACCAGATAAAGAAGCAAACTCTCATTTTATCCCCTGGTACCATGTCGTAGTCGCAGATGTGGGCGCGATGTATCCTACGATTCTCAAGGCGATGAATGTCGGTGCAGATACAGTCCGACTCGCCAAGAAAAATGAAAAACCTGATGATTATATTTGGCTGAAGAAACTTCCTGAAACTTTTTTTGAGAAACAAGATATATCCTGGCGGAAAGTCACATCTGAGGATAAGTTTGCTGATCAAGGGTTCCTGCTCGGGATACACATCGATGAAACAGCGGGTGTTGTCAACTGTGCGATGACCGGCATCATGAACATGATCGCAAAAGTAAAAAAAGAATTAAAAGTCGCAAAAACAAAAGGAAAAAAAGTTGATATACAGCGTCTGCAGATGATGTACCAGAGTCTAAAAGGTGCTCGAAACGCAGGTACACATGGAATTTTAGCAGCGCCTACGGTCACTGGCCGGCAGTTTAATCTCTGGGGAGCAGCTGCGATTACCACAAAAGGCCAGATGATCCTTTTTGAAACATTGCAGGATCTGCAGAAGAAAAAGATTCGCGTAGTTTATGGTGACACTGATGGTATTTATCTAGGATGCTCTCGCTCAGCTGGAAATCTTCCATTATTTTCCCAGGCGTTAGGTGTATCATGCGATCAGACAGAAGATACATGGCTAACAAAACCAGATGTTGCGTTTGATGCAATAAAACAATGCAACAAGAAATGGCAGTCGAAACTCAATTATCCGGATTTTGAGTTAGAACCTGAGGTTCATGATGCAATGATTTTTGTGAAACATAAAAATTATTTGATTTTTGATGCGAAAGACGATCATGTGGAGATGACGACAAAAGGAAATAACTTTAAGGGTTCCGATAAAGCAAATATTGCTAGGATAATACTTGATGAACTCATGATGAATGTTATGCGGGAGAACTATGAGTGGAACGATGAAGAAATGGCACGAAAATCGGTAAAAAACAGTATAAAAAATAAGACAAAAGAGGCGATTTTAAAACTGGATCTCACCAAGGTTGATTTAGATGATCTGACTCTTATTCAGTCGGTTCAACCCGCGAAACAGTACAAGTTAAACCAAGATGGATCATCGTCAGTGTTTGGGTTACGTTCAGCTGCACTTGAAAAGCTTCTTGGCCATTCGATTCGAACGCGTATGAAACTAAAATTTGTGGTGACCAAAAAACCGCTGCCCGGTATTGTGAAACCTTCCAAAAGCGGGGTGAAACCAATTGATTACATGTACCCGATTGATCTGTTGAAGGATACACGTGACATCGATCTTGACTGGTATAAGAAAATGATTGAAAACTATGTAGAAGGTGCGTTTGGGTTGTCTGATATTGCGGCGACCCAACAGAAAGGACTCGACGCATGGATGTAACACCGGTGATATAAAAACAGGAGAACGCTAAATAATATTTACCCAGATGATAGGGATATCGTTCGGGATGACTAGATTTTGATGTTTGCTGTCCATAATGTTGCACCTCCACATAATATGATACATAATGAAATGTAGTATCAATAACTATTTGTACGGTTCTGATATAAATAATTATTCATCCAGAAGGATTTCTCCTGTTGAACAAAACTACAAATACCCAAAGAAGAATCCATAAAAAAAATATTTGGGGAGAATTATGACATCAAAAGAACAACTCTGCGACCAAGCATATCAACGTGCATTTTCCTACGAGGCAAAGGTAGGCAGTTGTCCACAGTGCGTACTTGCGGCTCTCAAAGAAACCCTTAATATCGGAGACGAAACACTCATCAAATCTGCAGATGCACTCGCCGGTGGAACATCTCTTTCATCAAAAGGAACCTGCGGTGCACTCGCAGGAGGAATGCTTGCACTAGGCTATCTATCTGGCCGCCAATACTCCGAATTAATAGAAGGAAAAAAGAAACGACTGATTTTTCGTTACACAAAAATACTCTACGACCGATTCATCGAAGAATACGGTTCGCTTCTTTGTTGCGACGTGCAGAAAAAACTGTTTGGACGAAGTTACAACCTTCTTGATAAACAAGAATACGAAGCATTTGAAAAAGCAGGCGCACATGTAGATAAATGCCCAAGCGTCGCAGGCAACGTTGCCAGATGGACCGCATCAATCATTCTTGAGGAACTCAGCCAAAAAAAGGGACAGTAGACCAGATAAGCATTCGAATGAATATCCCTATGGATATCTAGCTACGAACAAGGTAAATAAACCCCGGGATTATTAGGTGATTTGGGAAGGAAAGAACCAACTTTTTTCGAAAGGTTGACCCATCCTATTATCCCTCCTTTCCCTCCCACCATCCATTTTTTTAAAAACAAATCTTTTAAAAAAAATGTGTATTCAAAGAAAAAAAGAAGATAAAAAAAGATAAGGAAAAAATCTTTTATTTCAGAACAATCATGCTTTTCGCATCTATTTTTTGCTCACATGCAAGCCATCCAAGAGCA
>JAPKYE010000136.1 GCA_026394495.1 Methanobacteriota archaeon | reverse complement strand
TGATGTCAATGTCATCTATTGTTGCTGAGGTCTCTATTGTTTCTTCAAAGAGAAGGATCTGTCTGTTTCGCAGAAATTCAACGATACTCTGCCCCTCAAGTCGTTGGATTGTACTTCCAAGTCGTATGTAGATTACTCCTTCAACGCTATGAAAAATAGATGCATCAGTTTTATGAACGATAACCGCAAGTATTTTTTTCTTATCGATGGTATGAATTTCTATGGTTGTTAATGGAGCGGGATGAATGGTGGCGTTGGATTGCGCAATTTTCTGCTGAAGGACATCGAGATTTTCCATTATTCCTTCAATTTGCCCATTATCTCGTATTCCCAAGAGAAGTATACCTCCAAGTGTGTTTGCAAAAGCAGCGATGATCCGTGCAACATCCTGAACACCGTGGAACGATTGTTTGAATTCGACTTCCATGGATTCTCCGTTTGAAATGATCTGTTGCAATGTTTCTGTATCCATAAAATCAACTTACTTTAAGGTATTATCATCTGGTATTTAAAGTATTCTTAAAGTAAATTTAAAGTATTTTTCGTTTAAAAATCAAAAAAAAAGAGGTGCGATATGTCACGAAGACAGGAAATCAAAAGTGACAGGGATGGGAATTTCCTAGGCGACGCCGATGGGAAATTTCTCTTGGAGGACAGGAAATCAACGAGACATGTTTCAGGTGCTGCAGTTGGGAAATGCAAAAGCGACGGGGATGGGAACTGTTTTTCTCCTGGAAATCACTAGTTGAGAAGCCGTCTGCTTTTTTGGTCAATGAAGAGTGTTTCAGGTGACAGACATGGGGATTGGCGGGTTTTGTCAGGGAAAAAAAGCAGGTCTAAAAACAAAAAAGAAAAAGAGAAAAAAGGAGGAAAGGAGGAGGGTAATGATTGAGATGTTTTTTTCCGCTGAAGATTACTAGATGGGGTTTTATGCGTGTGTAAACAACAGGATGTAGACAATGGAAAATACCGGGTTTTTCGCTGAAGAAATGCAAGGGGTTTTGCAGGTTTTCGCAGTGATAAAGAAAAAGAAAAGGAGATAGTTGTTTTGGTGAAGGATGATTTATCGAAGAAAGAGGTGGGAAGAATAAGGAATGATGAGAGTTGAGATTTTTCTCGTAATCATCCATTTCACCACCTGCCATTTGAAATATCGTCCATAAGAGCATCCACTCTAGAACGATAGTCTGCAGCAGCGATAATCACACCTGCGCAGATGTTTGCTGCCATTTTACCCGCACTACTAATAATGTTGTCAAAGAAGCCAGCGAGAGAATTACAAACTGCATCAAGACAATAGACAAACGCTTTATACAACATAGTAAACACCCAACCTACTACGACACCAAGGATAAAAGCAGCAATAAAACCCATCATCGTTCTGACAACCATTCTAAGTAAAATTCCCCAAGTCTCAGGCATGACTATAGTTTTGAATTTTGGCACTATTCCTTTTACAATTAATTTCACCGCTTCTTTCACTTTTGACAGCGTTATTGGTCCCTCACCTTTAAAAAGTTTTTGTATATCAGGTATAACTAATTCTCCAATAATTGAAGTTGCTAGACCAAAGACAAATTCCTGAATCACAGCTGGCACAGTAAATTTGTCCCCATTAGCGATTCCCCGACCAAAAAAACAACCAAATCCAAAAACTACCATATATGTGATCGCCGTAATAAATAATCCACTTGAATCCCTCGAATTCACCGGATTGCTTCCACAATATTGATACAGATTCATCCCATCGCCATACTGCCCTTCGATACTTAGATGTGCAACTAATTGCATTATATCCCCATTCATGGCACAGGCAGTCATAATCGGCATCCCCGCCTCATTGGGATCACGCTGCATAAACCGACCAAGACTGGGACTGTACCAGCGGTTCCGGTTATAGTATAAACCAACTGCAGTGGTGGATAACCCACCGATGTTGAAATTCTCAAAGAACAAACCCTGATGACCCACACGATTCACAGGTACACCTGTTCCAAACGTATCCATCGCAGCAAGTGTCCCATACGGATCATATGTGTATTGCTCTTTAACGGTGCCACTAGAATCAACGAGCGCAACAACATTGTAGTTTGCATCCTGCAACATATAGGTGATCTTCTGGCTACTACCTGTGATATCTATTTGTGCGATGAACTCTTCAATATACCCAGGACCATAGATGTAATCTTTCTTATCCCCAGATGAGAACTGCTCTTGGATCCGTCGTACGCCCTCATAGTAATAGTCCTCAGAATATCCTGCTGTTGCTGTGGCTTTCTTGATA
>JAPKYE010000063.1 GCA_026394495.1 Methanobacteriota archaeon | reverse complement strand
ATCAACTACATCACCATGACCAACCCAGCAGATGCAATCCCACCCGCAGCCATCAACACAACCGAAACAACAATCCCGGATCATATCACCAACAAAAAACTCATCATCCTTGGCAAAGAAATAACTTTCAAAGGAAACGATACCAGACAATATATCATATCAGTCCCTGATGGGATTACACGTGTACAAATCTCAGGGGAGATCAACCAAAAAACAAACCCATTCCATAGAAACAACTTATCCATCGTTCCGCTCATCTTCATGACACTCACAGATGCAACCGGACATATTGTTTCCTATGCAAATAGCATGGGATACGACATCGGAAAAACAAAGCTTGAAACACTCGCCTGCAACGCATCCGGAAAATATAACCTTGAGGTTAAGGTGTACAATGGGCTGAAAGGTGGCTTCTTCATCCAACGAGGGATATCCAGCGTCGATGCAGACATCACAGTAACAGCCACTATTACCACATTAGCACGGCCACATCTCCCACTGATTTTCAATCTTTCCATGATGGCACCGTATCTCACCGCAGCACATGGCGGCCTGCTTATCGCAAATACAACATGGGAACTCACCGATAATTCGTATGCAACAGCTGCCAAAGGATCAGGAACTGGCCCCTGGTATAATGAATCACTACACAGATTCACCAATGAAAAAGTCAATACAACAGTTGACCAACTCAATCGCACGATTCAACTCCTTGAAACACATAACCTCCATAGCGGGTATCTCAATGGACCTGCATGGCTTGCCCTCCTCGCTGATACCACCATGATTCCGATGTACTACTATGGTCCCTCACAAGAAGACATCCCTGATAGAGGGTTACCATCAGATAACCCTTATTCACTCAACGAGAACCTATCAGTGGGGCGTATAATCGGCTGGGATGTGGCGGATGTTTCTGTCTTAATCGCACGAACGTTCTTTTATGAAAACCTCTGTGGACAACCAACCAGTCTAACAGACTGGCATAATCGATTCAGTTTCATCTTCGGAGAAGGATTTAGTGAAACCGGAGGGATTTTCCATCAAATACCTTATTCAAAAGAAATCAAAACCTACGGGTTTGCATCAACGGTATATGGTGACTTACGGAACAGTCGGCAAATAACGACGCGTTTACACGTCTATACAGATGCGAACTACATTGAATATCTTGGGCATGGAGATTGGTTCTGGTTCCCTGCGTCACTCTACGGGTATGATACATACTCCAAAGCAGTGGATGTCGCGCATGCAAAAGACTGGGTATATGGAAAACCAAGTATTTTTCTGACCTCAGCATGTCTAATGGGGCGAACAGATGGGCTGCTACCACAGATGAACATTGGTCTTGCAATGATTCATGCTGGATGTAACGGTTTTGTAGGATCAACACGAGAAACAGGCCAAGAATCAGGATTAGAAACCTTAGAAAATCACTTAATCATTGATGATTGGAGCATTGGTGAGGCGCTACGCGGAGAAAAACGCATCGATCAAGAAACACCGACATATTACGTCCGTACACTCTATGGCGATCCTGCATTTAACCCCTATGAACCAAATAATGGATTTCATAATCAAGGGACACCGATTATGATAAAAAATAGTTTGATGGTATTTGATTAGAAAGACAAGCGAAATTACCAATTAAGAGGTCCCCAATTACGACTTTTACAATTTGGACAAACATAGGTTGTCCGATTTTTATCTAGGGGAATTTTCACGGGGGCTAGAAATTTAGTCTCACATTTTTTGCATTGATAAAAGTTTATCATTAAAACAATGAACAATTAGTAGTTAAAAAACCTTTTTGGAAAAAAGAAACAACTTCTTTTTCTTATATTTCCTACATATGAATACTTAACCGATTCTTATCAATGAAAAATGGTTACTATTATCACTACATTTTTTAGAATATGTTTAATTTAAGTGATATGTAGGGATAAATATTTTTTTTCATTCAACAGAACCAACTCAAAAATCATTGTTGAGTTGAAACTATTTTTCCACTTTTTATCACAGTCTCAACAAAATTCACACCAAAATGATACGGAAGAAACATATGATTCGGACAATCCAAAATAATGACATCAGCCTGTTTACCCGGTTCCAAACTACCAATTGTATCATTACATCGAATTGCACACGCAGCGTTAAACGTCGCAGCTGAAATAGCCTCAGATGGCGTCATCTTCATCTTCAGACACGCAAGTTGAACAACAAACTGCATGTTTTCAGTCCAACAATTCGGATTCAAATCAGTCGCCAACGCCACAGGTAAACCTAAATCAATCATGTTTCTCGCAGACGCATATTGACTCATCATCAAAGAAAACGGTGTACCCGGAAGCAACACACCGATCACACCTTTTTGAATCATTGCATTAAGTCCTTGTTCACTAGACATAAGAAGATGATCGGCACTTACTGCACCAACCTTTGCAGCAAGCAATGCACCACTTGTATCAACGATTTCATCTGCATGAATCTTAGGCAAAAGATTATGTTGTTTACCTGCCTCTAAAACCAATTCTGACTGTTTTTTAGTAAACACACCTTTTTCACAAAACACATCACAGAACCGTGCTAAATCTTTGACTTTCGGCAACATCTCATGAATTATCAGATCAACGTATTCATCTGCAGTATACTCCTTTGGTACGGCGTGTGCCCCAAGAAAAGTCGATACGATATCCATAGGATGACGCTCCGACAGCATCTTATGTATTTTTAGGATCTTCAACTCGGTTTTCGTATCAAGACCATATCCACTTTTTGCCTCACAAGTTGTCGTCCCATGCAAAAGCATCAGATCCAAACGTTTCATACTCTCTTTTATGAGCTGTTCCTCTGACGCCTTACGTGTTTTATCAACTGTATAAAAGATCCCCCCGCCCTTCTTCAGAATGTCCATATAGGAGACACCAGAAAGTTTCTGTTCAAGCTCAAACTCCCTAGATCCTGCAAACACAAGATGCGTATGCGGATCAACAAAACCAGGCATCACTGTTTTTCCAGAAGCATCAATAATTTTATCGGCTTTACAGGAAAGATTTTTCCCAACTTCAACGATTTTTCCATCAGAAATAGCGACAGATCCGTCTTTGATAATCGAAAGGTTTTTCATCTCCTGTTTTTTCCGTGGATGGTTAGGTCCTTTCAGAGTGACAAGCTCACCAGCATTTTTTATCAAGAGATCCACTGTTTTCATAGGAGTCATCACAAATAGTTAAAAGAACCAACCTGATTAAGGTTTGCGGTGAAACAATATGAGTAAACTTATAGAATGCGTCCCAAACTTCAGCGAAGGACGAAACAAAGACGTAATCGACACACTTCACAACATCCTCAAAAAACACAAAGACATCGAACTACTGGATTTCTCCTCAGATGCAGACCACAACCGAACAGATGTCACTATTATTGGTACACCAGAAAAAATAAAAAATGCGGTAATGGAACTAGCCTGTAAATGCGTAGAACTCATCGATATGAATAAACACAAAGGAGAACATCCCCGGATGGGTGCAATCGACGTCGTACCATTCATACCAATATCCAATACCACGATGGAAGAATGCGTTTTACTTGCAAACGAATTTGCAGCGGAATTCTCAAAAAAAACCGCAGTTCCCTGTTACCTCTACGAAGACGCAGCGAAACGAGAAGACCGACGAAATCTCGCGGATGTCAGACGCGGTGAATACGAAGGACTCAAAACAGAAATAGGTAAAAACCTAGATAAAGTCCCAGATTACGGACCCAACAAGATCCATCCCACCGCAGGTGCAACAGCGGTAGGAGCCAGATTCTATCTCATAGCATTCAACGTTAACCTCGGGACCACAGATATAAAAATAGCTGAAAAAATAGCCCAAGCTGTTCGACACAGCAGCGGCGGATACCGCTACGTAAAAGCAAAAGGATTTGAAATCAAAGAACGAAACATCGTACAGGTATCCATGAACCTTACCAACTACCAAAAAACACCAATCTACCGAGTATTTCAAACCATAAAACAAGAGGCGGACCGATACGGCGTCCCTGTTATAGGCAGTGAAATCGTTGGTTTAGTACCTCTGGAGGCACTATCGGATTCTGCGGATTATTTCCTCAGACTAGAAAAATTCACCACAAATCAAATACTCGAAAAAAAACTCTTAGAAAT
>JAPKYE010000045.1 GCA_026394495.1 Methanobacteriota archaeon | reverse complement strand
TCTGTTTGCGGAGGTGTTCCAATATAGGTTTTATAGAACATGGAGTTGAAGTAATCGTCTTTATATTCTGCGCCTGTATTAGTGATTCGCGCATATCTCTTTTGTTCATCAGTTAATTTATTATATTCTTCTGCTGACCATTGTGCGTTGCTTCCCGGTGTTCCATCTGGGTTGATCTGGTTGCCAGTGTAATAAATCTTCACGAAATCATCTTCAGGGTTATTCAATTCTGTAGATCGTAGTTTCAATGCAGGTAGCACAATGCTTTTATCCCCTAAAAACCCAAAGATGTTGAAGATATCTCGGTCGTATCCTTCCACACCATAATATCGGATACTATATCCTGTAACAGTAATAAGATCATGATACAACCTGGTGATCTGTTCATCATCGAGTGTATCATTGAGTAGATTCACAACATCATGATAATAGGCGTTTGCTTGCCACTGCTGTCCCACGGGATATAGTTTGCTTAATGATTCACTATATTGTGCTCCAATAGGTGTTCCTAAGGATGGTGAAGTTGCTACATCTTTTATCCAATTTGTTGCATTGGCGGTTTCGTTTACCCCAAGATATTTTTCAAATGAACTTATTACTCCTGGGGAATAGGTGCCTTTATTATCTGCAAGATTTCCTTCCAATATTCGTACAATCATTATTCCAACAGCTTCCTTTTCGTTTTTCGCAGTATGGAAATTTGCCGCTGGGGGGATCCCATCTTGGAAGTTATCTGCTACTGTCGGATGACCACTAACCGCAGATGCATAAAACCCGTAGTCCCACCATGAGATAAACGCAGGTCTTTTTGCAGGATCGGCAATCTGTGTGTCCTGGTTGTTTAACCAGGCGAACGCATCAACCCAATATTGCTCTTTGTAAAGCCCTGATCCAAATGCACCTGAGTAGTTTTCACCAAAGTACTCTATTTTCATACTGGTTGTTCCATTTTTTATGGATGCTTGAGGGATGGCGGCATCAAATGCGAGAACCACGTTGAGTAAGACCAAACAGAACACAAAAAGCGCTCCAAGCACGGGAACAATTTTTAAGCCTTTTCGTAATCCTCGGAGTCCACCGCCAGCATTTCGAATGTTTCGTAACACCTGTTTATATTGAATTTTATCAAGTAAAAACCAGACCATCCAACCACTAAGTATTGCGACAACAGGGACGAAATCGTTGAGGAAACGACCCGCGGTTCCCGAAAGCCACATATCTAATAAGAACAACACCATGATGAAGAAGTAATCTCGTCGCCATTTTTCTTTGAAGAAGGAGTAAAGTAGCAATGCAAACGCAATCAACGCTAAAAAGTAGAGGATGGGTGAATATGACATCCATGTCCTACTAATGTTATAGGTGCTCGCCTCAGCAATCGTCTGTGATACTTTATCAGAATATATCCCGCCGGTTCCTCCGTAAAGAATAGAAGATAGTCGGTTGAGAGGACTTAAAAAAGAAAAAGACGACGTAATAATTGGTGCAAAGTAGAGGAACACGAGTCCTACTACACCAACTCCAAAAATCGTTGGAATGGAAATGATCCACGGTATTTTTTTCCATCCAAGGAAAATGTAGAATCCACCAAATAATGCTACAACAATGCAGAGGTAGAGTGGAATATCCGGCCCAAACCCTATCTTGTTTATCAGCACTGGTAGAGAAAATCCGTATCCTGCAAAAAGCGTAATTATTGCAGTTCGTGGGATCCGGAATTCTATTTTCCCTAGGAATATATCGATGATCATTTGTACAATAATGTAGACGGAAACAATCACGTAGATGTATTGGGCTTCTACCCAGGTCATTGATACTGCTGCTAATGAAAGTCCGGAGAGAAGTGCATAAAGAATCGAACGTACCGTATCTTTTTCTTTGATACCTTTTATTAAGAATAAGAACGTAAGGACCATAAATAAAAGGTTAAATGAGTCATGGTCGAAAAGAGTATATGCAGAGCCATGTCCTGATCCTATTTGAATGGGTATAAGGGCAGCAAGTAGCGCGGCAATGAGTCCCACTTTTTTGTTGAATAATGTTTTTCCGATGAAGTAAACAGGGAATATGATTAATGCGCCGAGGAGAGCTGGGAGAAATTGCATCGCATATCCAAGTGCATCGTTTTCGCTCATAACTGGAAGAAGTACTTTACTAAGGCCGATTGCCATCATGTTCATAAGTGGTGCTCGACCCCCTGATATCCCAAGAGGATAATTCAACAACGGATCAGTTGTACTATAGAACGGATAATGACCGGTTTGTACGGTTGTTTCTACAAGTCTCATATTGTAATATGGGTCAGGTCCTGCTAGGTAAAATTTATCAGAAAGATTTTGTCCGTTTGGATTTATGGCAAACCCTGAACTTAAATTGAAATAGGTGTTCAGAAGTAGGAACAAAAAGAAGATGCCAACTAATGCGACCGCCACCCACCAGTTTTTTTTAAATGCGAATGGTTTCCGCTCTGTTTTAATTGGTTCGTTTGTTTGTGATAAAGGTGAACTGCCTCTCAGTTGTGCTCGTTTCCTCATATATTTCACCTAAGAAATATCTACAACCGTAAATCCACGGTCTTATAAATATGTTGTCTCAGTTGGATATTCCTCCGAATTCGTAACACATAAATGGATCTAAGAGATATCCCTTTTGGAGATATGGGATGAAATGTCCACGTTGTAAAAAGGACGACCGGGTTGTAAAGCGAGGAAAACGGAAAAACAAATATGTGACAAAACAACAATACTGGTGTAATAGATGTGAGACGTACTTTGTTGAACATGATGGTTTCCAAGGGATGACCTATCATAAGGAGATCATCGTGAAAGTCCTTCATCTGTATATAGAGGGCCTTTCTCTTAGTAAAATACGGGATTATATGTGGCAACATGAAGGGTACTACATCTATGATAGC
>JAPKYE010000018.1 GCA_026394495.1 Methanobacteriota archaeon | reverse complement strand
GTATACTATTAAACCAATAGGCCAACGATTGGGGTGATGTTGAGGTTTCTTTTTAGTAATTAAACGATACCAGAGGTCATAGACCAGATAGATGATTATCGGCAGCCCCGTAATCAAGCGTCCAATATCGCTTTCATTGAGGAGGTTCAAAATCCACAAAGCAACAAATGGGACCAGCAGGAAACTAAATACTGGGGCAAACATCAATTCCAGTTTATCGCGCTCATAGGCTCGCAACAAATAGACTATGCATAAGAAAACATAGTAGATAATTGCAGAAAAAACAACCAGGTTATCTATTAGAACTTCATCCATAATACACTGCTCCTCAATCTATTGTGTAATAATGCCGTCTATAATAAAGATTGTGCGACGTCCACACTAAAACAGCAATAAAATTACTGGTAAACCGACGCTCAAATCCCTTCCATTCAACTCTTTTAATGCCAACAGGAGAAAAGATTCATTTTTACATGTATTTTGGTGTTCAAATCCCTTCTCCTGCACTTTTTCATACATAAAAAATTCATAGTCATTGAGAATGTTTTTCTTTATTACTAATTTATATCTATTATACTATTATATATAATACGTCTTTGGAAAAGAGATCTTCAAGATTTATAGTCGTGTGACTCGTGACTGGGATGAATAGTATGTATAAGCAAACACCGTTAAAACCGATGTATTTATAAAGAGGATATTTATGTACAAATTACCTTTAACATGAACAAAGAGCTACAATACGAACAGCAGAACCCTGTTCGTCGATTACGTAACTATGGGGCAGGCGCACTAGTGGTTATCTTCATTTCACTAGGAATTGCCACGATAGTATATAACAACAACATCCTACCTTTTTATCCAATCCATCTTATTACCTGGATTATTGGACCTCTTGGCGTCTACACCAGCATCTACGCTTTTTTTGGTGGACGTGACCGTTTCCACTACCTTGTTTACGGCGTCATCATGATTATCGGTGGTCTCATGGCAGTAACCTATACATTCATTGTTCCCATGACGCTCATTGGAGTACTCCTCATTGTTCTTGCCGTCATAGGCTTGGTTGCATATTGGAGGCAGAAATAAAATGGAACAAAAAAATTATACAGAAAAAATCCGCAGTGAACGCGGAATTCTAGAAAAAATCATGAACTACATCCCAGGATATCGGGGATACAAAGAAAAAGAACTCAGACGAGACAGCGACCGTCTAGTACGAACCGATGTCGTCAACAGATTGAAAATCGCGAAAACCGCGCTGCGACACCAGTTCGCAAACCCTTCGCAAATAGAGAAACTCAAAACCGATGATACTTATCGATTAGAAGCCGTCAATATAAGACTTGATCGAGTCACCCAACGTATTGACCGAGCAGTCGCTGGATATTCAGGGATGCTCGCCTCGATTAAAGTCAAAGAAGATAAACTCGATATGGTCATCGAACATGATTTAGGATTAATAGAGAAGGCAGACTCCATCAAAACAGATGTTGAAAAAGTTACCGCATTAATACCAGGATCTGCAGAATGGCAAACCGCTATGGATGCTATCATAACTAAAGTCGAAGAGCTTGACAAACTCATTGATGAACGCTCATGGATCCTAAGAGGTTTAGAAGAATGACCCGAGCAAACTACAAAGAACTCAACATCCATGTCCCATCATTTCATAAGGCATTCCTTGACTATGCAAAGAAAGCAGGATGGCAAGTCAAAGATGAAGTCTATGACCAAGTCACCGCAACATTTACCATTAAAAAAGGACTGTTGAACACTTCCATTATTAAAGCAAGAGGTAATGCACAGGACCTTGTTGTCGAAATGATTGGTGCATCCACTGTCATGGATCTCGTTGAACAAGCTATCGCAGCTAATTGTGATAAACCCACCAGCATCGTTGGATGGCGAGAACAGATGCGCCTTCAACCGCCAGCACCTCAGCAGACCATGCCACAGCAAGCACCACCAAGTCAAGCGCCTGCACCGATACCAACTCCTCAATCTATCGTAAAACCACCAGTACCAAAACTCGAAGCTTGTCTTCATTGTGGCGCACCAGTAAACTACAACCCTGAGGAATACCTTATCATCTGCGACTACTGCGGCTTCATCAATAACCCCAGCGGTGAACAACCCCCCAGACACAGCATGCTCCCTATCTGCTTTGCAGGTACCCAAGCAATCGACATAGCAAAAAATCATGTCGCAAAGGGAATCCTGATCACCAAGGGAATGGCAAACCAAGCTGAATGGGGGTCTATTGTTCTTCGCTATGTCCCAAACTGGGCTGTGACTATGCAGCTTCGAGGCTCAGTTCAAGGGGAACGAGCCTTGATTAAAACCAAAGACACAAAAAGTCAAGTAGCTCAAGACGTCGCGATGCATGCAATCGGTGGGGTTCTCGGAGGAATCCTTGGAAAATCCGTAGGGAAAAATATTGCGAATCGATCAGAATACAATTCCATTAATGAGGCTCTCGATGTCTTTGTTGTTGCACGCAGAGCAGCAGCCTTCCAACCTGATGTTGGAGCGCAGAAAATACCACTTGATAAAAAAGAACCATTTCAGAAAACTGGTGAAGAAACCCTTAATGTTGAATTCACTCCTGCTGAGGCACGAGAGAAAGCGAAAGGACTAGCAATTAACGATGTCCGAGCGCGATACATGTCAGTGTCAAGTTTCTCAGTCATGGCAACTCCAGTCGGTGAACCTGAACTGATCTATTCACCCTGGTGGTTTATTGAATATCGCATGGGTGGAGTCTCATTTTCCTTAATTGTAGATGCCTGCGCAGGAAATGTAATCGCAGGGAAACGACCGTGGCTTCCGAAAGGAACCACGAAAAAAGAGGTGAAAACGTAGCATGACCAAAGTTATTGAATGGGTTGGAGCAAGAGAAGGGGACATCGTATGGAAATACCCGGTTGAGGAAATCCAATGGTTTGATCACCTTATTGTCCATGAATATGAAGCAGCAGTGTTCTTCAGAGATGGAAAATCATTTGATGTTTTTCGAGCAGGACGACACATTCTCTCAACACAAAACATTCCTCTGCTCACAAACATACTTACTAAAATAGCTGGATTTGAGAAAACACCGTTCCGAGCAACTGTTGTGTTCGTCTCATTGAAGAAATTCCAGGGGAAATTCGGGGCACAAGGACAAACCAAAGAGATGGCACCCATTAAATTCTTTGGAGGATTCTGGTTTAGGGTCGAAGAACCAAACCTTTTCGTCAACGAAGTGGTCGGTGGACAAGGCACCTACAACACCTCTTCACTCCAAGATTTCCTTCGAGGATATTTCAACGAACGACTCATTGACACCCTCAGCCAACATGGGCTTAAAGATGTCTTTGGAAAACTTGATGAAACAAGTCTACTAGCAAAAAACATGCTTTTTGATCCATTCTCTACTATAGGACTGGAACTCACTGAGGTGAAATTCGAAGGCATTGATACCACCGAGGAGTGGAGAAATAAATTGTTTTACATACAAACCGGGGTCAGCGCTGCGGAAATGCTTCGAATGGAAACGGTGCAGAAAGCTTCAGAAAGCTTCTCAAAGAGTCAAGGTGGCGCAGCCGTTGGCGCAGGGTTTGCGGTGATTCCATCATTGTTCCAACAGCAGTCAGCACCTGCACAGCCTATGGTGCTCTGTCCGAAATGCAGCTTCCAGAACCCTCAGAATCAAAAATTCTGCGGCAGCTGCGGGACAACCATGCAAGCACCAAGCGGTACCCCCTGTCCGAAATGCCAAGCGTCTAATCCAGCAGGATCAAAATTTTGTGCAAGCTGCGGCAACACCCTTATAGGGACCAAGAAATGCCCAAAATGTGGAAAGGATACCCAAGAAAGCATGAAATTCTGTGCTGAATGCGGAGCAAAAATTTAGTCCTCATACCTAAAAAAAGCATTTCTTACTCTTCTTTCTTTTTAGAAATAAATGCAATTATTTCAGATGCGACATTTTGTGCTGCTTTTTTACATTCGTCACTTAATGAAAGAGAAACGTCTCTTGATTTTGGTTGAATACCAAGAAAACCAACCTGTGCACCGCACCGCTGTTCAATCTCTTTTGCAATATCAGTTACTGGGATGATATGTGTAGTGAACAATCCTGTATCAATTTCATCCTTTGATAGCAGTCGCCATGTTCCTGGTTCTGCTTGTAGTTCTGCAGCATCTACAATGAGAACGTGAGATGGTTTGATTTCACAGATGGGTTTGATAAACATTTCTGGTGTCGTCTGCCCATCAAAAACAGTCAAATTTTTATGAGCACGTGGTTTTAACAAATGTACCACAGCAAGACCAACAGCATCGTCCCCACGAAGCTCGTTGCCCATACCAAGGACGACAAGATGTTTCATGTGTCTGAGAAAAACATCTAGGCTATTTGACAATAGCTTCTCCTCTTTTATAATGCGCAAGCTCAAACTCTGTCGTCATCTCGATTGCATCCTTTGGGCAAACCTCTTCGCATTGCGCACAGAACGTGCAGAAATCAAGGTCAAACACAGGTTGTTTCTTATCGCCAGTAATCAATTGCATGGTGCAGGCGCCTGATGGACAATCATGGGAACATAATCCGCAGTGGATACATCGTTCTAGATGGAATTTCATTTTTCCGCGCAGACCCTTTGGTGGTGTCAATCGTTCTTTTGGGTACAACACAGTCACTGGTTTTTTGAAAATAAACCCAAAAATCTTTGGCAGCATTTTACCCGGCATCTTCATGGTAGCCATCCTCCAAACCGGACAACTATCACAAGTAACATCTGAAGTAGCGACAGTGGAATCAGCCATTTGTAGGTGAAGTTAACCATTTGATCAACCCGTATACGGGCAACCGCGGATTTCATCAAGATTAAAAGGAATATGACAAACAGTGTTTTCAGCAGAAACACAAGTGCACCAATGATCCATGATATATAATGAGGTTCTATCGAAATAAGTGGCTCAGGACCACCGAGGAACACCACAGCAATCAATCCAGCACCGACAACCATCTCTGCATCGCGTGCGAGACGAAGCAATGCAAGTCTGCGTCCGGAGAACTCTGCAAGCGGACCTGCGACGATCTCGGTTTCTGCTTCAGGGATATCAAACGGCAGTCGCTCCAGTTTTCCTTGAAGGGAGATCACTGCGATCACAAAACCTAAAAAAATGAACGGAAAGACAAGCCAATGATTGTTCATGTAAAGGACAATGCCGGTCATGTCCCAGGTTCCAGAAATAAGCGCGGGAACAAGAAGCGCTAGGAAAAACGGGATCTCATACGAAAAAAGTAGTGATGCGACACGCATCCCTCCTTCTTGACCAAAGATGTTTCCTGAGTACCATCCTCCAAGAAACAATGCAAGGGTCGGAATCATCAAGAGGTACAGTGCAACGATTAAATCGCCTTCAAAACTATACAATGAATTGGCTGATACCACCGGGATGTAGAGAAACGCGGCAATTACTGCTGCGAGAGAAAAAATAGGTACTAACGTAAGTATCAATTTATCTGCTTTTTCTGGGACAAAATCTTCTTTTGCCATAAGTTTTATTGTATCAGCTAGTGGCTGTAAAAACGGTGGTCCAACGCGTCTTTGGATCCTTGCGTAGATTTTCCTGTCCATATATTCTGCGAACAGTCCAAAACCAAGGATGAAGAGAAACCCTGGGAATATAAATAGATACAATATTTCAAGGAGGATGTTCATTGTATTCTTCCTCCTTTTTCAGCATACCATTGTATCCCATATCGTCGGAGATGCTCCCAGTCAAGAAGATAACCCGGTTGATTTTCTTTTCCCTCTTTTAAAACAAGGACGCGATCCATGCAGCCCATGCATGGGTCGATGCCTGCGACGATGATCGGTACATCAGCTAAGTATGTTCCTTTGAGCATCTCAGAAATTGATAATAGATTCGCCATTGTTGGTGTTCGTACTTTGTATCGCTCAGGTTTATCTGTTCCGTTTGAACGTAGATAGTGGATGTCTTCGCCTCGTGGTGCCTCAGTGTGACTGATTGCTTCGCCTTCTGGGACTTTCCGTGGCGCTTTAGCTTTTATTTCGCCGGTGGGTAGATTGTTCATCAGATGGCGGATAATGTTGATGCTTTCAAAGAGTTCAAGGACGCGTACAACAAATCTACCAAAAACGTCACAGGTGTCTGTTGTGATCACTTGAAACGGTGTGTCTGCGTACGCTGCATGGGGGTCATCACGTCTGATATCAACATCGACGCCTGATGCTCGTGCGGTTGGTCCGACAGCGGAAAGTTTCAATGCAATCTCTGGTTTTAATATGCCGACGCCTTGGCATCGTGCAAGGATTGTTTTTTCGTTCACCGCAACTTCTTTATAATATGCTGCTCGTTTCTCAAGATAAATCATTGTTTCAAGGATTTTTTTCTTTTGATCTTCACTGATGTCTCTGCGGACGCCGCCAATGGTATTCATCGCGTAGTTCACGCGGTTTCCAGAGATAAATTCTAATATATCCTGGACGAGTTCTCGATCCTGCCAGGTGTACATAAACAACGTATCAAACCCGATCTCATGCCCTGCAACACCCATCCATAACAGATGGCTATGAAGTCGTTCTAGTTCAAGGAACAGGGTACGGATGTATTCTGCGCGTCTCGGAATTTGAATATTTAGTATGGTTTCTACGTTTTGGACGTAGTTTTGTGTATGGGTAAAGGAGCAGATCCCGCAGATTCGTTCGATGAGGTAGAGGTTTTGGATGTAGTTTCTTGTCTCAATGAGTTTTTCGATTCCTCGATGGGTGTACCCTATGCGTATGTCAGCATCAACAACCTTTTCACCATCAAGGGTGATCGTGAAGTTCTCTGGTTCTTTAAGTGCAGGATGTTGCGGTCCAATGGGGATTTTGACGTTAGCCAACCATATCACCCCCAGATGGTTTCCAATCTTTTCTCAGAGGATATCCTTGATTCCAGTCCTCAGGAAGGATAAGTCTACGCAGATCAGGATGACCTATTGCGATGATGCCTAGGATATCATTCATCTCACGCTCATGAAGAGTGGCACTGGGGAAGATATCAACAATGCTTTCCACGGTGGGGTCATCACGGGGGCATGACGTACGAATTGTCACGATGCTGCCTTGTATAAAAAAATGGTACAGTATCTCAAAGATTGTTCCGGTGTCCCGTGCGGTGATTGTTGATAGATGCTGTGCAGAGAGTTTTGTTGCGAGTATGTTCATCGTTTTTTTTAGTGACTCCCGCGCGACGGTAACCATGATGCGATGAGGTTTCGTCAACGTAACAGTGGTATCGGTTTGTACATTTTGTTGAAGGATTTCTTTGAGTTGCTCATCGGTATTATTTGTCATTTTTGTCGCCTTCTTTGATTTTCGCAAGAAGTTTCACAAGGCCGTCGATAATGGCATCAGGTCGCGGTGGACATCCTGGGACATAGGCGTCAACCGGGATCACTTTGTCGATGCCGCCTTCAACACAATATGATCCTTGGTATATTCCACCGGAGGAGCCGCATTGACCGACTGCGACCACAAACTTTGGCTCTGGCATCTGATCGTAGATGCGTTTCAGTCGTTCCTTCATCTGTGTTGTCACAGGACCAGTGCAGACTAAGATATCTGCGTGTCTGGGTGTTCCTTTTAATAATACACCGAAACGTTCGGCGTCAAGCCTGGGAATTAATGTAGCAAGAATCTCAATGTCACAGCCGTTGCAGGAGCCGCAGTTCATATGCAGGATCCACGGGGATTTCAGTCGCGCCCAGGTAACTATTCCGGTCATTGTTATTTCCTCCCCAGATACAATGCTACAGCGGTAACAGCCATAGTGCCAATTAGGATTATTGCTAAAAATGCACCAGATCCTTGAGGGGCAGTTGCGAGAAGAAGCGCTCCGACATGAAGAACTGTGAAGAAGAATGCCACATGGAAAAACCCGTAGGAATGTTGTCGTTTACCACCGGTGTCTTGTTCACCGCAGGCGTAGCTCTCCAGTTTATATTTCGCGGTTTTATATTTTGGTCCAAGTTTTCCTGCACCGACATATAATAAGGTGACAAGCATCAAAATGATGAGGAATGTGGATATGGGATTAAACAGAAGATCCAGCATGATTAGATTCCTCCTATCATCAATGCATCAACCGCAGGTTTCACAATTTGAAGACCCAGCTCAGGCCATATCCCAAGGATTATAGTGAGTGCCGCAAGAATGGCCATCGCAAGCATCATGACTCGCGATGGTTCGCATATACTGTTTTTTATCTGTGTTGGAGCTAAATACAAGGTTCGTATGATTGGCAGATAATATCCTAGAGAAATCAATGCGTTCACCAAAGCAATAACCGCTATGGCGATACCCCACCAGCCGATTATACTGTAGGTCTGGATACTTCCACTGAAAATGAGCCATTCGCTCATGAACCCGCTTAATGGCGGTACACCGGCAAGGGAGAGTAGCGACAGCGCAAAGACAAATCCGGTGAATTTCATGGATAAACCGACGCCTTTCATTTCATCAAGATAGCGTGTTCCTATTTGATGGATCAGTACACCAGCGCAAAGAAAAGCAAGTCCTTTCATGAACGCATGGGTCATGAGATGAAACAGTCCTCCTTGGTATCCGGTTTGGATGTGATAAGCAAACCCGACGCCGACTCCAAGGATGATGTATCCCATCTGCGCAACGCTGGAGTATGCAAGGATTCGTTTCAGATCAACTTTTTTATGTGTTGATTGGACAAACGCCATTATATTTCCAACAGTCATGGTGAGAAGCGCAAGAACAATAAGCAGTTCTCCAACGGGAAGACTGGTACCTGTGAAAATCAAGAGAGCACGAATTAATGTGAAAAAACCTGCGCCTATCACAATACCTGAAAGCATCGCACTGATGCCTGAGGGTGCTGCGGAGTGTGCATCCGGAAGCCAGGTATGTAATGGAACAATTGCTGCTTTTACACCAAATCCAAGGATGAAGAAAATCATTGCTATTTGAAGCAGTGGTGTTGTGGTAAGAAACCCGTTGAGTTCACTGAATGAGAGGGTTCCTGTTTGAAGATACACTAGAGATATCCCAAAGAATGCAAGTGCAGATCCCATTGCACTCATAATAATATATTTCATACCTGCTTCAATCGCCATCCATTCGTTTCGTCTGAATGCAACCAGGGCAAACGAGGGAATTGACATGAGTTCAAAGAACAAGTACAGCACGAGGAGATCTGTTGCTAGACCGATGCCGATGATTCCGGCAATCATCAACAAAAGCAGGCTGTAGTAATATTCCTGTCCATGGTCATGTTCCATGTATTTCACAGAATACAGGCAGACGACGGTTCCGAGGACAAGGGTGATCATGCTTAGTAACACGGAGAGTGCATCCATTTTAAGGAGGGTTCCTCCAATCATATAGGTGAATGTTTGACCTTGTAGTACTAGGATAGTAAGAACACATTGTATTATTGTTGCACATATAAGAAATGTAAGAGCTGTATATGCGGCAAGATGCTTGGTTCTCAGGGTTATTTCAAGTCTTCCCATTGCATAAGCAACGATGGATCCGCAGAGAAGAAAAATAAAAGGAACAAGCATTATCATCTGACACCTCCGAAGAACACGAGCAAAACAAGAATGATCATAAGACCAATTACTATACCTGCTGCATTATAGTTGATATCTCCGGTATGCGTCCGTCGGAACCATATCGTACACTTTCGGAATCCTTTCACGATTCCTGCGTAGGCTGTATCAAATCCATAGCCGCTACGTGCAATTGTAATCATTTTTGATCCAACTGGGTTTGCAGCATATGATTTTCTTACAATAAATAATCCAATTCCTAAAAGGAATGCGACAATGGAGATTGCTACGGCCCATGAGCTGAAGGTTTCTATTGCAAATTCACTAAGTGAAATGGCATGTACACCCTGGAATCCAAATGAAGAGTATGCGCGAACAAGAAAACCAATGGAAAGCCAGGAAATAAGAGAGCCTACTGCCAGGATGATTAAGGGTGTTGTCATCGGCCAGGGTGCATCATGCGCTGTTTTGGTTCGTCTGTTTTCACCAAAGAATACCAAATTAATCATTCGGAAGGTGTACGCAGCAGTAAGCATCGCTGTAAACGCTATAACAAACAAGGGGAACCAGTTTCCCTCATTAAATGCTTCTGCAAGAATCAGGTCTTTACTCCAGAATCCACTGAACCCAATAAGGCCTGCAAGGGACATCCCACCACATACCATGGTGATATAGGTGAGTTTCATTTCTTTTCGTAGACCACCCATTTCATACATGTTTCTTGTGCCTACTGCATGGATGACGGCACCTGCTCCGAGGAAGAGGAGTGCCTTGAATACTGCATGGCTCATGAGATGGAATGTTGCAGGGACAAATCCGGAGGATCCCAGTCCTAATGCAAACATCATGAAACCAAGTTGGCTCACCGTGGAATACGCAAGAACTCGTTTAAGGTCTGGTTCGACAAGTGCCATCGTTGCGGCAAGAAGTGCAGTGAGCCCACCGATACATAAAAGTGCAGTGGTCCATCCTGGAACAGATTCAAACAATGGCAATGATCGTGCTATCAGATACACACCAGCATTCACCATTGTTGCCGCATGAATGAGTGCGCTGATCGTCGTTGGTGCTTCCATCGCATCCGGCAGCCATACATGTAATGGTACTTGTGCGGATTTGCCGATGGCACCAATGATAAAACAGAACCCTGCGATGGTAAGGGTATTCATCGGAATCAACGAAACGTTTTGGATTAAATTTTGTATACTTAGTGATTCCCAGAACCCGGTATGAAGCGCAGTCATGGCACCTGCAGCGAGAACAAAGATACCGATAAGAAACGCAATGTCTCCTACTCGGGTGATGACGAGCGCTTTGATTCCTGCGTTTGCTGCTTTTGGATCGGTGGTGTTGAATCCGATGAGGGCATAGGAACAAAGCCCGACTGCTTCCCAGAAGAAATAAAGAATTAATAGGTTGTCGACGAAGACAAGCCCGATCATTGCACCAATAAACAAGAGCACAAGTGCATAGTATCGGGTGAGGCCGTTGCTTCCTTGCATATATTTTACAGAATAAAGAAGCACGAGTGATCCGATTCCTCCAGCGATAACCGCCATCATAATGGATAAGGGGTCAATGTACACGGAAAATGATAATCCTATGGATTCAGCCCAGTTGAACTGTGCGGTGAGTCCTTGTGTGCGTCCAAACCATATATCTGGTAAGAGAAGAAGTGTTGTTGCTGCGGTGAGAAACCCCATGATGATTGCAAACCATGTTCTTATCTTCGAACCTGCTTTTGCGAAGAGTGGGACAAGTGCGGTGCCAATAAACGGGAAAGTTAGTGCAAGCCAAACAAGTGTCGTTGAGTCTAGTAGCATGTTTTTTTTACCCCCAGAGTCGTTTCAACGCTTCGATATCTAGACTTCCTGTTTGTTTGTATACGTTGACCGCAAGTGAAAGGAATATTGCGGCCATTATAGCGTCAAAAATAATGATGATAACAACTGCGACTTGTGCGGTGGCGCCACCAGCTGCAAGGAAACTCAAACAGCCCGCTTTTATCATGACGCTGATGCCGATGAGGCTTTTTATGATGTTCTTTTTCGTAAGGATACAATACATTCCAAGACCAAGGATAACTACTGCGAATACAAGGTATAGTTCTATTCCCATCCCCATGCACCTCCGAGAAGAGCTAGGATTCCTGCGCCGCTTGCAAAGATGATGAATGCAGCGATGATGATTGTTAGTCCCCATGTGTTCCAGAGGGTTTCGCTAAAAGAGTAATTTTTTTGTTCTGGTTGTTTAATGGTATTAGTAAGGCTATGGAAGAGAACGATCATGCAAAGAAGAAGAATAAATGCAAAGCTGTAAATGATGATTGTTTTTTTATTCATTCGGCTTCCTCCTTTTTTTCAAGCATCCCTATTGCTGAAAGCAGAAGGATTGTGACTAGACCAGCGCAGACACTTAATTCAAAGACTGCTGCAAACGGTGCGTTGAGGATAAAAAAGACTCCGGCGAGAAGAGCGCTTCCGATTCCTAATGCAATCACGGATTTCACCAGATCTTTTAATTCGATGGTAATAATTATGAAGAATACAGTTGCAGAGAGCAACAGAATGCTTGCAGTAGTTGATTGTATATCTGTAAACATATTACTCCACCACACATCCACGTTTCTGTGGATGTCGCAGGGGACATCTCAACAATGTTACTTAAACATATTGATATTTAAAGAATTCTCCTGATAATTCGATAAAAGAATGCTATATTTTCAAGTACAAATAGAAGCAATTTTTATCTCAGTAAACGTTGCACATTTTTTCCAATAAATATAGTGATATATTATAGAATAAAGAACAAAAATTTGATGGGAGCTGAAAGAAAATCCTTCTATTTCTTTTTGAAGAAATAGCAGCATCCTGCAGAAATAACTTCATGTCCAAAGCACAATCCTTTATTGCAGTTTTCTTTATGTGCTTTGAAATGAACACAGGTTGTACAGGTTGTTCCTTTCGGTCCTTTGGGCGTGTAATGTGCATCCATTTTCTTTTCCCTCGGCAATAAAAATAAGGCAAAACTTGTTTATAAGTTTTTGTCTCAGAAACGTCTCTTTAAACAAAATAACGACATGTTAAAATACAAAATCTTGTTACGGGTAGTGGAGTGGAGGAGTTAATCTTATGAATGAACAATCAAGCATCGTAAAGCATAAAAAAATGAAAGATAAATCTCAAATATCACCAAAGAACTCGAGGAAAAAAATTCTTTGGTATGCATCTTTAGCAATCGTCCTTCTCGTTATTATCGCAGTATTGGTTATTCCGATTGCAAAGAAAGAAGGTGGCGGAGGGGAAGCAAATCTTGTGCTCCCTGATATGAGTCAAATCTATTTCTTTGGGAATATCCCTGGTCAAACCTTGCTTTTACTAGGTCTTCTTGTTTGTGCTTTAGGTTTGATTTTTGGGTTGGTGAATTATTATCGCCTGAAAAAACTACCTGTTCATAGATCAATGCATGATATCTCAGAGTTGATTTATGAAACATGTAAAACGTACTTGGTGACTCAAGGAAAATTTTTAGTAATTCTGGAAGTTTTTATTGCTTTAGTTATCCTCATTTATTTTAGAGTATTATTGGGATTTGAGGCAGTAAAAGTTGTTATCATCTTGTTATTTAGCGTTATTGGTATTGCTGGTAGTTATGCGGTTGCATGGTTTGGGATGCGACTGAACACCCTTGCAAACTCTAGAACTGCATTCGCAAGTTTAAAAGGAAAACCGTATCCTGTGGGTCAGATTCCGCTTAAATCAGGTATCAGCATCGGGATGTTTCTTATTAGTGTAGAGCTTTTTATGATGCTCTGCATTCTTTTGTTCATCCCTGGTGACTACGCAGGTCCTTGTTTCATAGGTTTTGCTATTGGTGAATCTCTTGGTGCTGCAGCGTTGAGGATTGCTGGTGGTATCTTTACTAAGATTGCTGACATCGGCTCCGATCTCATGAAAATCGTGTTTAAAATTAAAGAAGACGATGCGAGAAACCCTGGTGTCATCGCTGATTGTACCGGGGACAATGCAGGGGATTCTGTCGGACCCACTGCGGATGGGTTTGAAACATATGGTGTCACCGGTGTTGCCCTCATCTCATTTATCGTTCTTGCGATCGCTGATACAAGTATTCAGGCGAAACTTTTGGTCTGGATTTTCGTGATGCGTATCATGATGATTCTTGCTAGTGGTCTTTCCTATCTTATCAATGATACGATCTCCCATGCACGATATGCCAATGCGACAAAGATGAATTTCGAGGCGCCGTTAACGTCACTTGTCTGGATTACCTCATTTGTTTCTGTGGCGATGACGTTTATTTCATCATATTTCCTTATCTCTAATTTGGGGGATGGGACGCTCTGGTGGAAACTCTCGGTTATTATTACTTGTGGGACGATGGCTGGTGCGATTATTCCTGAGTTTGTGAAGGTGTTTACTTCCACGAAATCAAAACATGTAAAAGAAGTGGTCACCTCTGCTCGAGAGGGAGGGGCTTCTCTTGCTATCCTTTCTGGGTTTATTGGAGGTAATTTCAGTGCTTACTGGTTAGGTATGGCGATCATCTCATTGATGGGTACTGCATATGTGGTGAGTACGATGGGGCTTGGGGCAATCATGATTGCACCAGCGGTGTTTGCGTTTGGGCTTGTCGCCTTTGGTTTCCTTGGGATGGGGCCGGTAACGATTGCGGTTGATTCGTATGGACCTGTTGCGGACAACGCTCAATCAGTCTACGAGCTTTCACTCATTGAACAAATACCTAATGTGAAAAACGAGATTAAAAAAGAGTATGGTTTTGAACCAGATTTTGACCACGCAAAAGAACTTCTTGAGGAAGGCGATGGAGCCGGTAACACATTCAAAGCATCAGCAAAACCTGTGCTGATTGGTACGGCTGTCGCAGGTGCAACAACCATGATTTTCTCCATCATTATTATGCTTACAAACCGTTTACAACCTGAGCTGGTCGGTAACCTTTCACCCTTGCATCCCCCGTTCTTTTTAGGTCTGATGGCAGGTGGTGCTATGATATACTGGTTCACTGGTGCCTCAACACAGGCGGTCTCGACAGGTGCATATCGGGCTGTAGAATTTATTAAACGCAACATCAATCTCGAGAGTGCTGAAAGAGCATCGGTGGCAGATAGTAAAAAAGTGGTGGAGATATGTACCCAGTATGCTCAGAAGGGAATGCTGAATATTTTTATAGCGGTTTTCTGTGCAGCACTTGCTTTTGCGTTCTTCAATCCGTATTTCTTTGTTGGTTATCTCATTTCAATCGCGCTCTTTGGGTTGTTCCAGGCTATCTTTTTGGCGAATGCTGGTGCTGCTTGGGATAACGCAAAAAAAATCGTTGAAGTGGATTTGAAGGAAAAAGGAACTGAGCTGCATGCAGCAACTGTTATTGGTGATACGGTCGGCGATCCGTTTAAGGATACTTCATCAGTTGCGATGAACCCGGTCATCAAATTCACTACGTTGTTTGGTCTGCTTGCTGTGGAATTATCAGTATCTGTTGCAGCTGAAGCCGGAAAAATGGTAAACTACGCGCTCTTTGCGATATTCCTCGCAGTTTCAATGTTCTTTGTCTGGCGTTCCTTCTACGGTATGCGAATAAAGACCGAATCCTCTGAATAAACACCTGCGTAGCATTCATTTGATGCAGTCTCTTTCAGGGAGGATACATCGCCACTGGTGTATCCTTTTTTTTATTTTTCTTTTGTATTCACACTATTTAGGTGTAAACCATGGTAAGAACGTATTGATTTTTCACAAATTTGATGTCATCTTTTAAGGCGGATATTTTTTATGGTTGTTCTGTATTATGGCCACCGAATAAGGGAGTATAAGGATGATGCAACGGGAAGATATCATCGAACATATTAAAAACACTGAAAATAAGATTCAAAAAAAAAATGCGGACGCACAGCAGAAAAAAATTGAGACAATTGAAAGTGCAAAAAAAGAAGCAAAAAAACTAGAAAATGCTTCGGAACAAAAACAAAAAAAAATGCATGATCAGATTCTTGCAGAAGCAAAAAAAGAAATCGAACAAGAAAAGAAACAGATTATAGGGGTTGCAGAAACCGATGCATCTTTACTCAAGGAAAAAGCTAAAATTGAAAAAGCAAAAGAGTTGTTTTTAACCAAATTTGAGGAATATATCGATGTTTAGACCAGAGAAGCTCAGCAGAACAGTCATCATTGGTTCAAAAGACTATTTAGAGCGGACAATAGAGCTTCTTCATGAATTAGAAATCGTTGATATTATTGAGTACTCTGCAAAAGGTTTGGATCCAGACTTCAAAATTGGTAAACCTATTGTGAAATCGTCAGGGGCAAGTGATCAGGTACTTACTCTTCGTTCTAGCGCAAAACTATTGGATTTAGATGAAGAGAAACATGTGGATAAAAAAATGACGATAGATGAGATCACAAAAGATCTTGATGGAAAGATCCAGACTCTTGAAAAAGAAATTATATCGGTAACGCAGGAAAAAACCACTCTCGATGAGCAGTTGTTCGCTATCGACGATCAGATTGCACGGCTCATTCCTTTCTCGTCAATTTCAATACCATTGGAAAATTATTTCGATCATGCATATATTACTGTGTTTGTCGGGTCTGTTCAAAATCTGAAAAAATTTGAGAAAATCCTGCCGTCGATCACCGATGAATATGAACTTTTTTATTCATCTGATGCTGAAAACGTTGTTGTTCTTTTTGTCTCAAAATCATTTAGAGAAACTGTTTTTCAAACGCTTACTGACTGCCAGTATACTGAGATAAAAATACCTTCAGGTACTGGATTACCTGTTAATCTTATTGAACAATTAGAAAATGATCGATCAAGGATTCATGACCGTCTTGAAACTATTTCTAAGAACCTTGAGAAAGTACGCAGAAAACATGGTGAATTTATCCTTGCAGCGGAAGAATATCTTTCAATTGAGGTGCAGAAAGCAGAGGCACCGATTAAATTTGCAACTACCACTCATTCGTTTATCATTGATTGTTGGATTCCAACAAAAAATGTCGAACACGTGAAAAAAACGTTGGAAGATGAAACCAACAATGCACTATACATAGAGACATTGGAAATAAAATCGGAGGATGATGTACCGGTTTTGTTAGATAATCCAAAATCCGTGAAACCTTTTGAGTTTCTTCTTGATTTATATTCGACGCCAACGTATCATGAAATAGATCCAAGTTTCATCCTTTCGTTGATTTTTCCGTTGTTTTTTGGTTTTATGATTGGTGATCTTGGCTATGGTTTACTTTTGATAATATTTGGGTATATCTTCATAAAAAAACTTAAAGACAATGAAGGTTGGTATAATATCGGCAGATACATTATTGTTGCAGGTATCTTTGCATCAATTTTTGGTTTGTTTCTTTTTGGAGATTTTTTAGGGTTACCATTTCAGAGCCCGCCTCATGAGACCGGTCAAGTGATTTACAGTTGGTCATCTCTTTTTAGTACGAATATTCCTATTCAATCGTTGATTCATAAAACAGAGACGTCAGGGATCACGCAACTTCTTGTGCTTTCGATCATTGCTGGGTTTTTGCATCTTAGTCTTGGTCTTATTATTGGTATGATTAATGAACGCAAACACAGTATAAAACATGCGTTTGGGAAACTTGGTCTTCTTTTTGTTTTAACTGCATTTACCTTGTTGATTTTTGTTATGGCAAAATGGACGATTTCACAGTGGCTTGTTCCCTTGAAAACCTCTGCGGTCGCATCCTTTCTCTGGCCATATTTCATTACTCCGTTGTCTACTAGTTTTATGTTCAGTGGACTTTTTATACCATATGCAACGGTAATTTTCGGACTTATTGGTTTGCTTATCATTCTTGTGTCTCTTGGGGGTCTTGGTCTCATTGAGATGCTTGAGATCGCTGGTCATCTTATGTCGTATACGAGACTTGCAGCAATAGGTGTGGCAAAAGGTGCTCTTGCGTTTGCATTTAACGTTATTGGAATTGGACTTATTCTTAACGGAAACATCATCATTGGGATCATTGGTGTGGTCGTCCTTGTGATATTGCAGCTTTTAGTCTTGGCTCTTGGTTCTCTGTCATCAGGTATTCAAGCATTGCGTCTTCACTACGTGGAATTCTTCATGAAATTCTACAAAGGTGGAGGAAAAAAATTTGAACCCTTTGGATATAAGAGGCGATATACAACAACACAATAAAATGATGGGAGGTGAAAAAAGAATGGTAGCAGCAGAAGCAGAAGGGCTAATTGCGATTGCCGCAGGGTTATCTATTGGAATCTCTGCGATTGCAACCGCATGGGCTCAGAAAGAAATAGGGACTGCAGCAGTTGGTGCAACCGCTGAAAACGACAAGATGTTCGGAAGAGGCCTGATGTACATGGTCATTCCTGAAACAATTGTTCTTTTCGGACTTGTCATTGCATTCATGCTATTGTCGAAAATAACTTAAAATGCATGGGCAAATACATAATTATTCGAATGAATGGACGGTGAACCAGTTACATGGGGTTAGAGAACGTCATAAAACAAATAGAGCATGAAGGACTAATAGAACAGCAACGCATTGAACAAGAAGCAAAAAAAGATGCTGAGGAAATTCTTCAGACAGTGAAAAAGAAGCTGAAGGACCGCTCTACACAAAAAGAAAGCGAATTGAAGGGAGTAGTGGAAAAACTACGTCTTCAAGAAACAAGTATCGCAGAGCTTCAAGCAAAAAAAATACGGCTAAATGCAGAAAAAGAAATTCTTGAGCAATCATATGAGAAATGTCTTGATGCGTTACGTTCACTTCCCCATAAAAAAATCCTCTCCGCACTCATCAAAAAAGCTAAGGTTGAGATGCCAGAGGCGGTTTTTATTTATGCAAATACTCGGGATGAAGCAGTTGTTCGTTCTCTCTCAAATATTTCGTTTGGTGGCATAATAGACTGTGTTGGTGGTGTTATCGTCGAAAACAAGGATCATTCGGTGAAAGGTGATTATCGATATGAGACACTTGCAGTTCAAGTCTGGAACAAATCTTTAAAGGAGATCGCGCAGACGTTGTTTAGGTGAAAAAAAGTATGAATGATTTGCATGTGATGATCAAAAAAGATAAAAAACAACAAACCTTTAAAAGACCATTATTTTCAAAAGGTAATTACGCGTACGTCTGCACTCGTGTGAAAGCAAAACGCTCGTTGCTTTTCTCCAATGACATGTATCTGAAACTTTTAGCGATGGATCTTCCATCGATCAATAGATTCATCGGCGAAGGTCAGTATAAAAAAGAGATTAACGAACTTGCTCTCAGTTACTCAGGTCTTGAGCTTCTGGAGCATGCGTTGCAGAAAAATATGGCGACACTGAATCATCAGATACTTGGTTTTTCCAAAGGACATCTTCATACGATGATTTCCGCGTATCTTCACCGTTGGGACATCTGGAATATTAAAACAATACTTCGGGGAAAATGGTATGGGGCATCATCACAGGATATCATGAAAACGCTGGTTCCTGCAGGCGAGTACTCGGAACTATTTTGGAAGCAGATTATTGACACAAGTGAAACTATGCAAGCAGTTATCGAACATCTGAAAGAAACACCTTGGTATGCCACGCTACAGCCATATATGAATCAGGAGTTTTCTCTGTCTAAGATTGAAAACAGTCTTGATATCGACTATTATACATTTCTTTTAAAAGTGATTCCTTCGTCGCCAAAGGCAAATCGTTTGTTTAAAAATTTTGTGAAGCAAGAAATCAGTCTTCTTAATCTAAAAACATTGTTTCTCTTAAAATATGAGAATGTTGAACCAGAAACAATCCGGGGGTTGCTCATTGAAGGCGGAGAGCAGTCTATTGATGATCTAAAATGTCTTGTCACCGCGGATGATTTTAATATGTTTCTTGAAGGTCTTTCTCATTTTCCGTTCTATAATTTGATCAAAGAAGATGTGGAGAATATTCAATCAACTGGTTCGTTAACCTGGGTTATTCGTACATTGGAAAAAATTTTTTATGAAAACTCTGAGAAGTTTTCGTATATGTATCCGCTAACAATTTTACCGATTTTGAATTATTTTATGCAAAAAGAAATAGAGGTTGATAACCTTCGCATCATTGCGAAAGGACTTGAGTCTAAATTATCTGAACAAACCATTCGTGATATGCTGGTGATTTAAAATGGCGGGCATCGTTGTTCTTGGAGATAACGCATTTGTTCTTGGGTTCAGACTTGCAGGGATACAAGACGCATTTGTGGAAGAACACATAGAGAAACGTCTTGCAATGTTACTGAATGAGAAGGCTGCGAGCATTATTGTGATTCATGATACTGATTATGCAATGCTTTCACCTGCGATGAAACGACGGGTGAATGAAACCATGGAGCCGGTCGTCGTCTCGATAGGTAAACTTGATGAAGAAAACATCAGAGAACGTATTAAACGAGCGATTGGGATTGATTTATATAAAAGTGAATCTAGGAATGTGTAGCATATGATGAAAACAGCAAAAGGGGAAATCTATCGAGTTGCAGGTCCTGTTGTGACTGTTACTGGGATTAGACCGCGGATGTACGATGTCGTTTTTGTTGGGCATTTGAACCTCATGGGTGAAGTGATTCAGATTCGTAACGATAAAAGTGTGATTCAGGTGTATGAGGATACATCAGGGGTTAAACCTGGTGAACCTGTGACTGCGAGTGGTAGTCCTTTGATGGTTGAACTTGGACCGGGTTTACTGACGAGTATCTATGATGGTATTCAGCGGCCTTTACCTGTTTTAAATAAAAAAATGGGGGATTTTATTTCCAGGGGTCTTTCAGAGCCTGGGCTTGATCGATCAAAGAAATGGAAGTTTGAATCTGCAGTAAAAAAAGGAAGCAAGGTTGTTGGTGGATCGATTCTTGGGGCTGTCCAGGAGACAAAGAATACTGAACATCGGATTCTTGTTCCTCCGACAACTTCTGGGACGATAGAAGATATTGCGGATGGAAAATTTTGTGTTGAAGAACCAATTGGTCATCTTACCGACGGAACAGTGCTTTCTCTTATGCATCGTTGGCCTATGCGTGTTCCCCGGCCGGTAATAGACAAATTGATGCCAGATATCCCGTTGATTACGGGGCAGCGGATTTGTGATACGTTGTTTCCTGTTGCAAAAGGTGGTACTGCTTGTATCCCTGGTGGTTTTGGTACTGGGAAAACCGTGATGCAGCATCAGCTGGCAAAATGGAGTGATGCGGAAATCGTTGTCTACATCGGCTGTGGGGAACGGGGAAACGAAATGACGGAGGTTCTCACCGAGTTTCCAAAGTTAAAAGACCCGCGAACCGGTGCGCCACTTATGGAGCGTACTGTTCTTATCGCAAATACAAGTAACATGCCGGTTGCCGCACGTGAAGCAAGTGTGTATACCGGGATTACGATCGCTGAATATTACCGTGATATGGGGTATGGTGTATCGCTTATGGCTGATAGTACGAGCAGATGGGCTGAGGCGATGCGTGAAATCTCAAGTCGTCTTGAGGAGATGCCAGGTGAAGAAGGATATCCTGCGTATCTTTCTGCGAAACTCGCTGCTTTTTATGAGCGTTCTGGACGTGCCCATCTCCTTAATGGAAAAGAGGGTAGTATCACGATTATCGGGGCAGTGAGTCCAGCTGGTGCTGATTTCTCTGAGCCGATTACACAAAATACCCTTAGGATGGTAAAGGTGTTCTGGGCGCTTGATTCAAAACTTGCGCAGAGGCGACATTTCCCTGCGATTAATTGGCTTACTTCATATAGTTTGTATATGAATACGCTTGAGCCCTGGTTTGATCGTGAGGTGTCGACAGATTGGAAGATGTTGCGGATGAAAACCATGGAGTTGTTGCAGAAAGAGGCAGAGCTTTCTGAGATTGTGCAGCTTGTTGGGTCAGATTCGTTACCAGAGCATGATCAACTCACCCTTGAAATCGCTCGTTACATTAGGGAGATCTTTCTTCAGCAGCATGCCTATCATGAGGTTGATTCGTATTGTTCGATTCAAAAACAGTATAGTCTTCTGAGAACCATCCATGAATATGGAGCCGCGTGTTATGATGCGTTGGAAAAAGGTGTTCTTCTTACAGATATTTTTAAGATGAAATCAAGTGGTCTTCTTGCGAAAGCGAAATTCGAGTTGGATTTTGATCATGAACTTGAGAAGGTTGTCGCTGAGATGAAAAAAGAATTCAAATCTCTTGGTGTGGAGGCGATGTGATCGATGACGAAAGAATATCATACAATTACTGATATTGCGGGGCCACTGATTTTTGTTGAGAAGACAGAACCAATAGGATTTGGTGAACTTGTGAACATTATGCTTCCGGATGGAAGTATGAAACGAGGTCAGGTTCTTGATACTAGTTCTGATATTGTGGTTGTTCAGGTGTTTGAAGGCACCGCAGGTATTGATAAAGAATCTGGTGTGTGTTTTCTCGGGGAGACGATCAAGCTGTCTGTTTCCTTGGGTATGCTTGGACGGATTCTTGATGGGTCTGGTGAGCCGATTGATGGAGGACCAAAGATTGTTCCTGATGAACGGATGGATATCAACGGATCCGCGATAAACCCCTGGGCGAGGGATAGTGAATCGCAGTTTATTCAAACCGGGATTTCAACTATTGATGGGTTGTTGACATTGGTTCGTGGGCAGAAACTACCACTTTTTTCTGGTTCGGGATTACCTCATAATGAGATTGCGCTTCAGATCGCTAGACAAGCAAAAGTAAAAGGTGAAGGTGAAGAGTTTGCGGTGGTGTTTGCTGCGATGGGGATCACTAATGAGGAAGCGCAGTATTTCATGAAGGATTTTGAGAGGACTGGTGCGCTGAAACGAGCTGTTGTTTTTCTTAATTTAGCGGATGATCCTGCAGTGGAGCGTCTGATTACTCCCCGGCTTGCACTTACTGCGGCAGAGTACCTTGCGTATACACATGATATGCACATCCTTGTGATTCTTACTGATATGACAAACTACGCGGAATCGTTGCGAGAGATCAGCGCAGCACGTGAAGAGGTCCCTGGGCGAAGAGGGTATCCTGGGTATATGTATACGGATCTTGCAACAATCTATGAGCGGGCCGGGAAAATCAAAAACAAAAAAGGGTCAATCACGCAGATCCCGATTCTTTCTATTCCTGGTGATGATTGGACGCATCCTGTTGCAGATCTCACAGGGTATATTACAGAGGGGCAGATCGCGATTTCTCGGGAGTTACATCGAAAAGGGATTTATCCGCCGATCAATCCTTTGCCGTCATTGTCTCGGCTGATGGGTCGTGGAATCGGAGAAAAAAATACTCGGGGAGATCATCGTGCTGTAGAACAAGGGTTGTACGCGGCGTATGCTGAGGGACGGGATCTTCGTGGTCTTGTCGCAATTGTTGGTAAAGATGCACTTTCAGAACGAGATAACAGGTTTTTGATGTTTGCAGATGTGTTTGAGGATCGTTATATTCGACAGGGACGTGATGAGGATCGGTCGATCGAGCAGACCTTGGAGCTTGGTTGGGAGCTACTAGCTACATTACCTGAGAGTGCTTTGACGAGAATTGATCGTAGAATCCTTGAGAAATATCATCCTGCGTACCGTAAAAAACATTCGAAGTGAAGAGGAAACTATATGGTTCAGCGTGAAGTGAAACCAACTCGGATGGAACTTATTGATATCCGGAAAAAAATCTTTCTTTCTGAGCGTGGGTATAAGTTGCTGAAGATGAAGCGTGATGGTTTAGTCCTTGAATTTTTTAAGATATTTTCGAAAGCAAGGGATCTACGAGCAGAAATCATTGCTTTATACAAGAAGGCAGATGAGCGTCTGACGATCGCACGATGTATAGATGGAGAAACAGTGGTAAGCTCTGCTGCGTTTGCGGTTGGTCACAATCCAACGGTTGTGATGGGGAAGAAAAACGTTATGGGTGTCGTCGTTCCGACGACTTTGGAGAAGAGTACGGTGAAACGCAGGGTTGATAGGCGAGGATATGGAATTATTGGTGCGAGTGTGCGTGTGGATGAGGCAGCAGATGCGTATGAGACTATTGTGGAGAGAATTATTCTTGCTGCTGAGTTGGAAACCACGTTGAAACGTTTGATTGATGAGATTGAGACAACGAAACGAAAAGTCAATGCACTTGAGTTTAAGATTATCCCTGAGTTGAAAGAAATTGAGGCGTTTATCCGTTTGCGTCTTGAGGAACTTGAGCGGGAGAACGTGTTTCGGTTGAAGCGGATTAAACATAAAAGTGTTTGAGGAGCGTTATGTTTCAGTGGTTGTTTTCTTTGATGAAGGATAATGAGCGTCGGGCTCGTTTGTTGTATTGGGTGTGGGTGTTGTCGTTGATCATGGTTGTTCTTGGTTATATTATTATTTTTTCGATGTTGTTTTGAACTTGTCTATTCAAACACCTAGTTGGTTTTTGAGGATGCGTAGTATGTGAATAAGGATGCTATGTCGGTTCTCCCATATTTTTTCAAGACCGCGGTACAGTGCATCATCTCCAAAATCAGATAACTGGCGGTATTCCAGAAGCAATGGATTGTCTGTCATCCATTGATGACATCTGCTCATAAAAAGATTTTCTGTTAATTTATATGGTACAAGACCAGTGACCAGTCCGCTGAGTTGATGACCACAGCGTTTGAATTCATCAAGTAGTGGTGGGAGATGAAGTTCTTCAAAAATGTGTTTGACGGTTTGGATGGATCCAATCGGAAAGGTCTTATTCTTATTTGGCTTTATTATGTATAGTGTCTTCAGTGCTGTTTGAATTTTTTACCCAAAAATACAACCACTGAAGGCACAAAATATTTATTTAATACCAGAAATTTCTAATAGTCCTAGAGATTACATCGCCTGTAAAAAAATTGAGGGTTGCTGTATGGGAAAAAATCTCCCAAAGTCATTTAAGAAAGCATTATGGGTGTATCATTGTAATTCTGGCTCATGTAATGGATGTGACATCGAAATAATTGCAGCTCTCTGTCCTCGTTACGATGTCGAGCGATTTGGAATAAAACTTGTTGGTTCACCAAGACATGCTGATGTGTTATTAATTACTGGAGCA
>JAPKYE010000132.1 GCA_026394495.1 Methanobacteriota archaeon | reverse complement strand
ATATCGTTCCATCCTTGATCACTGCTGATGTCGACGATGAATCGATACTCAGCACTGTTGTTGACGTCTATCTGGGTGTTGCGTTTTGATACCCAAGTACCTGATTGATTATATTGAAAATCATACCAATTAATCCGCGGTTCATTATTAAGCACCGTGACATTTAAGGTGGTTTCATTGTACCAGCTTTCACTGATGTCTCCAGGGTTTGCTTGTGATATCATGACTATGACCGGACTGATAAAGAGCATGCTAGTTAAAGTTGAGAGAATAAGTAGAGTGGTAATTAATGCTGAAAATATTTTTTGCTTTCCCATCTCACCAATCCTCAGTATTCTCTCTTTAGTATTTAAATTAACCGTTGTAAATTAGTTCTGTATGTGCAGAGAAACAAAGCGATTTTTAAATATAAATCTTTTGGTCTCACTCTACAAGAATGTATGCAGACTACTTCGGATAATACATCACAAACAAACGATTTAATCCTGTTTAATCTTGATAGCGACGTGTGCAACATATGTTCCACCATGCGTACCGAAGGGGATGTACACCTTGAATTGCACATCAACGGTTTGGTAGGTATTGTTTGTTGAAAATACTCCTGAGTCATTAAAGATATGGAGTGCGTTTGCTTCGCCTATACCTTCAAACACCACATCTGTTGTTATATCATCGTTTAAATCAGTATCCGCAAGTATATACACATTGTTTGTGATAGAGATACTCGTACCATAGGTCCCATTCGTTAGGTTTTCTTCGAAATAAATACTGATATTAAAATCATAATTTGATGCATACGTTATGGTCACAACATTTGATGTATCATCGAAACCTGGTGAAGCGATAACATCTACCCAATTCTGATCCGGGAGAATAGAACTATATTTGTATACCCCGTATTCATCAACCACCGATGCAGATAGTCCATTTTGATCGGTTACACATATTTCAAAATTCCAAGAATAATCATCATTCATTGTATTTGGAGAAGTATCCCAAGTGTTGTTACTATTAGCCCATCTTGCTTGACTGCCTAGCTTGAAACTTATATTAATAATTCGAGTATCTGCATCAACAATATTTTGTGTACAATTTGCCTCTATTAACTGTACTTCGTCATCAGGCCACAATATAAGAAACTGACCGGTACCTGTTGTGTTCTGATATTGCAAAAAGAAATTAAGATTCCCGCCTACTGTCTGGTTATAGGTAGTACCATCATCGCCAAAATCATACCATGATGTAATATTAATATACTCAATATTAGCCCATCCATTAGAATCTGTGATATTGACTGAAAAACAATATTCCTTGTTAACATCTAGGGCTCCTGTAAGATTATTAAGCTTGGATCCAGTGCTGTTACTTAGAGCATATGTATGAATTACAGGAGCATCTTCGAAAAACTCATAGTAACATATTGCATCTGGACTCCCAGGTGGTGCTTCATCAGACGATCCGCTTTTTTTCCCAATGCTGTAGAATTGGTAATATCCAGTTCCATTTGGAAATATAAAGCTCCATGACCATGGCGACAGCGTATCCGTAGTAAATGTACTCCAGCTTATTAGTCCTCCTTTGTCTTTTTCACTTCCAAAAGTATTCCATGACGGCACTGTAGGGACATATTTGCGAACTCTAATCCAATCAAACTCTGTCGGATTTCCTTCGCCATATGTGTCGGTTAATGAAACATATGTAAGATCCCAACCTGCCACAGTTCTCGAATTAGTCAAACTACCATCATAATAAGAATAAACAGTATCCCCAGCCCGGTCAAACCTCCCAATTTTATTGTTACCAGGATTAGCCACCCCTGAATTTTCCCCATACCAATTGGCACTTCCCCCTGCAGAATCACGATAAACATTCGTCACATGACTCCTATCACTATCAACAAGTAACACAAAGACTTTGGCATTGGTCGCAGAACTAGATCTTAAACCAAAAAAACGATTATAACTATCTTGTCCGTATCCTATAACATACGTCTCTGTTATATAGTTGTAACTAAAACTTGTCTTTGAAACAATAGCCCTGGAGGTATCAGCAGTGTCCCACCAGTCACCACCAGAGGCAATAGTAATAGTTCCACCATTAACAGTAATAGATCCTGTTCCAGAGTTCATCTGATCCCATTTACTAGAATCTAAACTACTCCCAGAGAAATCATCAAAGAATAAGAACGTATTAGAACCATTACTAACAGAAGAAGCACCACTATTTCCATAATACATAAGGATGTTTTGATCTGTTTCAATATCTGATGGTGTCTCAACCCAGAAAATAGCATAACTCCCGCTTAC
>JAPKYE010000074.1 GCA_026394495.1 Methanobacteriota archaeon | reverse complement strand
TCAAGAATGCTTTCCCAAGAGGGATCCTCATCATATCCTCCAAGATTTGGTTTGAGTTGACCTGAGAGGATTTTCACTGCCGTGGTTTTCCCTATCCCATTTGGACCCAAAACCCCTACGCAACTACCCTTTTTTGGAGCTGGGAGTCTGAAAAGCCTAAAACCGTTCCTACCAAATTGATGGACAAGATCGGTTTCAAGTGCTTCTGCAAGACCAATGATTTTTATTGCTTCAAAAGGACATTTGTGAACACAGATCCCGCAGCCGACACATAAATCCTCAGAGATGATGATTTTACCATCTTCTCCTTTAACGATGGTTTCATCGCCTGCTCGCACACGCGGACAGTATTTTATACACTCATAGGAACACCGTTTTGGTGCACATCTATCTTTGAGAAGGACAGCAATTCGCATAATACCAAACAAATGGTAAACCACCAGTTATTAAAAGGTTTTTGTGAAAAAAATACAAAACATCAAGGCGCATCTTTTTTATTTGATGATAAACTGTTTTTCATCATCGCAAAAATGAATAAAAATGAAAAAGAAACAAACACATGATTAATTTAGATAACACACTATTTTTTCTTTTTACGAGACTTTTGTTCTTCTTGTTCTGTGAGAGTCCCTGTTCTATTACAATAGTTTTCAACTGCTCTTTTGTTCGCAAACATATCTTCATGCAGTTCCTTAAACCCGATTTTCTTTCTCTTATGTTTGCTATCAGTATCTATTCCTCTAACCATTCTATCAAAAGTAGTAATCTTTGGTATGCTATTAACATTTTTGGAGTTTTTAGTTTCTAATCCGAAAGCATGATGTGAGAAAAAAGCCTCTAATCATAAATTTATTCCAATGGGTGAAGCTAATCAAGATTTGGAGATGACACTAATGCCTTTAATCATAATTATTGATTATTTAATTTTTTTCTAATCACAAAATGAAACCAACCCGAAAAATCTATTATATATTGATAATTCAATTTCTAAAACAGCGAATTCACGATTATAAAATGTAATAAAAATACATTATTCTATTATTTATTTCTTAAAATGCAATAATAAAGTTTTTATATTATAATAACATGTAATATTAAGAAAGATATGAAAACCGGGAGGAAAAAGATTATGGAAAAAATGGGCAAAGAAAAAACTTTTTTAAAAGTTGGAATTCCTATAGGACTCGTCCTATTACTACTTATATCGGGACAGATAGCATTCGCTGAAAAAATAACTAATGCAACGTCTTCAGCTGAAGTGCAAGTCGCCATTGAATATGAGCAACAACTAATTGATATTTCCGCAACTCAATCTGCCTGTGCACCTCGTATTGTATATGTCGATGACGATTATACTCCAAGTACGCCCGGATGGGGATACAACCATTTTAACAAGATACAAAAGGGGATAAATGCAGTAGGTTTAAGCGGAACTGTAATTGTTCACAGCGGTATATATTCTGAACATTTACTCATTTACAAGCCCCTCAGATTACTTGGTGATAACAAATATACAACTATTATCGATGGTAGCGAAAAAACAGGAGGACCTCCTGTTCCAAATATGATCAAAATTATCGTGAGACGGGTAACCATCAGAGGTTTCACCATTCAAAACGGAGGAAATGGTGGAATATACGTTCAATCAGAACACTGTACCATATCAAACAACATCATCCAAGATAATAACGCGAATGGTATCAGTTTAAGCATATCTTATTTCACCAAAGCCGACTATTCCACGATTTCAAACAACATTATCCAAAATAATAGTATAGGTGTCCAACTCAGCGGAACCTCATATAATATCATCTCAGAGAATGTGATTAGAAACAACTCCAACAATGGTATCTCTGGAACCAAAGTTATCATAAGCAGCGAATCACCATGCACTTATAATCAAATCACGGGAAATACCATCGCAGGTAATGGCGATGATGGTATTTGGTTCTACGAATCAGACGGAAATGAAATACGAGGGAATACTGTCGATGGGAACATAGGTGAAGGTATCATGATATGGTATTCATCTGATTGTACTGTCTCGGATAATACAGTCATTAACACACATGAGGATAGTCTAGGATGGGGTGATGGTATCCTCATAGAAGTTTCAGCAAATTGTATCTGTTCAGGAAACACCGTGACCGATAATGAAGCACTGGGGATTATCCTACAAACCGGTTCTGTAAATTGTAGAGTAGAATACAACGTAATCGAACGTAACGCTGACGGACGGGGAATCGGTGCATGGGGTGCCATAAATAGCACAATCAAAGGAAACATTATCAGAGAGCAGACGACACCAGGAGGATGTGGTATCCAAGTCAGTGATTCTATTGATAGTGCGTTCACCGGGGAAATCACTGAAAATAGTATCTCAGAAAATTACTACGGTATCGTATTAGACACAGAGAGTACAAATTCCTCCTATCAAATTACTGAAAACAACATAGTCAATAACACTTACCTAGGGTTCTTTGCATATAGAGAAACACGAGGCGCTTATGTCTACCATAATAACTTCATTACAAATCAAGGCGGCGATGCCTATGCAGACAAACCGTATAATACCTACGACTATAACTACTGGAGCGACTACAATGGCATCGATGCAAACCACGACGGGATTGGCGATACACCCTACGGTCTTCCACCCAACGGACTAGCAAAAGACTATCACCCCCTGATGAGCCCCTGGAGTTAATAACTCCTCTTCTCTCATTTTTTTCTTAACATTTTAAAAAATATATACTTAGAAACAGCGTTATTCATCCTTCATCATGATTTTTTGATGGCAGAAAAAGTCCCAAATCATGAGCTAATTCCAATAGGAGGAACATATCTGGATTTATGATTGTTTACCCCTACATTTTATAAAAAATAGAAAAGTTTATTAATTTGTAGGGGTAATACCTATGTATGGTTTCAATAAAGAAAAAGAACATGAATGGTAACACCTACTACTACCTTGAACACAGTTATAGAAAAAACGGAAAAGTCAATAAAAAAGAAAAATACCTGGGCCCAACACTCCCGAAAAACATCGATCAAGTAAAACAGGATTTCCTCAGAGAATTCTACCAAGAAACATGGTTCAACAGATTCGACACCATTAAAGAACAGTTCATTATAGAAAAAAGAAAGATTCCGTCATCGCTAGAAAAAAAAGAAGCTGAACACTTCGCAATAACATTTACCTATAACACCAACAGAATCGAAGGATCAACAATAACACTTAGAGAAACCGCAGATCTGCTCGAGCGAGGAATATCACCATCACAACGACCACTTGAAGATATCAAAGAAACAGAGGCACATAAAGAAGTCTTCACCGACATGCTCAATTATAAAAAAGAAATAACTTTACCAACGGTTCTTTATTGGCACAAACAACTCTTCCAATACACAAAACCAGATGACGCTGGAAAAATCCGACAGCACCCAGTTGGAATCTCCGGAAGTAAATTTTTCCCCCCATACCCCATTGAACTCGATCTTTTATTAAGAGACTTCTTTGACTGGTATCAACAGAACAAAAAGACAATCCACCCTGTGCATCTCGCAGGACTTGCCCATCTCAAATTCGTCACGATTCATCCCTTTGGAGACGGCAACGGTCGACTCTCGCGGCTTCTTATGAATTATGTGCTGCACAAGAACGGATATCCGATGCTTATCATTCCGTACTCACAACGAAAAAGTTATTACACCGCCCTCCAGCGAAGCCAACTGAAAAAAGATGAGAATGTTTTCATCCTGTGGTTTTTCAAACGATACCTCAAAGAGTACAAACATCATCTTATATAATTCTCTCAATTTCTATTTTTATAAAATATCGGACTAATCACATTTTATGATTATTGGTCCATTTTTCCCCCTATAAACACCCTTCAGACTCTCATCATGATTCAAATCACAAATCTTTGATCATGTTTCAGATTGTAAGAAATTGAAATTTCAATAAAAGTGCGTAAAATTTTCAATAAATGTTATAACATAGCTTTTGTTCTACATTTTGATGGTTTGTCAAATTTGTGGTAAAAAATCAGGATACTATCCAATATGTATTGATTGTAATAAACTAAAAGAACAAGGGAAAATAACGAAATGCCAAGAATGTGGTATTTGGAAAGAAGGCACACTTCCTCTTTGTAAAGATTGTTATTTTATATCAAAGAAAGCCGAAGAAAAAAAATCTACTACATACAAAACATCAGATGTCGAAGAAGAAGAAAATAATTTTAGAACGAAATTTCCAGCAAATTTTAGAACAGAAGATGGACATATGGTTCGTTCAAAAGCTGAACAGATTATTGATAACTGGCTTTATCATAAAGGTATTGTCCATGCGTACGAGCGAAGAGTACCAATTGAAGATGAAGTCTATTGTGATTTCTTTATACCACTTGGTCAAAAAGTATGGATTGAATATTGGGGTTTAGAAGAAGAGAAATATCTTAAACGGAAAGAATTAAAGAAAGGATTTTATGAAAAAAACCAGAAAAAATTAATTGAACTGGTTGACAAAGATATTGAAAATTTAGATGATGTAATGCCAAAGAAATTACGACCATTTTTACCATCCACATTTAGCTTTGATTAATAATATCTTACTTACTTCAAAGATCCTTTCATTTAAATACAAATCATTTTACATGATTGTTCTTTGTTTTTTCTCCTGTAAACCTAAGAAATCGTTCTAATCATGATTCCCGGATGAGACTGTATCCTTCAATCAATAAAAATTTAATGTGTGTAAATTATCATTTTTGATAATCTTTGGATGACAAATTTTATAAATGTGGAATGCGATATCTATCAATAATGAATACCATCCAAGTGCTCAAAAGGTTAGCAACATACCCAACATTTAATGTAAACACCGTTTCCAATATTATCGAAAAAGACATACCCTATACAAGACTTTATCTGAACAGATTGAAACAACGAAAAAACGTGCATCAACTTCAGCGAAATGTCTATACTGTCCAGGATGATCCTTTAATTATTGCATCTCGTATCTCTTGGCCAAGTTACATATCGCTGTGGGCTGCACTCCGTTATCATAACCTAACTGAACAGCTCCCTCATACCATAACAGTCATAACAACGCAAACGAAAAGCCGTAAAGAAATATCCCTACCAAACACAAGATTTATCTTTGAACACATACGTCCTTTATGGTTTTTTGGTTTCACAAAAATCACCATCAGCGATTTCGAAGTCTTTATGGCAGAGCCTGAAAAAACACTCATTGATGCGCTATTATTAAAGAGAATTTCAGCATCTGAGATATATTCCATTTTACAAAACCATCTTAAAGATCTCTCAGCAGAACGGCTTGTAGAATATATCCTCAAGACACAGAATCAAGCATTAGCAAAAAGGTTCGGTTGGATGCTCAGTTCTCTTAGCTGTCAGAACGCAGTAAAATTAGAAAAAATGACGTATAGGACGGTCATACCTCTTGATTATTCCCGGCCATGCAAAGGAAAGAAGGATAATCATTGGGGGGTAATCATTAACATTGGTGATATCAAATGATAACAAAAACTGAACTGGGTAAAACTGCAGAACAAAAACACCTTTCGCTACGAAATGCAGAAAAGGATTACTTTCTCGAACTCATATTATTTAATCTCACTGATTTTCGTCGTATTCTTGTTTTTAAAGGAGGGACAGCACTCTATAAATTTTACAATCTGAACCGATTCAGCGAAGATCTTGATTTTGATATCGCAGGAAAACAATTCAACCTCGATACATTGATAAAAAGAGTACTGAGGGGATTTAAACTCACAGGAACGCAACGGACGCTCTATGAAACGAATGAATACGGCAATGAGATCAATATAAAATTTACTATACGTGGCCCCCTTTATGATGGAAGTAAAAACAGTATGACACGAGTGACACTCAATCTTAGTAGACGAGAGCGGCCGACAATGATGAGTAACAAGCTGCTTATTACAAGCTATACAGAAATCCCGTCCTTTGAAGTCAACGTATTAGATACTCAGGAGATCGCTGCAGAAAAAATCAGATGTATTATGACCCGGGAAAAACCACGAGATATCTATGATCTTTGGTTCCTCTCTAAAAGAAAAACACCTATTGATCTCTCTTTAATAAACAAGAAATTAAAGCTATACCAGTTAGTATTTGATAAAACAATGTTCCATGAAAAACTACAACAGAAACGGAACATGTGGACACACGATTTGAAAGACTTGATAATAGGAACACTCCCACCATTTGATGATATTATAACCGAACTAGAATTATGGAATAAGACATGGATGTAATACAAGTGAAAGCACAATGAAAAATAGGTCTAAATCTAATTATGATTCCGGGATGAAATTATTGCCTTTAATCGATAAGATTTGCTTTATATTGTTTGAAGAGAATCTTCCTCTTTATTTTTTACGTATTTTCCGGTAGAAATATCCCCCGTAGACAATAACCGAAAATATGATTAATGAAAATATAAACCAAAACATGCCCAGCATCATTGTAGCAGCAAAAACATCTTCATTTAAGGGATTAGGACTTAAAGCGAGATAAAGACAGAATAAAGCTGAAATACCCATGCTAATGAGAAATTTTGTACCGTTCGATTTACTCCCTGCGTAAACCTTACCAAACGCCCATTCTTGTCGATACTCGTCAGATACTTTTTCATCCTTAACTGGGGTGAATTCCCTGCGAAATCGTTCGTAATCTTTTATAGAGTCAAACTCAAGGAAATTACCATAAAATCCACAATCCCGACAAATATACCTCCAAAACTCGCGAGAAGGTAAACCATCCTGCAGATTTCCCATATCGATATTATTACTTCCACACTTAGGACATGCACGGATTTTCATTTGATCCCATCCATTGGAAAGTATCTATTACAGCCATATTAACATTTTTGGAGAGATTTATCTCTAATCATAAACTGAATTTAACAGGAGAATTCAATCATGACTCAGATCACAAATTTTTAATCATGTTTCAGATGATTTGGGAAAAAAAACTGTAGGTATATTTTTAAACAAAATATTACTTATAGAATGCTGATTTACGAGGTTAATAAATGAAGATTCAGAACGAAATTGTTGTTCTTATAGCACTACTTCTATGGTTTCTGAGTTTTTTACCTGTATTTTTTGGTTTAGTTCCTTCGGTGTTTTTATTCATAACATTAGGAATAATTCTTATAATTTTTTATAAACCTCTAGCAAAGATCACTTTTAATATTACTAAATCTACATCTAGTTTGTCTCTTTTTAATCAATCAATAAATGTGAATTCAATTGCTTTTATTCTTTCTGGTTTGTTATGTATTGTTGTTGGACTAGTATCTTTAATAATAGAAAATTATTTGTAACTTTTCAGTGGACCTACAGTTATTATTAAGTGACACTTAATTTCATTAAATGATGTTATAAATTAAACAAATTTGTAGCCCATTTTATAATCATACTTTGTGATTATAGTTCTTTTTTTTTCCCTACGAACCTGCTTCAAATTCACATCCTGACTTTTTGATTATTAAAATTCATATATCCTCTGGGTCGCCATCATATTTATATTAAAACAGCCGTTACCATGCCTAATCAGGGGTTAAAGATGACAACAAAAAGTTGTATTCTAGGAATAACGCTGCTGCTACTCATCGGAATGTTAAGCGGATGCACACAACCAAATCCGGTATCCAATGTACCGACTACCATTACGATGACTGCAGAAGAATTCATGAACGATCTGAACATGAGTTCCGATTGGACGACCTATGTAACAATGGGGTATAAATCTCTGGACGAAGGAGACATCTTGATTATTCAAGACAATATCTCTGACATCCACTACGATGCTGCAGAGGACGCAACAAAAGTGACCTTTTCATATACAACAACCCAAGGAATGCGAGCGGAATACTCTCCTTGGTTTACCGGCGATATCACAGGAAGTTTTGCTATCGGTGACCAGGTGAAGATACGTGATAGCATCATCCGTGTTACATTTACCAACGACGGCATCCAGTGTGACATTGAACTTTTTGAGGGACAATGGGAATCTGAGGATTACTACACCGCCCATATGACGAGTGTATTAAAAGGACTCAAACCAATGCCTCAAACCACTATTACCCGCATCAATGAAGCAGTCATTATTACCGCAAAGACACTCTTTGTAGCAAACGATGGAAGTCAAGTCTATTCCTCTATTCAGGATGCGATTAATGCAGCTTCAGCAGGAGACACTGTGTATGTCATGAACGGAATTTACTATGAACATGTAGTCCTTAACAAAGCAATTACTCTCCGTGGTGAGGATGCCGCGTCCACTATCATTGACGGGAACCACGAAGGAAACGTAGTGAACATCACTGCGAATGCCGCCCAACTCACCAACTGTACCATCCAACAGAGCGGTGACAGCTTTTTCGATGCGGGAGTGTACATCACTGCAAACAGCGTCACCGTATCACATACTCTGATTGTCAACAATAGCGAAGGCATCTCAGTACATGGTCTTACCTACGGTATGATCCATGCAAATGTCATAGCAAACAACTCCCGAGATGGCATCTATCTATCATTTTGGTGTGAAAATAACGAAATCTCCTCAAATAATATCCAAAGCAATGAAGAAAGTGGACTTGAAATCTGGTCAGGCAGCGATAATAATCTCATTACGCGCAATGAAATTACACGCAATGGAGAATATGGGGTAGAACTCTCATCAGCGGAGGGAAACCATTTCTATCTCAATAACTTCGTAGGGAACCAAGAAAACGCAAACGAATCCGAACTAACTGAAGGATCTCAACAAGACAATTACTGGGACAATGGGACGAATGCTGGCAATTACTGGGATGATTACATAGGGACAGATACTGATGGAGATGGAATAGGAGACATGCCTTACACCATCTATGGGAGACAACCACCAAACCAGGATCGGTATCCTTTCATTACAGCGCTTGATCTTTCCGAGGTACCCTTGCTAACGTAAGTTAAGCCGTGTGAATGATACTAAATCAGGTCATCATAACAAATCACTTTGACGGGATAGGATCCGCATAGTTTTGACTTTAGATGGCGAGAGGAAAATCTAATCAAAAAATATGATTTCCTCTTTGTTTTTCTCCATATGAACCCCCACCAGATTCACATCATGATTCTTGGATGAGATTATTGCCAATAATTATAATTCTAGATGGTTGCGTAAATGTTTTCGATGTTGAATTTGAACAGTAGTTCATCAAGTCGTCTCTTGTCGAACTGATTCTCAAATGTAGCAAGTATCTCCTCTGCTCGTTCTATTTCTAATTTTTTCAACATATCGTGGGTCTTCTGGAATATTTCCCATTCCTCCATCACGCCATGAAGGGTTTTATGAACAGCGCATTGATAGATATATTTACAGAGTAAAACACCGTCATCAAATGTTAATTGTGTTTCTTTTTCTAACATACAATATTACTCCCCAGCGAATATGAATGCTTTTTCTCTTTATAATATTTATTATAAAAATAAAAACATATGAATGTTTATATACATATATAAAATAATTAAATGAGTTTTTCTGTGCAGTAGGTTCTCATCGAACAAAACCGACATTTACCGGGGTCGTTATGGTTTCTTCTCATCTGTTGATTTCTGAGATTATCTCGGATACGATGCATCGTTTCTTCCAACTCGAATCGCAACTGCGGATCAAATGGTATCGTATACGAAGCGTTGCTGTAGACAAGAAGACCATGCGGAACAAAGGTATTGTACGTTTCTTCAACAAGTGCGCAGTATGCGGCAAGTTGGAGGACATGGTTTTTTTTGGGATGTTGTGATGAACCGGTTTTTACCTCAACAGGAATAAATTTTTGGTTTTGTTTTATTATATAATCCGGTTTTCCTGCAAGACGATATCGCGGTGAAAACAAAGGTTTCGCAGGAATATTCAGATCCGTATACGTGATGGTTCCTTTGGGGATGTTGTACCGCTGTTTGATTGTTTCTACATGATGTTTTGTGCGTTTTGAAACCAATAACACAAGGACTGCGCAGACACATAAAAACAGACATAAAAGAATAAAAACCGTTTCTATAGGATCACCTCGATGAGAATAATAATTACTATAACTGCGATCAGGAGATACCCAATGAGGGAAAGGCGTTGTGATTTGTGTTGTTCTTTTTCAAGTGAGTCAATGGTTACTCCAAGGTGTTTGTGCGTGTTTTTTCCGGTTTCCAGCGCTGGTGATTGTGGTTCGTATCCTTTTTTTTGAAGAAACCATGAAACTGAGCAGTATGTGTATTGATTGATTTCTGATGCCCGGATAACGTTGTTTCTTTGAGTGTTTCTGGTGCGTGTTTTTTCCATTCTGTAAACAGAGCATAGGTGAACTATTTATGTGTTTTTAAGGGATAAACGAAAGTACACAAATCCAGATGAAAAACCCTTGTTCTTAAAGGAGAAATATTTTGTTTTTAAATATTTCGAAACATATTTTAACTGGTAATTGATTACATGCTACAGAATAACAAATTCCGAGTACACAAATAACAATGAGGAGAACGGAAAAAAACAAACAAAGAGGAGAGAGGAAGGGGGAGTTCGGGTTTTCATAATTTCCTCCCTATTTTTTCCCCTTCCTTTTTTTAACCCATAGTTACAATACTGTTCAAAAAACATGACTTCATCACCGGTTTTTACAGAAGAAAAACGCTTTGTTTTGTTTGGCGTTTACCGAACATTTTCCAACCATATATAAGTCCGCAAAGATATAAAAGATAGTAATATCAAAAAAAGTGAGACTATGAACACAATAAAAATAAAAATCAGCGGACTAATGCTTGCAACAATAATCGTTGTCGCCACCTTTCTGTATACGGTGGAAATCCAACCGGTTGCAACCGGAGATTTACAAACAATATCCCTCCAAGAAACCGGGATCACAGCCAACCTAGCACGATATTATGGGATACTTGGACTTCTCCTCAGCAAAACACCAGCTCTTTTCCCCTGGACACTGTTCAAAAAAACGCCTACCTATACACTGAACACCTTTTCATCGCCTCAGGAACTCCAGCAGTTTTTCAAGAAAAACAATGTGAATATTTACCAGTACTATAATGATTGTGACACTATGGCACCAAGGATGATTATGTCAAATAGCATATCAGAAGAAACTACTACTTCTTTTAACGGCGGTGCCCCTGTTGATTTCTCAAAAACAAACATCCAAGTAGAAGGCGTCGATGAACCTGATGTCGTCAAAACAGATGGGACATACCTCTATATCCTTGCGAATGGAAAGATATTCATTATCCGAGCTTTTCCCCCTGGAGAAGCAACCGTTTTATCCAAGATAACCACAACAAACAACGAATACATAAGTAATATGTTTATCAACGGTGACCATCTGATCATCTTCAGCGCCTCTTCAAGAACATCCGTTGAACCAAAAGAACAAGGTTCTTCATGGTGGAACACTATATCAACAACCATCATCACCATCTACGATCTCACCGACAGAACAAACCCTCTGCTCGTAAAAGAAATCACAGTCGATGGAACCTATTTTGACGCCCGCATGATCGGTGAATACGTATACATCATATCGACAGAATCATCCAACAACATATACTATGAATACAACGGCAACGAAACATTATGCGTACCTCAAATCACCATCGATGAAGAAACAAAAAAGATCCCCTGCAATCAGATCTATTATGTTGATATCCCAGAATCCATCGACACCATGACCCATGTCCTCTCCGTAAACATCAACACCAATGACGTTGACCAGAAAAGCTTCCTTCTAGGACAGGGCCAAACAATGTACATGTCACAGAACAACATCTTCCTTGTCTATACGAAAAACGAATATGTTGCTCCCATAATTGGAGAAAGCTACGGCAGAAACAAAGAGACAACAACTATTCATAAAATCTCAGTGAACGATGGAGATATCTCCTATGCCGCACAAGGCGAAGTCCCAGGTCACATACTCAACCAGTTTTCCATGGATGAATACAACGGGTTTTTCCGGATTGCTACAACAATTGGACATGCAAGTAAATCAGCAAATAACATAGCACAAAACAACATCTACATCTTAGATGGATCATTACAACAGGTATCAGCGATTGAGGATATCGCCCCAGGTGAACAAATCCACTCTGCCCGGTTCATGGGCGACCGTGCGTATTTGGTTACCTTCAAAAAAATTGACCCGTTTTTCACGATTGATCTCGCAGATCCCTATAATCCAAAAATCCTTGGTGAATTAAAAATCCCCGGGTATTCCGATTATCTGCATCCCTTGGACGAAAACCATATTCTTGGTGTGGGCAAAGACACGGCTGAACCTCAAGGATATAACCAAGAAGGAACTGAATCCAGTTTCGCCTGGTATCAAGGATTAAAACTCGCTGTGTTCGACGTAAGTGATTTTGAACACCCAAAAGAACTCTGGAAGATTGTCATCGGAGATCGAGGCACAGATAGTCCGGTCTTGTCTGATCACAAAGCATTCCTCTACGATGCAACAAAAAGCCTTCTAGTATTACCCGTGAGCCTATATGAAATTTCTGAGGAGATAAAAGATCAATCTAATGGATACACCGGGAGTAATTATGGTGAATTCACTTTTCAGGGTGCATATGTCTACAGATTAACCATAGAAAACGGGTTTGAGTACAGAGGAAGAATAACCCATAGAACAGATGACAGTCAGAGCCCAACAAATACTCAATCATGGGGATATTACGGATCATCATCAGATATATCTCGATCACTTTACATCGGAGATGTCCTCTACACAATCTCTGACAGCATGGTCAAAATGAATGATCTTGGGTCCCTTCGTGAACTCAACAGTATCTCATTGAAGTAAATCGATACCCACCCATTGAAAGAAAGGGACAATATCTCATTCCCTTTCACTTCAATCCCCCCCTCTCCTTTTTTTAATAAATAGTCTGTTCAGAATCTCATATAATGTGTTGTTTGGTTTTTTCTAACATAAAGACGATAGTGTGTTCCGACCAAACAACAGATGAGAAAAACCATTACGTCAACTCATATGATAGTTGAGCAATTTGTTCTCGTATTGACATCCGTGTTGTTTCAACCTTTTGATTTTTCAACATTAATAATAGTATGGTATTACAATCGCAGAGATCGAAGGTGTGATCAATAAAAATAATCCTGAAACAATAACTCCGATGATTATTTTGTTTTTCATTTATTTCTACCCCCCGTAATTATAAAACCTTACTGCCTAAAGATTTTAAGGTATTGTTATTCTGTCATTATTATTGTACTCGTAATAATATATGAAGTTAAATACAAAAACAATGCCAATGAAAGACCAATAAGTTTGGTTGGTAACGTTTTATATATAAGTAAACCGAGTGTGTTCAGAATCATAAAAATCACCATTGCATTGGTAGAAGGACATGATGGTGCTACACTACCAGTAATAATACCAGTGATAACATTAGATAAATGTAGAAAAGCAAGTATTCCATATGGGATATCTAACAAAGCAGGTCTCCCTAAAAGCAACATGTATGTTATACATAATATTCCTATGATAAGGTCTTGCAAATTGAATATCGGAGAAGAACCAAGAGACTTTATTTTTTGTTTCAAAAGAGAGAAATCAATTGATTTGAGTTTTTCTTGTATTTTGGGGTTATTAATGCTTTTTAATTTTTGTTCCAATACATCAAAATCAAGTGTCTTGATTCCTTCTATTAATTTTGATGTGTTTGTGTCCATCACGGTTTTATATTGAACCGCAGGGATTGACGGGATTATTAACAAGAGACTAATTACAAATAAGCTTCCTAACAAAATTGTTCTTTTCATATCGGTTCACCTAACAAAAAATAATGGAGTATTTTATGACCAAGGTAACCTAAAATCATTGCTATTATCATTTCAAAAAATGGTAACAACAAAAACCATCTTTCAGATTTGTATTCGGTTTTATTTGTCTCTTCAGTAATGTGATATTCTACAGCAGGAATAGTAGGAACTAAAAGTAAGATGCATATTACCAAGAAACTATAGATGATGAATTTTGTTTTCATTGTTACCTCTTTTTATTGATACTGATATGTTGAGATGATCCAAGGAATTATTATTATATTGTTATAAGAATTTTTTCAATGACGGCTTTTATTGTGCCAAGCACAAAACAATGTAAAAATACAGCTATAAATCCTAATACATAAAATATTAATAAGAAAATTTTTCCCGATGGTTCGACATTTGATGATTTGATTTTATGTAGCTGTATTTCATTTATTTTTGTACGAGTTTTATTCTGTCCAATAGCAGAAACAACGGGAATCGGCATTAATAATAAAACTATTGCATAGGCGATATTTGTTTTTTTCATTATTCCTCTTTCTTTATTGCGGTGACAGATGTAATGTTCTATTAAGATGTAGTTGCTGATTGAAAGTCTGAAGGTCGAAATATCATTTTACCTGTATTGAAAATAAAATAAATCAACGTGATTATAAATGCTGTAACAATTGTTCGTGAAAATTCATTTCCTGTGATGAGTCTTAAGATACATGCGACTATGCCAACAATCAGAACAAAGAACATACCATATGCAATTAAAAATGCAATTAGTTGTGAAGGTGTGACATTTGTATTTTGGTTTATGAATTCAGTAAATTTTTCTTTTAATTGTACTTTGTTTGTTTCTATTGCTGATCGATGCTCAACAGCAGGAACTAAAGGAATAGATAACATCAATAGAAACACCGCAAAGATAATGATTGTTTTTTTCATTGATTATCTCCATTAAAAAATATAAAAACTTAGGTTGTTGTTGGTGTCGGGGAATTAGAATTTCCGATAGCATTTGCTAATGTATAAGCAATTACTGAACCAATCATGTATGTTATAAGTATAATGATAATTGCAAGAATCATATTATTTGGTATAAGTAATTTAGATTCTATTGCCATAAGCACAGAAAAAAAACTAAGGAAAAAATTCATATGAATGCTATGACATTTTAAATATGGACTTCCAACAGAAAATTCTGATAAGAATGCAAGAACAAGAAGTATGTTGGTATAAAGTGACAATAATGTCGGTCTTCCTCTGATCACTGTTGAAAGAAGAAGCATAAAAATAGTAAATAACATTTCAAAATCAATGTATCCGCTACTTGATGATTGTTTTAGTTTTTGAAAATCAATCTTCTGTAATTTTTCTTGAAGAGCAGGATTGTTTATACTCTTTAGTCTTAGTTCCAATGCATCGATGTCTGTGGATTTGATTTCGTTTAGAAGACGTGATTTGTTTGTATCAATAACGGTTTTGTACTCAACTGCGGAAATAGATGGAACTAGCATTAAAAGTATACATACAAAGAGTAATCCAATTATTAGTTTTGTTTTCATATTTTTAACCCCATACTGAACAATAATAAAATGAATACAACATTACTGAGAAGAAGTGCTAAAGGATGAAATTTCCAAGATGTATTCAAAAGAAGTTTGTATTCTTCAAGTATTCTTTCTATTTTTTCTTGATATGTTTTTTTAATTGTACTGGAATTCATAGCAGGTATCGTTGGAACTAACAGTAATAAAACACATATACATAATGCCCCAACTATGAGTTTCATTTTTCACCTGTGAAATAAAAGAAAGAAGAAGGTGATTTACCCCTGTATGCCACCGCCACCGTCACAGTCTGGGCAACCCATTGCAGCTTCGCCAGGTTCACATATTCCATTACCACAAATGGAACCAAGAATACCCATACATGCCCTGTAGATACTAGCACAAGCTTGTAATATCTGTACATCAAGTATGCCAAGTCCTCTCAATAGCAATATGAACCATCCTTCACCAAGTGATAACGTTATGATGCCGAAAAGTGCAAAGAACGACACGACAACACCGTTTGCCATGGCAAGTCCTAATATTGGTGTCAATCCTATTGATAAACAAAGTGCTTGAGGATGCATGTGCCAATCAGTAGGTTCTTGTACTGGTGTCTGACAATATCCTTGAGCTTCTAATAATCTATCAGTGAGTCTTTGTTTTACATCATAACTATCTTTGGTAACATCAATACTTGTTATTTCACCTGGAAGTTCTGGAGATGGAATTGGTACAATACTAAAGGATATTCCTCTAATTTGAGCCACACGAGTTACTTCTGATGTTTTCATTGACTCAACTGCTGCTTGTAATTCTGTAAAGTCGAGATCACCAGATTCTATCATTTCAGCGATATAAGGTGCTCCTGTAGTCACGATAGGACAATAAACGGATTCGTCTCCAGTGTATGATGTTTCTCCGCATTCACTACAAGGTTCTTGTGATGTTGCTGTCATTTTTTTCACTGCAACATTTGCGGTTTGATACTGTGCTACACCAATTCCAATGGTAAGCATCATCACGACCGCTATAGTACAGAAAACAATTGCTAATGGTTTTCTATCGCCTGCTTTTTTCCAAATTTTGCTTTTTTCTATTTCCATTTTTCTGCCTCCTTTCCTGTTTCTTGATTATATACAGGAACCATCTCATATAAATATTTATCCCAAAAAAAGTGTAATTATTTTTGAAGAGTTTCGACCAAATAATAACAAAAAGAGTGAAAAGAAAGACCTAGAATGGTCTGATACCTAAGATGTTTCTAGAAATGAAGATGAATAATGTAAACAAAAAGAGTGCAACAATATATGCTAAATGGTTGAGAATACCATTTGTTCCTTCAGATGATTTGTCTTTAAGTTTGTTTTTCAAGATTTTTTTTGACGATTTCAACTCTTTCTGTGATAGGTATTTGTTTCACTGATTCTTTTATCGTTGTATAGTGAACTGCTGATACGCTAGGTGGCGATAAAAGTAGAAATGTGGCAAAGAATGTAGCCACAATCGTTCCAAATATTTTTTGTATTCTTCATGGTATACGCCCCCATATGTCACATCCATTTTCAGGTACTGTAGGTACGCTTTTAAAATTGAATGTCCCAATAAATAGTTTTCCGCTTCCTGCAAGATATTAATTCATCGATCGAGCACCGATATTTTCTTGATAGCAGAAGAACTGTTACCCGAAAAAGAGACATGATATCTTTCAAAAATAGTTTCTGTTTCATATCGTTTCTTCCCCCTTATTCTTTCGTTTCGTTTCCCTTTTTTTGATTTTAGCGATGTCATCCTCAGAAGGATGTGTTGTCTGTGGGATGACATCGCATCGGGGGGCTGTTGCTCCAAGCGGTCTAAACGTTTACCCCTCCCCAATTATTATGGATAAGGAGTAAATACGTAGAGGAGGAGTTTTTACGCTCAAAGTATCATTATTCTTTTTAATATATATAATTTACCTAAAAAAAGTGCAAATATTTTTGAAGAGTTTCGAACAAACAGGAAAAAAAGTTAAAAAATGCAACTGAAACAGAGAAAACAGAAATACAAGCAAAGATTAAAAAAAACAAAAAAAATATGGATTATACTTCTCGCATTGATTGTTGTTGTGTTGTTACAATCGCAATATTTACATTAATGTTCGGTTTTTTCCGAACATTTTCCGACAGTATTTAAACAATCGAGAATATACCATAAGATAACAATAAAAAAAATGATGTGAGATCTATGAAAGGAATAACATGGCAAAAAATAGGTGCAGTTACGCTAGTAAGTATCCTCATCGTCGCAGGACTAGTCTATATCTCAAAGAATCAAACAATAGTCCGCGGATCAACTGAACCGTATGATGTGAAAAATTTTAACTCCTATAAAGAACTCAATACGTTTCTCCAAAAAAGCTTGGAAAACACCGCTAACTACAATCAAAACATTGGTGGTATGCAATCCTTAGAGGGCGCAGAACGTTTAACCACCTTTTATAGTGCAATTGCTTCAGAAGACAGCAGCAGCAAAACCTCAGGTAATGCTCCGAGCGTTGATTATTCAGGGACAAACATCCAAGTAGCAGGCGTTGATGAACCTGACATCATAAAAACCGATGGCACGTATTTGTATGTTGTTTCAAACAACACAATAAAAATCATCTATGCGTACCCTGCAGAAAACACTGCTCTTCTGTCAACAATCACCGTGAACCAAACACAATCCATTCAAAACATCTTCATCAGTGACACACGACTTATCGTATTTACCCAAAACACCTACTATCCCATCCTTTACACAACCGATGTTGTCTACGAAACCAATGCTGTAACAAAGGATGCGGTATCGGAATCTTCTTCATATATGCCACCCTGGTACAACAACCCTGAAACCAACGTCATCATCTACGACATCACCGACAAAACAACCCCTACGCAAATAAAAGATATTGTCATCGGTGGAACATTTTCTGATGCACGACTCATAGGCGATTACGTCTACGTCATCACCGTCCAATACTCATACAACAATGCAGATGAGAATCAATCCCCAGTCCCCCGCATCCTCGAAAACAACCAAGCAATCGATGTCCCCCTCTCCGACATCTACTACGTCGACACCCCTGAGAAAAGTACCACCCTCACAAACATAGTTTCCATCAATGTTCACAACGACTACGAACAAATCCATGCGAAGATATTCCTAATCGGAAGTACACAAACAATCTACGTCTCCCAAAACAACATCTACATCACCGCGTCAACCTGGTATTACGACTACACTGCGCTGAAAGACATGGTTGATCGCTTACTCATCCCGATTCTCCCGGCCTCAGTCAAATCCCAACTTGATCTTGTGCAAACACTCGACATCGAAGACTACCAAAAACAAGAAGTCACCCAATGGATCATCCAGAAATATGCTCAATCAATACCTAATGACCAGAAACAATCAATAATTAAAGAAGTCGTCAAAGAAACCGAACGGACCATCATCCACCGCATCAGCATCAACGAAGGCAGTATCACCTACGAATCCCAGGGAAATGTATTCGGCTATATTAACAACCAATTTTCTTTAAGTGAGAACAATGGACATCTGTATGTATCCACCACTGTTCAAGGATCTTCTCTTTGGTATTTCTTCGGCAGCGTTGAAACCCAAAACAACGTATACGTCCTTGATATGGACCTTTATATCGTCGGCAGCGTAGAAAATATTGCACCAGGTGAATCCATCTATGCGACCCGATTCATCGGAGACAAATGCTATTTAGTCACCTACAGACAAACTGATCCCTTCTTCGTCATCGATCTCAGCACACCAACTGATCCAATCATCCTCGGTCAAGTAAAAATCCCTGGATACTCCACGTATCTGCACCCCTACGATGACACCCATATCATCGGCATCGGAAAAGATGGTTCACAGGTGAAAATCTCGTTATTCGATGTGAGCGACATGACAAACCCGGTAGAACTTGCCAACTGTTCTATCACCGATGGCGAAAACAGCTGGTGGAGCGACTCCTCCGCACTCTATGAACACAAAGCATTCCTCTTTGATTTAGAGAAACATCTCCTTGTTATCCCCATCGGCAGCTACTACAAACAATCAGCCTATGTCTTCTCCATTTCTGTCGACAACGGCATATCCTTAAGAGGAAACATCAGTCATGACCTTGAGACCCAGCACGAAGACGAACCATATTATATGAGCTATTATGACTCCGGGAACTCCATCCAGCGTACACTCTTCATCGAAAATGTGCTCTACACGATTTCCACAAACATGATCAAAATGAATAACCTGGAGACACTCGCTGAGCTCAACAGCATCGACCTCATCTAAAAAAACCGTTATCCTCTCCGTTGAGAGGGGGGCATCCCATCCCTTTTCTCCTCCTTTCCAACCCCTCCTCCCCCTCCCTTTTTTTTTCACTCTTGATTTTTCCACTTTTTTTTCATAGGAATACAAGAGGAAATCCGGTACTAACTGTACAACAAATCCTTTAAAAGGGAACAGACAACATAATACTTGATAATTAGGGAATAATTGGGATAACTCTCATGTGATGAGAATCATATCCTACACTGGGTGTAAAACCTCTATTTCCCCCTGAAGATAAAGAAGATGAATGACCATGACAGATGAGTACGCAATTGAAGTACGATCCGTTACTAAAGTATACCAGAGTGGAAAAGGTGAGTTTAGAGCACTTCATAACGTTTCTTTGCAGATAAAAAAAGGGGAATTTGTTGCACTAATGGGCCGATCTGGCTCTGGGAAAAGCACACTTATGAACATCCTTGGTTGCCTTGATCGTCCTTCTTCTGGAGACGTTTTGCTCGATCGAGAAAACCTTTCAAGGCTCACTGATGGACAATTAGCTGAAGTCCGGGGGAAAAAAATAGGTTTTATTTTCCAGACGTTTAACCTTGTTCCCACTTTAAATGCGTTAAAAAACGTGGTTCTTCCCATGATCTTTGTCGGCGTTCCAAAAGCATCCCGCGAACACCGTGCACTTGAACTCTTACGACGGATGGGGATCGAAAACTGGGCGACCCATCTACCATCAGAACTTTCTGGTGGACAACAACAACGAGTATCCATCGCCCGTGCGCTTTCAAATAACCCTACAATTATTCTTGCAGATGAGCCCACAGGGAACCTTGATTCAAAAACCGGTGAGAAAGTCATGGAGTTCTTATCCATGATTAACAAAGAAGGAAAAACGATTCTGTTGGTTACTCATGACCCATTGCTCACACGGTATACCACACGAACCATTTATCTGAAGGATGGGGAGGTGAGCGACCGACCATGATCTCAGATATATTCACCATGAGTCTTGATGCATTACGGTCACGAAAAATCCGTACATTCCTCACGTTACTAGGTGTGATTATCGGAACAGGATCCGTAATTATTGTTGCTACCGCGGGAAATTCGTTGAAAGTATATATTAAAGAGCAGTGGAATTTCTTCGATCCTACAGGCATCATTATTGGGGTTGGGACAAATTCAAAACCTCCTCAGATTACGTTTACTGAGAAGGTGTTTACTGATGCGGATGTGAAAAAGATAGAAGGACTGCCACATATCAAAGGAGTTGCTCCTGTCGGTATCATTGCTTTTAAAAAGGTTATGATGAAAGAAGGATTTCTGAAATGGCAGACGAAACAGGGCGGAACTATGTGGGCGAGTACGCCTGAGCTGCTCAAAGTATTGGATTTAAAACTTGTCAGTGGAGAAATTTTTCATGAGGGAAAAAATGAAGTCTTGATCAGTGAAGGTACCGCGCAAATGTTTGGGAAAGATACATCTCTTAGTGTCGGCGATACTTTGTATGTACAACAGATTACTGGGAGAATCCTCAAAGCAAAAATTGTTGGGATTTACAATTCCAGTAGCGAATCAAATATTTTAAGTAAACTGACTGTTCCAGCTATGATTGGTCCTGTTGATCCCTATTACACGACGTTTTTTGGTTCAAATGTCGGTGGACTTCTGCGAAAAGTAACCGCATATACGATATTGTATGCGGCTGCAGTAGATACTGAAAGTGTCAATAAAGCACAAGTTGAGATTCTCGAATATTTAAACGGAGCATCTGATGCGAACAAATACAAAGATGAAAAAACAGATTTCGTTTTCATCACTCAAGAATATATTCAGGAGCGAATCGAGCAGATATTAAGCGTCGTCAATATGTTTATCACCGCGATCGCCGTGGTTTCGCTTATCGTCGGAGGAATTGGTATCGCAAATATCATGTTTGCAACTGTTACTGAACGGACACGAGAGATCGGGACGATGATGGCGATTGGAGCAAAACGCAGGATCATCATGCAGCTGTTTTTATACCAATCTGCTATAATAGGGTTACTTGGTGGAATACTGGGATGTATTATCGGTGCATCTGGTGGCGCATTCATCATTCAAATCCTAGGTAACTATGTCCAGGAGCTAGGCTTTTCGACATCCTCTGCGCACCTTCCGTTGATTTACCCGATGGAATGGTTTGTAATAGCCACAATCTCCGGGCTTCTCATAGGGATACTCGCAGGAGTTATACCTGCACGAAAAGCAGCAAAAATGGATCCAGTGGTTGCTCTCAGACACGAATGATGAGATCAATTGCGTTCTACAATAACGAAAAATTTTTTAAAAAAAATTAGGGTGAAAGCTGGTTTAAGGAATACGCCAGCTTCGCGATTTTTCTACGTCTACTTCTCCGTTAAAAGCTGCTTTAGGTGTGATACCATTTGCGATAGCAGCGGCAGCTGCAATCTTGATCACATCACCCACAATGAACGGGATAAGTCCCATCAAAAGAAGCCCACCGATACTTATTGATGTTCCTTGGACAAGACTCAACCAGCCGTACAGCTGCAAGAGTCCACACCCGTAGACAAGAACAAAATCTGCAAACAACATTAACACAAACATGCTCATGAAACTACGAGATCTGATATAGCGATCCGTCATATACCCTAAGAAGAACGCTGCAAGCATGAATCCGATAAGATAACCGCCTGTAGGACCAGCTAGATACGCAAAACCGCTGTTTAATCCTGCAAACCAGGGTATTCCTGCGACACCAAGACCAACGTACAATGCTTGGCTTATCCCGCCCCATCGACCAAGAATAACAGCGGCGAGAAGCACCGCAAAGGTTTGCCCTGTAAGTGGAACAGGATTTCCTGGTAAATAAAACCGAACCTGAGCAAGCAACCCCGTTATACAAGCAAAACTTGCTGCTAACGCAAGTTTCTGCACAAGATCAAGTTCATGGCGCCATCTGAAAAAATCATATCTGACCTGTTTGTACTTGTTAACATACAATGATATTTCCATAGATATCTACCTCATAGTAATAGTATAAATTCTCCCTTTGCTAGGCAACCGGTAAATATGCTTCCTATTCATTTACCTTTTTATTGATGTTTTATCCGGAATATGGTACGTTAATCCATAACGTCTTTTTTCTGTGATATCTGCCGTTTTTTCTCGGAGTATTTCAACCCTAGTTTCAGCAGTTCAAACCACACGATTAAAATCACACCTGCACCAATACACATCAAGATATCGTTAGGGTGGAGAACTGAAAAGAGAAACAACGATTGCAGAGGCGGCATATAGAGAACGATTCCTTGAAAGACCAAAATACCAAATATTATACACCATAATGCAGTGTTTTTTGAACGAAGACTTCCAATAATAGATCGTGACCGAGACCGATTCGTAAGAATCAATCCAACGTTTGCAAAAATCAGTGTGGTAAACGCCAGTGCACGAGCATCATTGTCATTATGTCCATTTGTATACGCAATCCAAAAGATGGCAAGAACAACCGCTAAAACGCTTGCTCCTTGAAAGACACTGAAACCAAGGGTACGTTTATTCAACAATGGTTCTTTTCTATTTCGAGGAGGCCGATTCATGATATCTGCTTCCTCAGGCTCAGCCTCAAATGCAACGGAACACGATGGATCAATAATCAACTCAAGAAAAACGATGTGAACCGGTAACAGAATCAGGTTCTGAAGATCCCATCGCAATAAAATAGGAATGAGCGAAATACCCGCGATCGGAATGTGAATGGCGATAATGTAACCCATCGCTTTTTTTATGTTATCAAAAATCCTGCGTCCCATCTTCACTGCTTGTACAATAAACGAAAAATCATCATCAAGCAAAACAAGGGACGAGGATTCACGAGCAACATCTGTGCCACGGCCACCCATCGCAATCCCGATATCTGCAGCTTTCAACGCAGGTGCATCATTGACTCCATCACCAGTCATTGCCACAATCTCCCCGTTTGCTTTCAACGCTTGAACAAGCCTTAGTTTCTGCTCAGGGATAATCCGTGCGAACACATTCACCTTTTTGATCTTCTCACGAAGTTCCTCATCATTCATCTTTGAAAGCTCAGAGCCAGTCAATACGGACTGAGGATGTCTCAGCCCAATTTCCTGGGCGATACACTGCGCAGTCCCCATATAATCTCCCGTGATCATTACCATACGGATTCCAGCAGTATAGCATTCTTTTACTGCTTCGGGGACGTTTGGTCTAACTGGATCGACAAAACCAATTAAACCCACAAATTTAAAATCAAAATCGTGTTGCTGCACAGGCAGATTTGTTTTTTTAAAATACGCTTTTGCAACCCCGATAATACGCAATCCCTCATCTGCCATCTCATGAATTGTTTTTGTAAGATTCTGGGTCTGATTACTATCAAGATGACACAGATCCATGATCGCCTCAGGCGCCCCCTTTGCACCAATAATATACTGATTACCATCTGGGGAACTCATCACCTGCGACATCGCAAGAAGCTGTTTTGAAAGAGGATATTCCTGAACCAGTACCCAATCTTTGTGGATATGCTCGGTGTTTGAAAGCGCAGTCGCCCCCAGACCATTCAATGCTTTTTCCATTGGGTCAAACGGATCCTTTTTACTAGCAAGAATACCAAATTCAACTACTTCATGTACAACTTCAGGTAACGCCGATTGATCTTGTTTAATCTCAGTTATTTTCCCTTTCGCAAAAATCTTACATATCGACATACTGTTCATGGTAAGCGTACCAGTTTTATCGACACAAAGAACCGTTGCTGCGCCAAGAGTCTCCACTACAGGGACTCGTCTGGTGAGCACATTATGTTTTGAAAGACGCCATGCTCCCAATGCAAGAAAAATAGTTAACACCACGGGGAATTCTTCAGGTAAAATCGCCATAGCGAGAGCAATCCCTGCAAGCAGTGCATGCTGCCAATCACCTCGTGTTAAACCATATCCTACGACAACCATTACACAAAGCATGAACCCAAGAATCGCAAGATTTCGAACGAATTTTCTGGTCTCTTTCTGAAGAAGTGTGTCTTCTGGTTCAAGTGTCTGTAACGCTTTTCCGATTTTGCCCATCTCTGTATGAATCCCTGTGGCGTATGCTTTGGCGATTCCTTGACCTTCGACAACCAGCGTCCCTGAATAGAGAAATGGAAGATCATCACCACCTGGTGTGCTCCAGGTTGTTTTCCCATCCCACTGGGTTTTTCGCACAGGTGCAGATTCCCCTGTGAGCAGTGATTCGTCGACAGAGAGATGACTGCTTGATACGACAACCGCATCAGCGGGGACACGATCGCCTTCTGAAATGATAAGGATATCATCAGTAACTACTTCGCGACCAGCAATTCGTTTCTGAACTCCATCTCTAATCACCAGTGCACGCGGGCTTGATAGATCACGAAGTGCTTCTAACGCCCGTTCGGTTTTTCGTTCTTGATACAGGGTGATGCCAATGATCACAAATACAAAACCAAGGAGCATCGCTGCTTCTTCTTTATCGCCTAAGAAAAGATACAATGCGCCACCGGCGATAAGCAAAAGAAACATCGGCTCACGAATAACATCCCAGGTGATCGAAAGAATACTCTTCTTTTTTGATGAAGGAAGTTCATTGTATCCTTCGGTTCGCAGTTTTTGTTCTACATCTTGATCTGAGAGTCCTTTGAATTCCTTCATTCGGTCTTCCATAACTGTTTCCCGTTCCTTCTAACAAATACAGCGAATCGCATCAAACAAAATCTATGTTTTGATGATTCTTCTCTTGGTTGTAGAAGCATGATAAAATAAATACCTATAAGGATTTCTATAGTTCTCAATAATGTTTTCCTTTAAAAATAAGATGGACTAGCATAATCTCAATGATCCACACGGACTGGCAAAATAACGGTCATAAACCCATTCCACTGCAGACGACGCTGGATCGCTAGAGCGGTTTCATTATGGAGGACTTTATGGAATAACGTGTCATGACGGAACACAAGTTTTCCAGTAAAAAATGTTACTTTTGGAAATTCCTCTGCAATAGATTCACAAAGATTACTTGCCGTTTCCACAACATCAGTTCCGATATCCATCCGGTAATCCGCAGCAAAACCCAGTTTACGCGCAAGTTCAGTATATTTCTCAAGAGCGGCTCGTACCGAATGTTCCAACGACTCAAGTTCTTCAACACCTTTGAATGTCCCTGAATCAATCTCAGCCACAGAAACAAAAATGATGTTTTTGTAGAGTTTTGGGAAATTACGGGTAATCGACAGAAACGTGTTCACACCAAACCCATTATATCCATTCACCAGCATGACTGCGGTTTGATTTTTTGGGTTCACTGGTTCTCTGTTTGGTTGATCAGCAAGATGGATGTTTGATAAGAGAAGAACCTCGTCAAACTTCTTCATAGCTTTTTGAACCTTCGCATAATGTTTGTGGATAAAATAACAAATAAAAACTACGAACGAGGTGATAAAAAGAGTTAGCCAGCCACCGGCTTCGAACTTCTCATAGATAGTGACAATAAGGATAAAGAAACAAACGAGAAACCCTATTATAAAAATAAATAAATTTCTCATCCATCCTTTTTTCTTTTTCCTATTATTTATTGATAGTTTTGCCATACCAAGCTGGGCTAGCGAAAACGTGAGAAAAACATTGATCGAATACATGATTACAAGGATGGCGATTGGTCGAACTATGTTACCATCCGTGGACAACATATTAGCACTCAGCTCAGCAACGCTGATCAGAATCGCTGCAGCAATCCCCATGACAAGAACCCCATTTCGCATGGTCAAACGCTCAGATAACGCAGCGAATTTTTTTGGGAACCAGGAATCAATAGCCATATTCGCCATCACACGTGGTCCACCGATGAATCCGGTCTGTGCAGCGACAAGAAGTAATGCACCCTCTGAAAAGATAATGACAAATGCGATGACATCCCCATAAGGCCATCCACTAAACAGCTTATTTGCCAACGTAGCATTCAGGGTTTGTCCAACAACCGGTTTGACATCTATAAAGAAATAACAAATGTACAATACACCTGCGACAACCGCAAGAGAAATCGCCATGTACATCATTGTTTTTTTTGCTGTTTTCACTTTTGGCTCGCGCATCACAGGTAGACCATTTGAAACTGCTTCTATCCCTGTATACGTTCCTGCTCCCAATGAGAAAGCACGTAGGAAAATCGCAAGGATGCCGAGCATTCCTACGGTGGAGAGATCGTGCTGGAAACTTGTGTTCACCGTATTTATCTGAGTGGTGATGTGAGGTGCTTGACTGAGTAATCCATATCCTAGTAAAAGCGCATGTGTCACCAGAAAAAGAAGAAAGATGGGGATCAGTGCTATTACGGATTCTTTTATACCACGAATATTAATGAGGATGAGGAACAAAATCATTAGCAGTTCGAAGGAATATTTGTAAATATGTAGTTCGTTAGGTAAAAAACTGAATATGGCTTCCCCGCTCGCAGCGATCGAGACAGCAATGGTTAATACATAGTCGACAAGTAATGCAGAACCGGAAACTAATCCTGCAGTTTTTCCCAACGAACGGGATGCGACCATATACCCACCACCACCATGTGGGAATTGCTCGATGAGTTTTGAGTATGTAAATGATATGATGAAAACGGTTATCGCTGTGGCAAGTGCGAGAAAAATAGCAAGATACGCAAAATTTCCATCTTTGATTAGAACTCTGTATGCTTCCTCAGGACCGTAGGATGAGGATGAGAGACCATCGGCGCCAAGTCCAATCCATGAGAGGAGAGCGATCAGTGATATCTTATGGAAAATGGTTGGGTCGCGAATATCGCGCGGGTTCCCTAACACTTTATCGCGGACCTTGCGAAATCTGCTATATTCTTTGCCGTTATCGTTGTTGGGCATTGTTTCGCTTTCTACTGCAGACGGTAAACATTTGCTTTAGCAGCGTTTCTTTAATCAGGCCTGAACTACAAGGAGGTTTATAAAGCTTAATGAGTGGGGTATAAAAACAGATATAAAATACGTTTGTTTCGTAGCAATATCTTTCTGGCACCGATGTATAAACCTGAAAGGGTACCTCAAATACGACTAGATGACCTATTCTTGTTTCTATTTTTACTTCTATATCAGCCCATCCTTTCTTTTGTTTGGATTATACTAGAAGGTATGAGATGATGATATTATTTTTTTGTTGTTTCTTCTCAGACTGTCTGTAATTTATTTATCAGAACAACTCGTTAGACGGACCATTTATGGCTGAGAGAATGTCGCGTAAACCTTAATAACTAACTTTTTATTAGTTATACTAGTTAAGATAGTGAGATGGTGGAGGATGGGGGGTATCCCAGAGTTCTCAAATAGTGTTGTCTTGTCAAAAAATGGGTTTGAAGACGATTGCGATTGTTATCAATGGTTAGACCATGTCTGTTCTGACATAAAAGCCTCTGATTCTCATGATGACGTTGATGATCTTGTTGATCGTCTTCTTGTCATAAAAAACGTATCTAGTCATAAGGGGAGCATTGAGGACGGGCGATCTACACAGACATTGCAGAAACCGAAAAAAAGAAAAAAAGCTGCCAATGGAGGTCGCAAAAAATTACCTATTGTAAAGAGTGTATTTGCCGTCTTATCTGTCTTCTTTATTCTAGCTGTACTACCTGTTATTCTCCAACCATTATATGGTGGTATCAGCCAAGATATTTTTATCTCTGTTAATCCTGAAAACATTCGTAATAATGACACGCTGTTTGTGAATGTAACCATACCCAACAAGTACAATATCACATCCGTATCCGCGGATCTGGCCGGTATTGAAACAATCAATTTGTCACTTATTGATAATTCAACGGCTGAAAATTTCTGGCAGGCGGTGTGGATGGCTCATGATGTAGTACCCGGTGGATATATTGTAATGATTTCTGCATTGGATGAAGAGAACACGTCGTATTCCGCTGGGTTCCAATGGAATATCGTCTATGATGAGGATGTCCCTGAAGGGAATCTGTCAGATATTGAGGAGCATCCTACGGAAAATGAATCCGTTGGAGAACCGTCAATAAATCAAACTGAGAACCAAACAATCGGACCAGAAATTGAATTTCCCCTACAGAATGAGACCACGGAAGGGGTAAAAAAACCTGCGAAACTGGTGGAGGTCGACCCACTCATTGAAAAAACCTTAAAACAAGACGGGAAAGTACGGGTTATTATTCGATTTGAAGAACAGCAGAAGAATTTTTCTGAATGTATCGCTTCTTTAGAGCAGGTGGGTTTTAAAAAAACCGCGGAAGCACAGTCTACCTCTTTTGTTGCAGGCGTGGTCGATCAGTTTACTTTAGAAGAGATACAAAAAAATCAGAATATCACGGGGGTATACCTTGATAAACAATATATGGTTTTTCTTGAAAAAAGTTTGCCGCTGATTCAATTACCGCAAACGATTCAGGAGTTTCAAGTAACCGGAAAAGGAATTAAGATATGCATGCTCGACACCGGTGTTGATCCAGCATTGGTTAACTACAGCTATGGATACGATTTTGTGAACGACGACAGTGATCCATCTGATGATAACGGCCATGGGACTGCTGTTGCTGCTGTGATTAAAAATATCGCCCCAGAGGCAGAGCTGGTTGTTGTAAAAGTCATTGGTGCTGAGGGGACCGGCTATGAATCAGATGTTTTGGAAGGACTTGAATACTGTATCGATCAGCATCCTGATATTATTTGTTTCAGCATCGGTTCTCGTCAGGATTGCGCAGGATTCTGTGATGTCCAGTTCGTAACATCTCGATGCAATTATGCAGTGGCGAATGGTATCTTTATTGTTGCCTCAGCTGGGAATGATGGTGGGGATTCTCTTGCAGTTCCTGCCTGTGGTTCTCAGGTGTTTTCTGTTGGAGCAACCGATGATAATGATCAGATCGCCTGGTTTTCTAATGTTAATCCTACACTTGATTTATTTGCTCCGGGAGTTGATATCACGACGGTTGCAGGGATGAGTAGTGGGACGTCGATGAGTGTGCCTCATGTGGTCGGTGCCGCCGCACTTGTCCTTGAACATGAACGTTTACCTCCTCTTGATCTTTCATATCGGCTACGAA
>JAPKYE010000139.1 GCA_026394495.1 Methanobacteriota archaeon | reverse complement strand
GGTTGGCGATCTTGAAAAAAATCTTGATGAACGTGATGGAAGTCTGAGAACATGAAACCCTCATGGCACCGAATAGTTCTATCATTGTGCATTGTTTTTCTTTCGTTGTTTTCATTTGGTGAAATCGCATGTGCTAACGATGCTGTTGAAAATGATTATGGATGGTGTCGATGTTATTTCAGCAGGGATAACACAACATGGCAGGAGGCGACTGTGAATTATGTTGCGTTGAAACGTGGCGAAGCATTCTATGTTAAAGCTGTGGTTCGCGCAAAACGAGATCTCAACGCATTTGGTTTACATCTGTGTGGTTTTGCAGGATCATCTGATTTTGATGTGATAGCTGGCCCTAGTACTCTTGATGGAACATATATTTTATACAAACCAATAACAAACGAAAATTATACGTATCTTTGGAATGTACAGGTGAAACCAGATACAAATTGGGTGAATGGGAGTTCACCATTGAATATAGATGTTGTGTTTACGAAAGATGGAAATAATATTATTCCCCCATTTACAATCGTGAATGTGTATATTCTCGATGAACTCTGGGAGGGATACCATGGTGAACATAACGGAAAAAATAACGATAATTCCACGGATAGAAGCTTACCCGGATTTGAAGGTATTATAATTTTTTTCGCAATCGGTGTAAGCAGTGTTTTAAAAAGAATCAGAATAATAATATAACAAATGGTATAAAAATTATCGTTTAGCAAACATTTAAGGTAAGATTAAACATTCCATCAGTAGTTTGGGAGGAAAAATATGAAGATAAAATTCACATATAGGAAATGGTTTGTTTTGATAATAGCATTTTTGTTTGTAGGGACCAATGTTCTTTCGTTCACGGGACATTCTGGAATGCAAAAAGAGTCGATGGATACTGCGCTTTCTTTTGAAATTCCTATAGACCGTGTGTCTCAACCAGAGATTCAAAAAAGTTTATTGGATTCAGAACCATGGTGGAATACAAACTGGACGTATCGGAAAAATATAACAATTGATCATATCAAGGTCAGTGGTGATCTACAAAACTTCCCGGTTTTAATGAATAACATTTCTTCAGATTTTACACAACATGCACAACCCGATGGTGATGATTTCGTTTTTGTTGACAGTACGAATACAGTTCTGTACAATCATGAAATAGAATCATACGATAGCGTAACAGGTGAACTTCTTGTTTGGGTCAACATTGCGTCATTAAGTTCAACAGTTGATACTGTTATCTGGATGTATTACGGCAATCCAACATGTACAAATCAACAAAACCCCATAGGAACTTGGGATTCTGATTATCAAATGGTTCAGCATTTGAAAGATACAACCTCATCAACAACTATTGATTCAACATCGAATAACAATAATGGAACTAAAAAAGCAGTCAATGAACCTACAGAATCCATTGGTAAGATCGGTAAAGCCCAGGATTTAGATGGGACAGATGATATAATTACTGTTAATGATAATGCTGGTTTATCTACATTAGGTCCAATTTCCGTAGAAGCATGGATTAAGACATCAGATGGAATTAGTGACCAAGGTATCATTAGTAAAGATGCAGGTTCTAGCGGCACAAGGGAATGGCTTTTAATGACTTCTTACTCGCCCCCTAACCCTGCAATCGGTTTTTATCTTCACTCCTTTACCCCCTCAAATTATCTGAATGTTTGGACTAAAGTTATTAATTTTGCAGATAACACATGGCATCATGTCGTAGCTACATGGGATGGCACGAATGCTGCAGGTCATATACAAATATATATTGATGGTATTTCGCGAACATTGTATAATGATGCAAAAATTGGAACTGGTTGTACTCCTTTTGACGGTACAGCACCTGTAGAGATTGGACGTTCCTATGCATTTGATTCAACTTGCTTTGATGGGAACATTGATGAATCTCGTGTTTCTAAAGTGTTGAGGTCTGCTATTTGGATTTCAACAGAATATAACAACCAAAACTCACCATTAACATTCTCCTCAATTAGTAACGAACAGCATAGACCGCTAGTAGCTGATTTTACCTTTTCTCCCGAAATACCGCTCACGATGGAATTAGTCTACTTTATCAGTACCTCTTATGTCCTTGGCGGATATATTACTGATTGGGCTTGGGATTTCGGCGACGGAAATACGTCATTCATAGAATATCCAACCCATATCTATACGTCTTGTGGAGTATACGCGGTATCGTTATGTGTCAAAGACAATGACAATGGCGAGGATACAATAACAAAAAGCATTACGATAAACAGTCCACCGATTGCAGATTTCACTATTTCATCAACAAATCCCTTTACATCAGAGGTAATCTCTTTTTCAGATACCTCAACTGATTTGTGCGGCAGTATCGTCGCGAGATTTTGGGATTTCGGAGATGGAACATTTTGCCCTGAACAATTCTCGTTGCAAACTATCAAACATTATTATCTTACTTCTGGTAACTATACAGCGTCTCTCAGGGTAACAGATAATAATGGCACAATGAATTCTACTACAAAAACAATTTGCGTCAGTTTAGGATTTTCTTCTGATATTTATGTTGATGACGATTATGTCGATTATCTTCCCGAGTGGGGAACCACCCACTTCAATACGATACATAATGGTATCGATGTAGCGATCGAAACCGGGTCCATATATGTTTTCAATGGGTTTTACCCGGAACATCTCATGGTGGATAAATCAATTCGATTGACTGGTGAAAACAACGAAGCTACTATTGTTGATGGAAGCAACACCGGTAATGTCTTCACGATCACTGAAAATGATATTATTCTCTCAGGGTTTAAAGTTCAATATGGTGGAAATGCCGGGGTCTCTCTTCAATCCACCTCGAACGTTATTATCTCAGGAAATTCTATCGTGAATAACGGGAACGGCATAGATGTTCATACCACCTCAAACATGAACTATATTTCTGAAAATACGATCAATGAGAACAATCGAGGCGTTTTCATCTACGATGATTCCAATGAGAACACGATCTCCAAGAATATTATCTTTGGAAATACTCAGGATGGCATTCGCATTGAACATCTCTGTGTTGAAAACCAGATTTTTGAGAATACCATCTCTCAGTGCGCCAATGGTATATACCTATACGATGCGTGTAACAACAATAAAATCTATCATAATAACCTGATGGATAACACGAAGAATGCCCGGGATTATTGCACTATAAATTACTGGGACGATGGATATCCATCCGGTGGGAACTACTGGAGTGACTATTATGGGGTTGATGTGAGTCCAAAAGATGGGATTGGAGACAGTCCATATTCTGTATTTGGTGGACCAAACAAAGATCACTATCCATACATGTATTCAACTGGGTGGATTAACAAACATCCAATGGCTGGGTTTACATATAGTCCTGAGAATCCAACAACGGACAATTTTGTTACATTCACCGATACATCAGAAGATCTTGATGGTATTGTTGTTTCCTGGTTATGGGAATTTGGTGACGGGAACATTTCCACATTACAGAATCCAACACACCAATATGCAGACGATGGTAACTACCTCATTTCATTAACTGTAACTGATAATTATGGTGCAATAAATACAACCTATAGGTCCATCATTGTTTCTACTATAACGAATCATGCGCCTTATAAACCCAGCAACCCAATACCAGCTGATGGTGCAATAAACGTAGACTTCACTGAAGCAATCATTAGTTGGTACGGAGGCGACCCTGATTTAGGGGATTATGTGCGGTATCATATCTATTTTGGAATAGACCCGGAGAATCTTGATTACTATGGAGCAACCCCATTTTTCCCCTCTAACAACAGTGACCCATTTACCCACAATTTTGGTTTTTCATTGAACTCGGGGACAATATATTACTGGGGAATTATCGCAGAGGATGATGAATATGTACCGACCAATGGACCGCTCTGGAGTTACACCACCGCAGGACAATCAATCTCAGCGGACTTCACTTTCACACCAGAAAATCCAATGAATACATCCTTGATTCATTTCACAGATACATCAACTGATTACGATGGTATAATAATTTCATGGTGGTGGAACTTCGATGACCACTATTATTCTGATCTACAAAACCCGGTCCACTGCTACTATGAAGATGGAATTTACAACGTGACACTGACCGTAACTGATGATGATGGTGCGACCAGTAGTATAACAAAAATGATTGTCGTTGGAGAAACAAATCAACCACCGGCTGCTAATTTTACATACGCACCAAGTCAACCAACAACCGCGGACACGATTCAATTCACTGATACTTCAGTGGATTCTGATGGAAATATTGTTTTTTGGCTCTGGAACTTTGGAGATAGCAACACATCAAATACACAAAATCCAACCCATCGTTACCAAATCCCAGGAACATACCCTGTGACACTAACCGTGACCGATAATGATGGCGCCACCAATACCACAACCAAACCAATAACCATCAACGAAGGATTCATCGCCAAATGGAATTTTGATGAAGGAACAGGATCAACCGCACATGATACTAGCGGGTATAACAACCATGGAACCATCTACGGTGGAGACTGGGTACCTGGCATATCAGGTACCGCACTTGAAATCACAAACACAGACATCGTAAGAAATATCCCAGGTGCATTCGATGACCCTATCACCACCTCATTTACGATCTCAGGATGGGTGCACTGGTATGGACCAACAGGTCTTCCCACAGAAGATAGCTCCATCTTTGATGCCCGTAAAGGCTCTGGAGGAGGATTCGTCATCTATCTTAAAGCCAGTGGCGCAGTAGAATTCTTTTTAATCAAATCAGATAACTCACTACAAGTCATCAGAAGCAATACCGTTCTACCAGCGAATGCAGGATGGGCACATATCACAGGAGTCTTTGATCAAACCACGCAGACACTACGTCTCTACATCAATGGGGTAGAAGACAGTGCAAGTCCAGTTGTAGCTTCTGCCCCCTATTCACAAACCACTCTTACTGCATCGATTGGAAATAACCGTTGGGCACCAGGCGACCATCAATGGTCACCTTTGAACGGTAAACTTGACGAACTCTGTATCTACAACCGTGCATTATCTCCTCTAGAGATACACTATTTGTATGAACAATACGCTTCAAATCAACCACCCATAGCAAATTTCAACTACACGCCACAAAATCCAACTACATTAGATATTATCTCATTCACTGATATATCCAATGATCCCGATGGAACAATTGTATCTTGGGATTGGGATTTTGGTAATGGAAACCCATCCGCATTACAGAATCCAACACATCAATATAGTATTGCTGAAACATATTCTGTAACTCTGACTGTATCCGATGACGATGGAGCAACAGATAGCATAACAAAACAAATAACAATTACCGATGATCTAATCGCCTGTTGGCATTTTGATGAAGGAGAAGGATCTATAGCACATGATACAAGTACCTTCGGGAATGATGGTACTATCTACGGCACTGATTGGGTCCCTGGTGTATCTGGTTCTGCACTCGACATTACTGACACAGATATCATTCGCTTTATCCCTGATACTTTTGATGATCCTATCAATACAGCATTCACGATTTCAGGATGGGTCTACTGGTATGGGCCTCATGGATACCCTACAGATTGCAGCATCTTCGATGGCAGAACCAATGCCAATGCGGGTTTCGCTTTGTATATTCACATTGATGGCACAGTTGGGTTCTTTTTGAGAAAACCAGATGGTTCTGTTCAAGATATCAGAAGTACTACTGTCCTTCCGATTAACAATAAATGGACATATATCGCAGGAGTTTTTGATCAAACCACACAGACACTACGCCTCTACATCAACGGTATAGAAGATGCAGCAAGCCCAGTTTACGCCCCGTACCCCTATTATCATTCAACACTAACAGCAACCATTGGAAACAACCGCTGGGCACCAGGTGACCATCAATGGTCGCCACTCAACGGTAAACTTGATGAAATATACATTTACAAACGTTCGTTATCATCTCAAGAAATACATAACGTATATGAACACTATGCTCCAAACCAACCACCAATAGCAGACTTCACATATACTCCAGAAAATCCAACAACCAATCATGTGATCTTATTTTCTGATACATCGTCTGATAGTGATGGGACTATTGTTAATTGGACATGGGACTTCGGAGACGGTACTGTTTCATACGATCAGAATCCAACATACCAATACTTAGACCATATCGCATATACTGTTGTATTGATGGTCACTGATGACGATGGTGAAACAGATTCGATATCCAAGTCTGTGATTGTTCATAACGCTGAACCACTTGCAAGTTTCACCTACATCCCAGAAAATCCATCAAATATTGACTTCATTCAATTTATTGATACATCAACTGATCCAGATGGGACAATCGTTTCTTGGCTCTGGGATTTCGGCGATGATAACATCTCCACGGAACAGAACCCAACCTATCGCTATACAACCGCTGGAACATATATAGTTACTTTATCAGCCACCGATGATGATGGCGCTACTGATTCCATTGGAAAAAATATTATAGTAATTGAAACTGGTCCCAGTGTAAATTGGATTGAAATGCAAAAGCTCTTCGCACCAAGTGGCGTAGCAAGGGATAATTTTGGCTGGTCTGTCTCTCTTGATGATGACACCGCTCTCATCGGAGTACCCGGTGATGATACTTCCAAAGGGTCAACGTATGTATTCATCCGCACTGGTGACACCTGGACCCAACAGCAAAAGCTCCTCGCCTCAGATGGTCAAGCAAATGATCATTTTGGTGAGTCTGTCTCTCTGGATGGTGACACCGCCCTCATTGGAGCATACGGTGATGATAATGAAAAGGGATCGGCGTATGTGTTCACCCGTATTGGCACCACATGGACTCAGCAGGCGAAACTAATCGCATCCGATGGCGCAGCAGGGGATGAGTTTGGCTTTTATGTTTCTCTTGATAATGACACCGCCCTCATCGGCGCAGTCGCAGATGACGACATCGGCTCTATATCCGGTTCAGCGTACATATTCACCCGAGCTGGCACCACCTGGACCCAACAGCAAAAACTCCATGCCGCAGACGGTGAATCGCAGGATAGGTTTGGCTTTTCTGTCTCCCTTGAAGATGACACCGCCCTCATCGGAGCAATATATGGTGATGGCATCAAAGTTGATTCTGGCTCTGAGTACGTGTTCATTCGCACCGGTATCACCTGGACCCAACAGCAAAAGCTCTTTGCCTCAGACGGCGCAC
>JAPKYE010000107.1 GCA_026394495.1 Methanobacteriota archaeon | reverse complement strand
ATGATGGTTCTCGACCTTGTTGATCTTCAATTATAATTATACCAGTTGTATCAAATTTCAAAGAACTCTGATTGAGATATATCCTCCACCCAGAACCGGAGACATTACCCATATCCACAATCGACTGCTCACGCACCGTATCATCAGCCTTAAACCAAGCAGACACACTAAACGTATTAGATAACTGCGAACGGTAGAAATCAGAATTCTGAATTTCGACGTAGTCATTTAATCCATCGAACGTCAACTCCTTCAACTTGCCATCCACAACTTTCCCACCGTATACCGTCTCAGTAACCTGCAATGATCCGTCTGCTACAGACCAGTTGACATCACTCCAATTCGCGATACCAGGCTGATTATCCACTCCGTAATGATTCGGAAGCACTGCCGCCATCTTCACCAGCCGACCAATATCATTATACTGATATGCAGTGTATCGCCGGTTCGCAACATTGGCATCATCTGCGTTCTCGGTAGTAAGCAACGTCTTCCCAAGACCATTAAACTCAGTCCGAGTAACAGTCCCATCAGGGTTAAACGTCGCATTCGTCCGACTCGCATCATCATACCCGTAATGAGTGACACGCACACCATCAGGGAACGGAACCGGTGGATCATCCGGGTACTCAACCGGACAGGCTGGATATGGATCATCGCCAGTAGTATATGTCGCACTGTTTGTCCCGTAATCCGCGGTGTAGTTCACCTTCCCGCTTTTATCATACCAGGTATACGTATACGTCTTCACACTATTCCCATCAACCCCATCAACCAAGATAAGATCAGTGATTGGGGCGTTGTGTTTCCGATCCCATTGCACGGTTTTAATACACTTATCATTGTAATCATATGTCATAGTGGCCCGGGTGATCTCAACCCAATTACCAGTCACATTCACCAAAGTACTCATGCTAGTCTCACGACCCTTTGCATCGTACACATGTCGCGTCAATGGAGCATTGGATGACCGCTGCTCAACTGTTTTTTTATTACGATCATAAAACGTAGAACCACCAAGATACAACATGCTGGTACCCGAGCTTACATTGTACCGCCGTGTCTCCTGAACCAAGACACGTGCATTGTAGATTGTCTCTGTTAATGATACTGGTTTCACACTGGCACTTAAGATAGCAGAGATATTTTGAGAAGAGAGATTCCACCCAGGTGGAAGATATCGTGGATCAACAGCTGAAGGAACCGGATTTAACTGAGACCCATACTCAGCGACCAACCGGACCTTATCAAAATTATCATACCACGTGAACGTCTGTTTCAACGGCTGACCAGACATATCATTTTCTGTTACGACAACCTGGCGCATACGCCAGTCATACGAATTATTCGTCGTCCAACCGATACTGTCCTCATTATTCGGACCTGGAATAGGATCACCATGTTCATCGACCTCGAAATACTGGTTTATGGGTTTCTCACGATAATTCCTAGTAGCAATAAGTTTTCCGGCATCTGTTATCCCAACTCCATAATAATTCTTTTCCGCAAGCATCAGATTATCATCATTTTCAAAACAAGAATAACTCAGAATATCATACTGATGGTCCTCTGGTGGACTAATCGACGGTGCATTACCCCAGACCTCATTCAGATCACGAGTACCGCTAAACTTTTTCCACTGCCGACCCAATGCATCGTACACGTTCCTGGTGATCGTCCCATCGGGATCCCTCTGACGAGCGATCTGATTCCAACCATCGTAACTAATACGAGCGGAAACAATATTATCCCCTGATTTGTCTTGTGTTTTCTCCTCAATAAGACGACCTTGAATATCATACGACATGTTAGAAATTGAAATCACTGAATAATTCTCATTTCCATTAGGACAACCAGGATGCCAGGTCTCATTCAGGAAGACGGTTTTTGACCACTGCAGTTGCTGCTGCATACACGTGATAACAACCGGAGATAAAACCTTCCAAGAGGACCCATCCCACTTCACATCAGTATACTCCCACGTATATACAAGATCATTTTGTCGCTTGATTATAACATGTTTTTCCAACCCACTAGGATACACAACCTTCACTAAACTCCCACGATCATCATACTCAAAAGATGTCGTCAAATTCAACGCAGATGATGTACTCGGAAGACGTGTATACCCTTTAGGAAACGTATAAAAACTATTTGCGTCGATAACCTCAAGGATCTTCCGACCATACGAATCATATTGGTAATAATCCCCGTAGAACTCAACCGCAGGAGACCCAGCTGCATCGAAATTTCCGTACAAATGCCAGACGATATTCCCATTTTCATCAGATATTGTGATATCCACTGCACGATACAGTTCTCCACCCAGGGTCCGAGGAACCGCTGGTTGCAATTTCGTAGTATTTGTTATCGGCCAATCCTTCGGATCATCAGATTTACTTGTATTAAACTCGTATATCGTCTCAGTGATCTCACCATCATTTGACTGATTATTTGTGGTAGGAACCGAGAATTTCACATGTTTAGTTATCAACTCAGGATGACTATCATTACCATGCTCAAACCGCTGAAGATAATACACCGGCTGATCGGTCCCATTCCCTTTCTTGATACCTGTGGCACTCAACTCACCATGAGAATCATATTCAAATACGGAAATTAACCCATTATGCTCTGGGTCTGCGCCAATGGTCGGTGGTTGGTTTTCTTCAGATGACCATCCTTTACTCCGACGTTCCGTCAACCGCCCGTTATCATCATAGAAGAATTGTTCGCTGAACCCAGTATGGTTCACAATGTGACCATTATTATTCTCAAAACTCCATGTGGTATCCTCTAAAATATATCCATTGCAGTTCATTTTTACGATACGGCGGCTTTTCAGCCCCTGAAACGAAACAGGATTGTACCCATGGTCAAGAGAATCTGTGCTATTGATGAGGGTGTCTATAACTGTGATAAAGAACGGCTGATCACGCGGCGGTGCTACAAAGTCTCCATTTTTTTTATCTATCCGGTGGGGGTACCGCATCTGTTGCTGATCAGGCCAATAATTATCATTATATAAATCCGGGATCTCGTCATCTGCAAATGAGTCAGGATATTTAATGAAGTTATAGAGATAAAATCGGCCGTTATTTCCACTTGAGGGTCGGCGGTCATCCATGATTTGTTTTCCAATAGGATGGGAAAATGTTCTACTTGTATCCTCATGCATAAAACTAATGAGCGCATCTGCAGCTGGATATGGATCAAGATCGCATGTGTTATCTTTGAACGATAGTTCCGCAAGAGATGAAAACGGATATTTTTTATATCCGCCGCTGGTCTCATTTCGCACAGGCACCTGATCATCATGATCATGATAATCTGATTTGTCCTGAAGTCTTAACAGATAATTCACTGTTAAATTCTCCACATGATCAACAGGAGGAACAAACGGAGTATCACGCTCATCAATATACGGCAGACCATCGTTCTTCAGAGCATACCGAACCGGGTTGTAATCATTTGCAAGAACCACGATCCGATTATTCACTGAATTTGCACAAACATACACCTTATCATTTGTTGCAATAGGAATTGGATCACCATCTCCCCATGTCCCAATCTGAAGAGAAACGTTGCTGACAAAGGATACCCCTGCACTATTTTCAACGGTGTAGTTAAACAAATCAGATCCAGGAATCGTACTCCCATTCGTCGTATAATACAGATAATTATCGTCAAATGTCACCGTCCCGTTTTTCGGCGCAATCGGCGAACTAACACCGGTAATACGCAGATCATGACCAGGGTTGTAATCATTTGCAAGGACATCAAGACGATTCCCTACAGACTGTATGACAACCTTCATCGAATCATTAACCGGCATCGGCGTCTGACTTGTAGTCACAATGATGTTGACCGTTGCTGACGATGTCGTCGCAGAGGCATTCGACCCTATTTTATATGTAAATGAATCACTTCCAGTCGTGAATGTAGAATCGGGGGTATAATATATGTAATCCTGATCAAACGTCACATTCCCATGCGATGGCTTTGAGGTATTTTTAAGTACATCAAGGTCATAGTATTCCTGTAGATCCTTTGCCAGGGTGGTAATGGTTTGATCATTGTAGATACCTTTCAGTTCAAGACCATCATTTCGGCTTCCAACATGATCAGAAACAGCTCCGTATCGATAGAGTCTAGACGACTGGCTGAGAACTTCATATTGACCGGAGGACTCTCCCTGTTTGCGGTTTGTAACCGTTGTTTTCATCAAAAGGGGATTAAACGCATCAGAAGCGCCAGCAAACAACGGATCAGAACGACAAGAAGGGTCATACGCTATATCCTGAGGTCCGTCCTTATTTAAACCATTATATCCTCGTCCATTATGCGTATACCTAGCATCCATTGTCCAATTTGATGGAAGACCAAATATGCTTGCGGCATCGATTCCATCCATAGCCTCCACCGATGTTGCATTAGTAAATAACGAAGAATCCAATGTGAAACACCCAGATGGCACCGTGATATCTCCTTTATACACAAGGATGGAATGAAGACGATGAACACTCCACAACTCCCGATCATACCCCCGGTAATTAATGCTGTTTTGATCTTCAAAGGCCCGGTGGATATACACAAGGGTCCATGCAACCTCACCACTGCTCGTAATTAACTTAAGTGATTTCAACTGTCCTTTCTCGTTACAATTCTGACTGCATTCAGCACAACCATCAGGATCATCCTGAGGACTAGGCCCTTTTTCAAAATCACAATACTGATACTCGATTCTATTCCCAAGACGATCCGCAATACCAGTCACCAGACCATAATACGGAACACCATAGCCACCATTATCCTCTGACTCGTGAATATTAACACCAACGGGAACACCACTAGTTTTATTCCAGAGGTCTTCATAAATCGGAGTAATCGTATACTTCACCGTCCGTCGGTTCAACCAAACAGTAAACTCTGATGGACGAATGTCCCATTCGTTCGTAGTCTTATTCCAGGTACCATTATGCTCCAATATTGCGTCAAACCCGTCGGCAGCAATATATTCTCCCTGGTTTTCATCAAAGGGAAACGGAATAGCATGATGCGCATCAGGGATAAAATAACATCGCATGATATCAGGAGAAATAAAACGCTCGCCATTATCTAAAGTATAGTTTGCATCGATAAGGAAAATCGGGTTTTCACCCATCATCCAGAAATGTCCATTCCAATCCCAATACGAAAATTCTCCTCCAAAATTCTTATTCCCAGCCGTACCTTCTACATTATATATGCCTGCAACAACAGGGTTTTCTGAATATGTACGTACATGACGAAACGTCGCACCACCAAACGGCAGCTCAAAATCGGTTTCTTGAACCATCGGCTGACCAGTAATCAAACTAATCTCATCATTAAGGGTCGGCTGCTCCTGATATGGACTTAAACTTGGAGTATATCGAGCATCAGCAGAAACCAACGGAGACGAACTTGCGACAGGATCGGTCTTCCGTGGACCAAAATCACCGGGACCAAAACCAAAAAACGGGGTGAACTGCAGCATAAAACCATCCGTAGGCGCACGAAAAGCACCTAAAGAAGGACCATACCAACAGGAGGATATTGCCTGGGTGCAATTACTTAAGGTCGTCCCATTTTCAATGGGGAAACCAACCTCAGCCCCACACGGGTTGCAAGGGCCTCCGGATTTAGTGTGGAAATGCCACAGAGGACCAACCGTAGACGCACCTGCGCCTTTCCAGGCGACAATCTGCCAGTAATAAGTGACGCCCGTTCGCAGTGTCCAAAGATGATAGCTTCTTCCAGTCTGGTTACTTGCCATCTTCAGCAACTGCAGCGGCGGGTTTGGCAACGGAAACGGTAACGGCAACGGGAACGGATCTACCCACGAGAAATACACATCATAGGTCAAAGAGGCGTCGCTATCAGACCAAGTGAGATCCGCTGGAGAATCTTCGTAATGATCATCATGGGGAAATGGGTTTGAAAGATTGTTTGCTCGTGCCGTTGTGAAATGCCAGATTGGACTAGTATTTGATAAACCATAATTATCCGTAGCGACAATCTGCCAGTAATAAGTGACATTATTAGACATTGTTGGATAAGGAATATAGGTTGTCCCGGGCTGATGCGTCTTCTTCTTACTCAAGTATGCACTTGAGGTACCGAAATAGACATCGTAGTATACCGTGTCTTCAACATATGGGTCTCCACTGGTCCAGTTAAGGTCTTCAGATATACTTACCCCTGTTGATTGGTTCGCAGGTGACGAATTATACGGGGTATACGGTTGATGGTCTTCCATGAAAACAATCAACGGCTCTGACCAACTACTCTCCTGCAACCAAGGATAATCCTTTGCCTTCACTCTAACATTATATGTTCCTGGTCCATTCCAAAAGTGGGATGTCGTAGCGGGATCACCAGAGGCATACCACGAAGTCCAGTCATCTACAATCATGTCGTCATTCCAATCCCAACCGTACGATACAGCATCGTTTTCAGGATCAGTTGTGGACGTGGAAAAACTATAGGGTACGCGAATGTATCCAGATGTTGGGCCGGATGGTAGGCTAGGTGGGAGTGGAGAGTTATTCACTGGAGGAGGCGGAGGATCTTCTGGGCTTTCATCAATGTGATCTATGGGTGGTACAGGTCTGTGTATACGTTCAATGCCACTTGATTCAGTGTCACCGCCACCTAATACTGTTTCTGGCCCCGGCAGCAAAAAAAGTACAGCAAACCCAATCGCTAATCCTATTTTTACGATATTTTTCGTGTTTTTAAGGTTATTCATAATCTCTTTCACTCCTACAATTATAGTTAATATCATGTTTGTTTGAGGCACCGCCCAAAACAAATTTTTTATTATTATATTATATGTTGTATTTTATTATTTATATAGTTTATTTTATTAAATTCGAGTTTTTTAACAAGATTCGAACGATGGACAAATTAATAAAAAGCATATTTTTAGATAAACTACTTTTTTCCCCGAGAAAAGAAGAGAACAAATTGGGGGGAAAATAAGATGAACAAATACGTCATCCTATTTCCTTAATTCATATTATAGCCGTCCTAGCTATATATAATTTATTTGACCGAATTAGAGTTTTTTAACAAGATTCGAATAAAAGAATAATGACAGATTCATTCTCCACTAAAGAATACTGCTGCTTCTATAACCCCCCAAAAAAAAATAGTTGATCCTTCGCCCCTAAAAAAAACAAGAAAAAACTAAGGATCAAAAAAAAATCAGTAACAGACGTATCCCAACAGTTATTTTGAGAAATCAAAAAGGTTCAGATCATCCCACATCTCTTTTATCCCTTCAAGAGCTAAATGAAGCTCAACATGCAGATTATACTTCTGTATTATCCGGATAATCTCCTCCCGATTTTTCAACGTATAGCCTTTCTCTTTCCCATATGGTTGCACATCGACGATGTCGTTTTTCACTAATTCCGTGAGATGATATGAAAGCGTCGATGAGGAGACTCCGAGACGATCGAGGAAATCTTTATGTTTTAAGTTCGGTTGTTTGATGAGATATAATACGATCTTCAGCGGGGTTTTTCTCCGCAATGCCTCAAGGATTTTCGTATCTTGATTTTTTATCCCACCTGTGACGGTGTAATAGGTCTTATAATACCCTTTGGTGTCTTTGACCCAGGTGATCTCTTTGTTTCTTTCCATCTGACGAAGATGATATTCCGCTAACGGAAGACTCATCCCCAACAACTCTGCGATTTTTGTGAGATGTAAACCCGGGTTCTGCATGATAAGGTCATATAACCTTTTTTTACGCTCCATCCGTCGTTTATCACGAGGGTTGATCCTGCGTTCTTCAAGATGATACCGCACATACCCTTCTTCTTTGGTACATCCGATGATCCCCTTATTTTCTAAGTAGAGTAAATAGCGTTCCACCTCGGAGATATTCACGTTTGCCAGTTCAGCAATTTTACTGAGATGAATCCCAGGGTTATGCAAAAGAATACTATAGATTCTCCGGAGGATCTGCTGATCAAGAAATTCACTCATATCATTTATCTCTTTATCGTTGCAACAAATAACAAGATTAGAACCAACACATCAAACATACCCCATATCGTGTAAGTAAAAAATGCAGATATTTCTGTAATAAACAACCCTAGACTGAATAGAACCCCTTTGACCAAAAAGAGAACGAACACACCGCAGATAAATAAAAGCTTTGGAGTTTTATATTTTCGATAACTTGCGTATGAAACCACGAGTAAACCCAGGGAAAAGATTGTGACACATGCACTGATAATAATATTGCTTATCTCCATACACACCACAACACCTTATTCTAAAACTATAACTATACACACAATATAAGAGTTACTTTTTTTGGCCTCGGAGATACCTCCCACGTCGAATACTGTTCACAAGAATCGGACTGATAAATGTAATGAAAATAATCGCACTCATGATACTATAAACCGTAAGGATGAACACTAGATTGATCGCCTCAACGATGGAGGATATCGTGATCGTATGCGTACTGAAATGGACTCGGACAAACACGTACAACCCTGATGTTGTTAATACACGCAGCCACGCTGGATCTGAGGAATGTTGCACATCAAAAAACGCTGCCACATCACTTTCTTCATTGATCGCTTCGGTGTCATATATCACCTGTATGTTATCAAGATCAGCAAGTACTCCTTCGCCGATACGAAATACGATGATTGTTCCTTGGGTTCCATCATCTGCACTCATGGTAAATCGTACTGATTCCCCGGTGATATTTGGATCGATATGTAATCCATCGATATACGTGGTAATGCTGGGGTCTGTATTCTTTGTTACATCTGCTCGTGCACCGACTGATCCGCGGGATGTTTCTTTGCCGATAAGATATTCGACATATTCAATAGATGACGTTATAGTGGTATCAGTTACTTGAGAAGGAGGAGGCATCTGTTGTTTTTTCTCTAGGTGGAACGTTACCTCTATCGCCTTCAGATCCTCGACAACAATCTGCTTAGTATTTGAGAGATATTCAGGTTTCGTTGCAGTAACGGTATATGTTCCAGGTGGAAGAGAAATCATATATTGACCAGACACATCGGTTGAGGTACATTTCACGGTCATACCAGTGGATGAGAGTACTGCGCAGATGCTCACATCACTAAGAATATCGCTGGATGGATCCTCTTGCACTAAACCATATATCCATCCTTGAGGTTCTTCTTCCTCTTGCTGAAGGAGAATGGTGATTTGTATGGATGCTGATTGATATCCTTCTTTGCTCGCAGTAATAGTATAGACTTTTGGAGTGGTGACCTCTGGTGCAGTGAACGAAACCTGACCACCAGCATCGGTTTGTTTGGTTTGATCATTAAAGGTGACATCTGCTCCGGCGATCACTGCTCCGGATTGTACGTTCGTTATAGTAACCGTAAACGCGGTGGACTCCAAAACAGTGGGAACCGCGGTAATCTGCATTTGGTTTTGTTGCGAAGATTGATCGGAGATTGCGACGGTTACTGGTGTTGACCAGTCGCTTTCTACACCGTACATATTCTTTGCTTTGACTTTGACATCATAACTTCCCGGTGACATCCAAATATGACTATCACTTACTTCAACACTAGAGTCATAAGGACCAAGCCAATCACTCGTAACTCCATCACCCCAGTCGAAGAGGAAGTAGGAATCAGGATCACCAGCGGTGACCGAGAACGTGTATGCGACGTTGATTTGCCCGGCTTTTGGTCCCTGGATTTCAGGTGTTGAAGATTGGTTATTGGTGTGTAATGTTGCGACCATTCCAGTACCAAAGTCACTCGCCTTATAATAGTATAAGAAGATGCAATCAAAAGGAGAGTGGATGTCTTTAGGACGAATGAGGTCATTTGTAGCCCGAGCGGGGTTTGTTGCGTAAAGGGTAAGGGCGCAAGTTGCGAATATAAAATCATTGATGACTCCAGCGTTTGTTATCTCGATAGTTTTAAATACAAATCCTGCGAATGAAAGTTTAATATAGGCGATGGTGTAGAACTTGTCGTTCAAATGTGTGATTAGAGGGCGATAACTTCGTTCTTGGTCAAAAACCATGGTATCTACTGGCGTGTCGACGATTGTTCCATCTGGGTTGATAATAAATGTTGCTATTGTTCCATTTTCTGTAGAATTACTATAAACGAACGCATAGGCGTCACTCCCAAGGTAGATACCATCAACAGGAGAACCTCCATAAAAAGTACTATGACAGGAATCAACAACTTGAGTGTCTACAACTTCATCTCCGATGGTTCCATCTCCGACAATGGACACTGTTTTCAGCATTCCTATGTCTGTAGCGTTTTGATAGAAAATAGCGCAGCCTGTTTCATGAATAGGTATTATTGATGCTGGTCCCTTCGAGAGTGAGGTATCATACTGTAATGTATCAATTATTGTTTTTTGAATAAGCCCGTCTGTGGATATTTTTATGGTGCTGAGATTCTGCGATCCAAGGGTTCTTGAGTGGTATCCGATGACAAAGATATCACCGGTTAAATATACCATGCTCAATGTATCGTGTATTGTACCAGATGGTAATGGCTCGATATCTGTCATATATGTATCTCGAGGGGTTATTTGGCCATCACTTGTTATCTGGATAGTCGTCAGATTGAGTTTATAAACACCAGAACTAATAATTCCTATATAGGCTATCGCATAGTAGTCACCAGCGACATGGACGATCCGAGGATTTGCCCAATTAGCACTTCCAATCCATTGCACGACCGGGAATTCATTGATCTTTGAGTTTGTGATACTTCCATCTTGTGCAATCCCGACCGTCCGTACATACACTCGACCACTAGTTCCTGATGATCCTTGATATGCGATTGCGTACACGGTATCAGAGACCTGAACAATCGTTTGAGCATATATGGTAGAGTTTACGTAATGAGCATCAATAACATATCCATCAACTGTCAGCGGATCAACAGCATCCGCTGTGGTTGTTGTTATAAATGATGCACAGAATGTGCTCAGAAGCATCAGGAGACATACGCTTAGACTAATTACCGTCTTTTTCTTCATGGTTTTTCCTCACAAAATCTCTATTCTATATGAAGAAGATTTAAATATTCCACTAGTTGCATCCTCACAGTGATATTTCTACTTAGTGTTATTTGTCTCTTTCATGCTATAAATACTTTATTTAATCAATTTCGAGTTTTTTAACAAGATTCGAACGATTGTTTTATCCTGAAATTACTTCATCCCAGAAAAAAACTGAATCAACAGAAGATACAAGGGATCATCAGAAAAAGAGATGCTGTTTTGTCAATTACGATGAAATTTTTTTTAATACAGAGAAACGCAGACAACAAGATATTAGTCACGTGATGAAAACAGGAAAGCTCAGGTGACATCGATGGGAAATACTAGGTGAAAGAAATAGGAAAAACCACAGGTCCACAAAGATGGGAAAATACCAGGTTTCCTGATGAAGATCTCTGCAAGGTTATGTCAAAAAAACAGGTCACAAACAGAAAAGAAAAAGAAGTCAAAAGAAAAAAAAAGAAAGAGTCTTTTATCTTGACTCTTCAGCAACTTTTTTAGGTTTTTTGTGTCTGTTCGATTACGGTGTGAGGTCGTCACAGTCGTGGCAATGCTCTTGGGTTCTTTATTCGCAACAACAGTTTCAAGGTTGTTCTAAGGGATGGGTGTGGGTGATATCCCGTCGTCTATGGGTGCTGTGTCTCCTGATGGGTTGTGATAAATGGCGTCACTTGCCGGGTTGTGGACAAGAGGAGAGCCTACGGTTAAATATACGGTTGCTGTAACAAAATGTGAAGGCATAGGAAATCCATCATTGATTGTGTAGGTAAACGAATCAAAACCATGACCGGCCCATGTGCCCGTCGGCGACGCGACTGCAGGAGTATACACAACATAGTTACCTACAATAGATGCTACTCCATGAGATGGTTGTGTTACTGAAACAATTGTTATCGTATCTCCTTCAGGATCGTAATCGTTAAGAAGAACGTAGATTTTGTTATTGACTGAACCTGGCCATACAAATTGATGATCGTTAACGGCCACTGGTGGTTGGTTTGAACGGATGTCGCCACTTGTACTTATATTTCCGCCCATACATGTGGTGCTTGTTATCAACAGCCCTGCAATAACAATTGTTATTGCGCCTATATACATATACATTTTTTTCTTCATCTTATTTTTCCTCCCTATTTCTAGGTTTTTTTATATTCTTGACATACTACACAACATCTTCATTATACATTTCGTCATACAATTGTATAGTAGGTACTAACAATAAATATACGTGTTTATATTTAAATACATTATTTAATAAGTTTCGAGTTTTTTAACAAGATTCGAACGATTGTCTTATACCAAAATTACTTCCTCCTAGAAAATAAATGATTGAAAATTTAAAAAAAACCTGAATCAACTGGAAATGCTAGGCGACAGAACTAAAAAAACCCAGGTCTATAGAGATAAGAAAAATACGAGATTTCATCAAAAAAACAGGTCTCGAACAAGAAAAAGAAGTCAAAAGAAAAAAAAGAAAGAGTCTTTTATCTTGACTCTTCAGCAAATTTGGGTTTTACCTATTTGATTATGGGAATACTGGGCCGTAGGAGTCGCCATCAGGTGCAGTGGAGCCAAGGTTGCCACCATCGTCTGGTTCGGCATCATCATGGCCGCTATCGTCGGGTTCTGGATATTGGTAATGATCGGAATGCGGATTTAATACTGGAGGTGGAGCTGGCATACAAGTGTGTATGCTTATTTGTACGGTTGCTGTGACAAAATGTGAAGGCATAGGAAACCCATCATTGATTGTGTAGGTAAACGAGTCAGGAGCACTAAAAAGCAAATAACTCGGATAGCCGGTTGTAGGAGTATATAAAATATGGTCTCCCTCAATAGTTACAACTCCGTGAGATGGTTGTGTTACTGAAGTAATTGTTAACGGATCCCCTTCAGGGTCTAAATCGTTAGCAAGAACGTAGATTATGTTATTGACTGAATTTTTATATACTATTTGAGAGTCGTCAACTGCCACTGGTGGTTGGTTTGAAAAGACGTTTGGTGTGGTGTTTTGTTTACCCATACATGTAGTGCTTGTTATCAACAGCCCTGCAATAACAATTGTTATTGCGCCTATATACATATACATTTTTTTCTTCATATTCTATTTTCCTCCCTATTTCTAGGTAATGAAATTTTTTCTTTGTGTGTTATATAAATGGCATAATTTAAATAATTTATTGGAAGATTTTCGAACTATCTAATAAAAACATCTTCATACAGCATTGTATTATTCAACTTGTAGATCAGACCAGATATCCTTGAAGCTTGCTAATACTTGATATGGTTTATATTGAATAAGAAGCTGCACGATTTCTTTCTCATTCACAACCGTATATAACTTTTCTTTTCCGTCACGCTGAACACAGATGATACCACCATTTTCAAGATTCTTCAGATGATACGTAAGCGTCGACTGAGCAATCTTGAACTGTTGAAGGATCCCCATGTGATTTGTCTGCGGATGATTCAACAAAAATAACACGATCCGAAGCGGAACCTCCCGCCGCAACAACGCAAGATTCTTCTTCTCCTCAGACCCTATCTTACTTCCTTCCGTATAATACCGTTTGTATCCTTTTTCCTTCTGCGCAAGAACAACGCTGTTTTTCTCCATGTACAACAGATGATATTCCACAAGAGAGATCCGCATATGCAACATATCCGCGATTTTACTCAGATGTAACCCCGGGTTTTTTTGAAGGAGATCATAGATTTTTTGTCGAGTTTCCAGCGCCAGCACTTCATTCATGATTTATCTCTTCAACGTCGCCATAAACAAAAACATCAGAATCATTAAATCAAAAATTCCGCTATTCATGATGTCTCCAAAAGAGAACGTCTTAAACAAAAAGAATGAAAGACTGACAAGAACCGCTTTGATAAACAACACGAGAAAAACCACAGAGACAAACAACAGTTTCGTGTTTTTGTATTTTCGATAACTCGCAATCGAAATAACGAACAGGCCTATCGAGAAAATCGTTACAAATGCGTTGATAACAAGGTTTATTTCCATCTCCATCCAACCACACCCATTTCTTTAAACTCCTAAGAATATATAATGATTACTTAGACTCTTTTTCGCACATAGATAATACCACCAAATATCGTTGCAGCAATCAGACATAACACAAGATAAAAGATAATGATGGCTATTGGTATGATTTCCAATATCGATGAAATCGTAATGGTATGCGTACTGAAATGTGGGATACGAACAAACACATACAAACCCGATGTTGTTAATACACGCAGCCATGCAGGATCCGTGGAGTGTTGAATGTCAAAAAACGCAGCCACATCGTGTTCTTCATCGATTGGTCCAGTATCGTACGTCAGTTCTACGTTATCAAGATCAGCAAGTACGCCTTCGCCGATGCGGACCACAATGATTGTTCCTTGTGTTCCATCAGGTGCACTAACAGTAAATCTAACTGAATCCCCGGTGGTATTTGGATCAATGTGCAGTCCAGTGATATACGTGGAAACACTGGGTTGTTCATTTTTTGTTACATCTGCTCGTGCACCGACAGATCCTTGAGATGTTTCTTTGTCGATAAGATATTCGACATAAGTGGTAGGGGTATCTGAAACGTCTATAGATGTTGATTGTTTTGTTTGTAAAACGAAGTTTGCATCCACTGCTTTATATTCAAGGACAACTTTATTTTGTTTTATAGCAGGTTCATATCCTTGTAGATTTGCTGTGACGGTATAGGTACCTAAAGGAAAGGAAAACACATAGTTTCCTGCATTGTCAGTTTGTTCACATTTTACTGTTTCACCGGTATCTTCAAGAATAGCACAAATACTGACGCCGCTAAGAGGATTTCTTGAACTATCCAAAACAAGTCCATATATCCATCCTTGCGGTTCGTTTTCCTCTTGATGATTGAGGATAGTAATTGGTGTCGATGTTTGTTGAAAACCTTCTTTGGTTGCAGTGATAGTATAGACGGTATTGGTTGTTACGGATGGCGCGGTAAACGATACTTGTCCATTGGCATCGGTTTGCTGTGGTGGTTGATCATTAAAGTTAACAGTTGCCCCAGTGATCACTGCCCCTGATTGCGCGTTGGTAATAGTAACAGTAAATGTATTTTGTCCTAAAACAGTGGGATTTACTGTGATCCGCAATTGATTCGGCTGCAAAGATTGATTTGAAATCGTTATTTTGTGTGGAGGAGACCAGTCACTTTCAGCACCAGAAACATCCTTTGCTTTCACTTTAACTTCATATGTTCCTTCTACATCCCAGGAATGTTGTATTTCAGCTTGTTCCCCAGATAAATAAGGACCAAGCCAATCCGTTGAATACATTAAACCATTAACCATCCATTGATAATAGACATCATCACCATCTGGATCGGTTGTCTGAGTAGTAAATGTATATTCAATCGATGACTGTCCAGTTGATGGACCATCTATATCTAGAGGTGTCAATGGCGCACTATCCGCCCGGAAACAGTATATTGCACTGTCAAGTGTGATACGATTATCATATACGGAAATGAAGAGTTTTTGGTCTGTAACCGCTGGTTCATAGTTTATCGCATAACCCAATGGATTGTTATACTGAATACTTCTTGTCCATAGTGTTTCTGGTGGGGCATTTCCTATTGCTGACACATAGCTCAGATCAGATGTCAATCGTTTCACAATCCGATTGTTTCCACCATCAGCAATGTACAGGTAGTTTCCAGAGCCAAAGATCCCCGTGGGTGAAGCAAATTGGTCGTTTCCGGTGCCTAAACTTCCACGTTGTATGATGTAGTTAAGATCAGAAGTTAGACGCTTCACAATACGATGGTTAGACGTATCAGCGACGTACAGGTAAGTCCCATCCGCATAAATCCCTGAAGGGTTATTGAATTGGTCGTTGCCACTACCCTGGGTTCCTATTTGTGCAACGTAACTGAGATTAGAGGCAAGACGCTTCACAATACGATTATTCAGTGTATCAGCGACGTAAAGGTAAGTCCCATCACCACAGATTCCAAATGGGTAACGGAATTGGTCATTGCCTCTACCAATGCTTCCTATTTTTGCGACGTAGCTAAGGTCAGAAGCCAGACGCTTTACAATACGATTATTACCATAATCAGCTACGTACAGATAGGTTCCATCGCAATAGATTCCAAATGGAAATTCAAATTGATCGTTACCGCTACCAATGCTTCCTATTTGTGCAACGTAACTGAGATCAGAGGCAAGACGTTTCACAATCCGACTATTCATTATATCAACGATGTACAGGTACATACCGTCACCACAGATCCCAAACGGCCTATCGAATTGGTCGTTGCCACTACCCTGAGTCCCTATTTGTGCGACGTAATTAAAATCAGAGGCAAGACGCTTCACAATACGATGGTTATACGTATCCGCGATGTACACATATGTTCCATCGTTCCAAACCCCCCCAGGGTCTGCGAAACTCTCATCAGAAATATCATTGATATCTCCGTTGATTGCATCTACACAACTAATTGTTTTATTGTAAGTACCTCCCACTATAAAACTGGAGCATTCTAGGTACATTTTATCATTTGCAATACAAAGATTTCCACCAGAAGCATAGTATTGCCAAAGTATCCATGTCGTTCCTCCGCTTCCTTCTGCATTCCAACAAGAGATAGTGCCCCCTACAGATCCGTATAATCTTCTGTTTGCAACCGCGGATATGCTAAGAGCCGAGGAAAGGACACTTCCTTGCCATTGCCATTGAGGTGTTGTCGTCCCTCCGCTTCCTACCGCATCCAAACATAAAAGCGTATACACATCACTTGGAGCATACGTATGCCTAACCACATAGACTTTATTGTTGGCAACAATAGGACCACCACCATCAGTGAACCTAGTTGAAGCGACACCTGCAGGGTACTCCCAAATCTTCGCCGAGGTTTCCGCATTTAAACAATAGAAACGTGTCTCATTATCACCTTTGCCAGTAGCGTAGATTTTCCCATTGGCAATGGCGTAGGATCCGATGTTGTTGTAACTCCAAAGCGGGGCACCACCAATGTTTGCATCAAAACAATACAATGCACCATTAGCTGTAACGTAGAGTTTTTCATTATCGACTTTAAAATTATCAACTCCATATAAATTATATTGCCATAGAACGTTACCACCTGAAGAAGCAGCATTCAAGCAGATGATCTTTTGGTTCACTCCGGCTCCCCATCCGTTGGCGTATGCTTTTCCATTGGCTACCGCCAACACTGTTGCTGGATAATACCAGTTGATCGCACCTGAGGTGGCATTCACACTGAAGCCACCAACATAGACAGTATTTTGTACAACAATAGGTGAATTGGTTTTGTTTACAGGGGTTGACCAGAGAATTTCGTTTGATTCTGGTCCATCTACAGAGATAACATTTGTATTTGCAGGATCATGGTGAATCATCTGCCAGTCATCAGCACGAGTATTCCATGATACACCAGTGAACACCGTGGCAATCATCAGTAAGCAGATGCTGATACATAATATCCTAACTTTTATCGTCTCAGCATTCATCGATATCACCTTTTATACCTTTTGAATATAGCTTATGATTGTTATAAATATTTTTTCTTATAACGAGTTTTATACTATCCGCTATTGAATGCACCATCATCCTCACCTTTTTGTCTTTGTATGATAATTCTTCGTTTTTTATCATATTAATAGTTTATTGGAAGGTTTTCGAACTGTTTAAGGATTTCGAACAAACAGACAAAACGGAAGAATGGAATATAACCAAAACAATATAGATGGAAAATTCCAAGGTTTTCGAAAAAAAAACGGGTCTCAAACGAGAAAAGAAATCAAAAGAAAAAAAAGAAAGAGTCTTTTATCTTGACTCTTCAGCAAATTTTTGGGTTTTTTGTACTTGTTCGATTACGGTGTGAGGTCGTCACAGTCGTGGTAGGGTTCTTGAGTTCTTTATTCTCAGATGGGTATGGGTGTTACCTCGCCGTCTATGGGTATGAGCACAGGGTAATGGGATGGGTCGTGACAATGGTCAATAGTGGGGCCTACGGTTAAATATACGGTTGCTGTAACAAAATGTGTAGGTATGGGAAATCCATCATTGATTGTGTAGGTAAACGAGTCAGTACCGACATAGCCTGTTGTAGGAGTATATAAAACATGGTTACCCTCTATAGATACAACTCCATGAGATGGTTGTGTTACTGAAACAATTGTTATCGTGTCTCCTTCAGGATCGTAATCGTTAAGAAGAACGTAGATTTTTGTATTTGAACAGTATGGACATACACGTTGAGGATGATCGTCAACGGCCACTGGTGGTTGGTTTGAACGGATTGCGCTTATACCTGCGCCCATGCTCGTGGTGCTTGTTATCAACAGCCCTGCAATAACAATTGTTATTGCGCCTATATACATATACATTTTTTTCCTCATCTTATATTCTTGACATACTACACAACATCTTCATTATACATTTCGTCATACAATTGTATAGTAGGTACTAACAATAAATATACGTGTTTATATTTAAATACATTATTTAATAAGTTTCGAGTTTTTTAACAAGATTCGAACGATAATAACGATGAAAAATCAAGCAGGTACATACTATCAAGAGCATTCTTTTTCAACATAACCGCATCTATAGGTCAGGGATGCAAGGATGGGAAATTGCGGATTTCCGGATTCTGGCGGGATGGATATGAAATCACCGTAAAAGAATATGTTATTTCATTCAATTTATAGCAGACGACTCAAACATCTTAAATGTACTTCGCGACAAAAACACCAAAAACGTCTCCTTCGTCTGCGACCGCAATCCCACCACCAAAATCCAAACCACTCCCATGAAAACCAAATATTTATTTTCCAACAGGGACAAGAATAAGAGGCACCTGCCCTTCATTTAATCTTAGCAGAGACTGAAGAGCACTCAAGTTTGTCGGCTGAACAATTGTTCCTGAGAGATTCCATGCGGTTGCCTCCAAAAGAACATTATGCGCAGAGGCACCAGCCTCATAATACCACAACCAGCGGAAATCTTCACCTGATACATCATCGTATGGTTTCTTCGTCTGTTTCACATCTAACACAGAAATAATGATAATCGGTGCAGACGCCACAAACGATTCCGATGCTTGAGCAACATCGCTTCGTTTATCTCCATCGGTGACCTTCAACAGACCAGTCATCACCGGTAAAAACCAGATGTCACGCAACAACCCATAAAGCGGGTTGTAGGTGTTTGGGATGTATCGATACACACCGGTTTTGTTCACCAAATAGATCAACAGCGGATAGTATTCATGAGCACTTGGGACAGTCCGATGCCGCTTCACCGGGTTTCTGTCCGAATCGCTTTTATCATAATAATTTGAGTATCCATACGATGACCAAACAAGTTGTGTTTGTTCTTGCTTCGATAGCGTAGTATTCTCCCACGAAGTTTTCTCTTGTCGTTTTTCCAATACAGTTGTAAGATTCATGTCTGATTTTTGGATGCGTGGAAGAAAGGATACCCAAAAAGGGAAATTCACAAAGTTATATGGTTTTACAGGATGACCCAGTGGTATGATAATCAATCCAATCTGGTTTGAAGGAAGACCCAGATTTTCAAGTGGTGAAGGTCGCTCCCCAGTCGCCACTGTTCCAAGATTAAGGGCATCTGCCATGAAATTGATGTTTTGTCCGATTTCCCCAAGTTCCGCAGCTGCATAATTTTGATTACTGCTGATGTTTTTATCCCAGACAAGACCAAGTTGTATCGGTGCATTGTATTGCCATCCTACTATATGTCGATAGTCACCTTCTTTGTAAAAAACAAGGGAATGATTCCAAGGATTGTAGGTATACACAGCATCTTCTTTTAGCACGTAGATAATTGAAGCAAATACCTCGTTCATCCCTGGTACAGTTCTGTTTCCATCCGCTCGAAGTCCATATGCTGCCCAGAGAACCGTTGATAAATCCTGATCAGTCACTGGTTCGGTGGTATAATTTCGTACAGACATCCGTCGAAACATCGATTCTTCTACGATCATGCTCGCATGTTGTGGTGGCGGCAATGGATATTCAGTCAGAGGTGCTGCGCTAAGCGCTGGCATCATAGTAAGACTACAAAAAATAATACTGATTCCAAGAACCATGCTTTTTTGAAACAACGTTTTTTTCACATCATTCCCCAAAGTAGTTATCATTTGAAAAATGAATATAAATCTTTCCAATAAAATACAGCAATAATTTAAATAATACCATAAATTGCCTTTCGATAAAAATGATTCCTGCGTTTATGTTATGTTGATATAGTTCTCAGGGTTCACATCAAAATATCTTTTTACACCCTGCAGCACAGAGATGACAGGTTTTTTCATCTACGATCATTTTACAAATTGGATCAATTGCCATTAAGATTTGACCTCCTTTTTTGCTGGCGGAACATATCGTTTTAACAACAACGACAATGAGATAACTGTAACAGAACTTAACGCCATAGCAAGACCCGCAAACTCAGGTCTAAACGTTACCCCAAAAAAAGGATACAAAACCCCGGCGGCAACAGGAATCAACGCAGTATTGTATGCAAACGCCCAGAACAAATTCTGTTTGATTCTTGCCATGACTTTTCTACTTAACTGCACAGCAACAACCGCATCTAACACATCATCTTTTACAAGAACAATTTCCCCACTCTCAATCGCAACATCAGTCCCGCTACCAATGGCAATACCCACATCAGACTGAGCAAGCGCAGGTGCATCATTAATACCATCACCAACAAATGCGACCACCTTACCACCATCTTGTAATTTCTTTACCTCATTTGCTTTATCGACAGGTAACACCTCAGCCTGTACAGTTTCAATCCCAATCTGACGAGCAATCGACTGCGCAGTTCTATTATTATCACCAGTAATCATGATCACATCAAGCCTCATTTTCTTGAATTCCTGGATAGCTTGCGGTGCTGTTTCTTTTATGATGTCCGCGATTCCAATCACACCACAGAGACGACGCTTCCACGCAACAAGAACCACGGTTTTTCCCTCATCCTCAAAACGAACAATTTTTTCTTCCACATCCGATGAAATAGAAATATGTTTCTCGTTGAACAACAGGCGATTCCCAAGAACGATTTCATTTCCTTCAACTGTCGCGATAACTCCTTTTCCGCCAAACGTATCAAACCCGGTGCTCTCTGCAAGTGAGATCATTTTTTCTTGTGCTTTGTGTACCACTGCATCAGCAAGCGGATGTGAAGAGTTTTTTTCAACACTTGCTGCAAGTTTCAATACCGTTTTCTCATCAATTCCAACGCTGACGACATCAGTAACCTCAGGTTTTCCTTTTGTGAGCGTCCCAGTTTTATCAAACACAATAGTGGTGAGTTTCTCCGCACGTTCCAACGCCTCACCTCTCTTGATGAGCACACCTAGTTCAGCACCACGGCCCAACCCTACAGTTATTGCAGTTGGTGTCGCAAGACCAAGTGCACACGGACACGCGACCACAAGAACAGCGATCAATGACGAAAGCGCAAATAAAAGGGTACTTCCAAGCAAGAGATACCACACACAAAAAGAAGCCAACGCAATAATTAATACCACGGGGATGAAATATCGTACAGCCGTATCTGCAAGCATCTGCACTGGTGGCTTTGACCCTTGTGCATCATTGACGAGTTTGATGATTTGTGCAAGAACTGTGTCTTTTCCAATCTTTGTCGCCCTGAACGTAAAAACACTATTTTTATTCAGTGTTCCACCGACTACTTTATCATCTTTTGATTTCATCGTTGGAACAGGCTCACCTGTGATCATCGACTCATCAACATAGCTTTCACCATCAATAACCTCGCCATCCACCGGTATTTTTTCACCGGGTCTGACCAAGATGATATCCTGTAGTTGGACGTCCTCGATGGGGATTTCTTTTTCTTCACTGCCACGCAATACAGTTGCGGTTTTTGGCTGAAGACCAATGAGTTTTTTTATTGCCTCTGATGTTTTTCCTTTTGCTTTTGCTTCAAGATACCGACCGAGCATGAGAAACGTGGCAAGAAGCACCGCCGTCTCATAGAACATAAAATCTCTGGTGAGAACGATTTGGAATGTGCCCATCACACTGGAAACAAATGCGACGCCTATACCCATCGAGTACATGACATCCATGTTCAAATTCTTGTTTTTGAGTGCATGGTATCCGGCAGTAAAAATCGGGTAACTGATGAAGATAAATACAGGTGTTGAAACGATAAGGGAAAGGTATGACAGCTGTTCCATGTAGGACTCAGGAAGAACGTACATGAGAATCATCAGTGGGATTCCAACTGTAAAACCGATGAGTATCCGGTAGAGTTTTGCTTTTAAATCTTTCTCGCGTACTTTTTTCTCAAGTTCTTCTGTTTCTTCTCCCTCTAAACCAAGAGCCCGATATCCTGTGTCTTCGATTACCTTTTTCATGTCAGATACTGATATCATGCTTGAATTGAACGTCACATACGCCTGTTCAGAACCAAGATTTACGTTGACACTAATGATTCCGTCAAGTGCTTTCAGCGCATTTTCAATGGCTTGAGCACACATTGCACATGTCATCCCACCGATTTTAAAAACAACTTTTTCGTAAATCACAGCATACCCTGTTTTTGTGACTGCTTTTTCTATATCACCAGGATTTACTTTTTTGGGGTCATATTCGACAATAACATTCTCCGATCCAAGATTCACGGATGCTGATTTTACACCTGCTATATTTAAAAGAGCTTTTTTTATAGCTGACGCACAGGTTGCACAAGTCATTCCTGATACTCTGAGTTCTATTTTTTTCTCTGCGTTTGCCATATTGATACCTCACCCCACAGTAATTTGTTACTAACGAATACCCTTTTCTTTATAAATGTATTTTTCACTCCAGGATCAGGGGGTTGTTACATTGAAATACCCATACATGATGATACACAACTAAAATTCTAAGGACTAAGTCATGAAGCTGAAACAAATACCAGCAGATTTCATTGTAGAAGAAATCCCTAGTCTTGAGTTTACACAAGATAAGCACGGCCATGCCGTCTACCTCATGGAAAAACAAGAAATCGATACCTTTGAGGCGTTACGTCTCCTGGCAAAAAAAACGCATGTTCCGTTGTTTGAGATCGGATACGCTGGATTAAAAGATAAACATGCGCTCACCAAACAATACATTTCTCTTCCTGCACATTACTCGACCCCCCAGGTTTCTATTGATAATGTGAAACTCATTTTTGTTGGATATCATCATAAAAAAATAAAGATCGGAGACCTTCAAGGAAACAGATTTTGGATTACGGCACGCGATGTGAAACAAACTGAATTGAAACAAATCGAGGAAAGAGCGCAAGTCATACCTTGTTTTGGCGTCCCAAATTATTTTGATTCACAACGATTTGGAAGCGTCATCAACAACGAGTTTATCATAAAACATATCATTGAAAAAAAATATGAGCAAGCGGTAAAGATTTTTCTCACATCGTATCTGAAATCAGAGCGCAAAAACATAAAAGATGAGAAACGAAAAATTCTTTCACAGTGGAATAATCTAAACAACATCTCCGTGCGCACAAGGGAACTAGCGCAGGTAATCACAGAATATCGTAACACAGGCAGTTGGCTTACTGCGTACAAAAGAATCCCTGCGCATCTCCGAGAGATGTACGTTAATGCATACCAGAGTTTTTTGTGGAATGAATGCGTAAAAGAAACACTGAAAACATGCATCACGAAAGAGAAATTGTATCCAGTTGAATACGCGGCCGGGTCACTGCTTTTTTATACCATGCTTACCGATAAAGAACAAGAACGAATCCCCGAATTTTTCCCCACATTAAGTTCAACGGTTATTCTCTCCGAGTTTGACCAACAGATCGTAGATCGTGTGATCACCAAACAAAGGATTACGCTTGCGGATTTCGATATTGAAGAAGCAACAAAAAATTTTTTCAAAACACGGAAACGACCAATTCGTTTACAACCGAAAGATTTTATAATTTCTGAACCGCAACAAGATGAAATCAACAATAAAAACAATGATCATCGGTTTAAAATCACTGTCTCTTTTTCTTTGCCACAGGGAAGTTATGCGACATTGATTACGAAGCGATTGTTTGGCAATTAGTCCGCTATGGACAATCGTACAGATAGCATCCTTTTTTTTCTACGTTTATAGTTTTTTTATTAACGTTTTACAATTCTTTACAAGAATATTGATTTCTTCTTTTGTTGCGTTATCAATATGAACACCGCCGATTGCAACAACAGTCACCTTGAATTTTAGGCATGCTGCCTTTGCAAGTGGTTTTAACACGACATCATCATAATGTCCATGCAATTTGAGTACTTGTGGATTTTTTCCTGGTTCGCAGAGTACCATACTGCCGATATGCGGTTTTTCTCCGCCACCAAGAATAAGAAGAATGTCATCTCCGATCTTCTTTCGTTGTAGCCAGACCTTGTATTTTTCCTCACCGCAGGTAATCATCGACATCCACTTTTTTGTATTTTACTACCGCATATTTACTTTTATCAACATCAAAGGGAATCGTGGCATCGACACCAACTTTGGTTGTCAACGCCTTTTTTCCTTCTTCTTGTTTGGATGAAGGGTCAAGAGAACTTCCCGGCTGATCTTTTTTTATTATCAGGTCTTTGTCTCCTTGGAATCGTGTTGCGATCGCCCATTCTACCGCATTTGGATTATAAATATCGACATCGCTGTCAACGATCACCACATGTTTCATGCTTTTATGGCCGATAAATGCAGCTTCGATTGCTTTTTTTCCGTCATCAGGGTTTTTCTTCTCAATCTGCACAATCCCATGCAGCCAGGATCCGCCACCAAGAGTAACCAAGACGTTTTTACAGGTTGCAACCTTGCTGACCTCATCGTAGATGGTTGGTTCTTTGGGCATCCCCATAAGAATCTTATGTTCCAGCCGCCCAGGGATCAACACCTGATACATCGCGTCTTTTCGATGGGTAATACAATCAATGACAAACACGGGTTCTTGCCGCTCAAAATCACGTGTCTCAGTCAAATCAACGAACGGTCCTTCACGATCCATATCCTTTGTCAACCGTCCTTCAAATACAAACTCTGAATCTGCAGGCACCTCAAGGTTTTTTGTTTTACATTTCACGAGTGGTGCTGGGTCAAGTGCATTCCCAATGGAGAATTCATCCACCCCAGATGGCGGACCAAGTGATGCAGCAACCATGGTTGCTACGGAGTTACCAATGCAGACAGCCATCTCAAGATCACCAGTGGTTTTATCATAAGTGGTTCGTGTCTGTCTGCCTTTGATGAGACGTGCGGTGAACGTGTTTTTTCCTCGTTGCATGAGTCGATGATAGGCGACGTTACGACCGGTTTGCTGGTCTTTTATGGTTGCAACGGTTGCTGTCGCATATCTGCCGCCGTCACCAGGCAGATGAAAGAGTAATGGAAGGGTGTCAATATCCGGGTCTTTTACCACAACTTCCTGACAAGCTGCTTTTTCCACCATCTTTGGTTGTTTTGGATGTCGCAATGCATCAACCAGTTTGAAAAGCAGTTGCTCTTTTGTTGTTCCGAACGCCTCTGCGATGATATCGCGACTTGAGGTGATACCACCAAACACCGGATAATCGTAGCCTTTGACGTGTTCAAAAATCGTCGGCTGTTCATTCACAGAATAAAGGATGCTCGCAAGTTCGTATTTCGTAGAAACCTCTTTTTTGATGCGAACAAGTTTATCTTCTTTTTCAAGATGTACAAGAAAATCACGCAGATTCATTTTTTCCCCTCTTAAGCTTTTATATTATCGAACTGCACCAATCACGGTTTTCAGCACTTGAAAACCTTCTTTTTCAATTGCTGTTGCAACCTGCTCCTGCAATGCTTTCCCAGGAGTAAGCGCAATCATGTTACCCCCAAGTCCGCCACCAGTGAGTTTTGCACCAATCGCACCATTATCACGAGCAACATCAACAAGAAAATCAAGCTCCCGAGAGGATACTTCTATCTGCTGCAGCAATTTATGATCCTCATTCATGAATTTGCCGATATCATCAAGATTATGCTCCATCAACGCACGTTTCGCAAGATACGCAACGTTTTCTGCCCGATCAAAAACCTCTGCGTATCTCGCAGGATGTTTCTCTTTGCGTTCTTTTACCCCGGCAACCGCTGCAACGGTATTTGTTACTTTACCTGTGTTTCCCATCACGATTTCAATAGGGTTGCGAATAGGGATTCGTTCAATCACATCAGGATTTCCTTTTTCAAACCAGATCAACCCACCATAGGTTGCCGCAGTGTTATCAATTCCAGAAGGCGTCCCATGGTACCCTTTTTCACCTTCGAACGCAATAGCATTGATCTGCTCATCAGTAAGAGTCAGATCATGGTGTTGCGCAAGGGCACGTGCAATAGCAACACAAGATGCAGCACTAGCTCCGATTCCACTTGCCGCATACAGGTCACCACCAAGAACGATCTTCATGCCTTTTTTTATGGGGTCAAGCTTCATCGCCTTCAAAATAAGGTTCAGTGATTCTTTCTGCTGATCAAGTTTATCGACCTTGTATTTTGGTGTCGCACCCCGATTATCCTCAAGTTTCACCTCAGGATTCACATAGGGTTCTATTTTTGCTGTCGTATGTTTCCCAATCGCAGAAACAATCGCAGGGATCCCGTAGACCACAAAATGTTCATTAAATAAGATTACTTTTCCGAATCCAACGCCCTCAGCTTTCATTGATACCACATTTTTATTTAATTTTTCTTCCCCATTGTTTTTGAGTGGTTACAATACGAAAATCAGTATATTATGGTTTTCCTCAAGGTTTCTCCTTAACTTGTAAGAAATGCTTTGTATGCAAGGTACGCAGAGTACACATCAACTTTACTAGTGATTTCAAAGGGTGCATGCATAGAAAGAACCGGTACTCCAAGATCAACAACCTCCATACCGAGTCTCGCAAAATATTTCGCAACAGTCCCACCGCCGCCTTTGTCTACTTTTCCTATTTCTCCAGTCTGCCAGGGAATTTTCATCTTGTTTAAAAGAGTACGGATCTCACCAACATATTCTGCGGATGCATCGTTTGCGCCGCTTTTTCCGCCATGACCGGTGTATTTTGACATGGTGACACCGCTTCCAAGAACAGATGCATTTTTCAGTTCAAAAACCTCGGTGTAGTTTGGGGTCACCGCAGAGTTCACATCCGCAGAAACCACCGTTGATTTCAGCATGACGCCATCAACATCCACATGAGGATCAAGTGATTTGATGAGTGACCGCAGGAACGTGTTCACTTGAGCAGTTGCGTTTCCTTCGCTACCGATTTCTTCTTTGTCAACAAAAAGAGCGATCGCAGTAAATAACGGTTTTTCTACACCAAGAATTGCTCGTGCTGCGGCATAGGCGCACACACGATCATCCTGACCGTATCCACCAATGAGCGATCGATCAAACCCAACATCTCGTGCTTTGTAGGCAGGGACTGCTTCAAGCTCTGCAGAGATGAAATCCTCTTCAGTTAACCCATAGTCTTTGTATAACGTGTCAAGTATTGCGGCTTTAATCTTTTGTTTGAAGGATCCTTTAGCAGGTCTATTTCCAACGACGATATCCAGACTTTCCCCTTTGATCGCCTCATTTATTTTCTTTTGATCTTGTACCTCATGGGATAGATGAGGTAGCAAATCTGAGACACAGAAGACAGGGTCGTTTTCATGAGCCCCAAGAGAAAACGTTATTTTTTTTCCGTCTTTTTTCACAACAACACCATGTAACGCAAGAGGGATCGTCAACCAATGAAAGTTTTTTATTCCACCATAGTAATGGGTTTCAAGCATTGCAAGATTGCTTTCAGTGTCTTCATACAGGGGTACTTGTTTGAGGTCAAGGCGAGGAGAATCCACATGAGATATCACGATACGGACACCATCATGAACCGGTTTTTTCCCAGGGACAATGATCGCCGCTGCTTTTTCACGATTAAGGATTATGTGTTTCTTGTGTTTTTTTGCAAGATCATGTATCTCTCGGATTGCTTCTCGTTCTGTTTTTGCGCAATTAAGAAAAATTTTATAATCCTCTGCAAAAAGAAACGCGTTTTTTATTTGTTCTTTTGAGAACGTCTCCCACGCAGTTTTTTTTGTATACGCATATTTATTCTCTTTCTCACTCATGAAAAACCTCTTGAGACTGTCATCAAATAGTCACATAAAAAGATAGCGCAATAGATAGAAATAGAAAAACAAAGAAAAAAATAAGAAAAGTATGGCTGTTTTATCTGCGCAGGATGTAGATGACGATTGCAGTACCTATGATCACAATGATTACAATAACTGCAATAAAGAAAAAAGGAAAGTCTGATTCTCCATCGTTATGATTTCCGTTGTTGTTATTCTCAATTATCGTGACCGTTGCGATATCGATCTCTGTTAAACCTGCATTATCGGTAACGGTCAAGGTAGCGTTGTATTCTCCAGCCGCGGCATAAGCATGTGTCGAATTTTGTTCGTTCGAGGTACTTCCATCGCCGAAATCCCATTGGTAGGAAACATATGGTTTCGTTCCACCCATTGCAGTTCCAGAGAGCTCAATGTTTTCTCCTGCAACTCCTTCATAAGAGTAGCCTGCAGTAACAGATAAGGGAAATGTATTTGGAGAAATATCCATATAATATCCCGGATTAGATGAGGATAAATCAAATTCTGTTGTCTCAGTACTGAGTGATTTGTAGGTCTCTGCAGCATCTGATAGGTCAAAAGGAATGCTTAGACGTTCATTATTATTAGTAAAACCAGTAACATTCTCGTCATCAGTCATATCACGAGTTAAGATACATTTTTGATTGACATATATAATTTGATATGATACTTCTTCTCCGTTTAAAGTAGTAATAAGTTCAAATGAATAGGAGATAAAATTAATCGATGAAAGAGGATCGTCAAGATCTCCTGCATTTTCAATTAAACCATATACATCTAATGTCAATGTTACTTGTTTACTTCCCACAGCTTTTTGATAGGTGGCTTCTTTGATATCGATATTTGGTTTTTCATTTGTTGTTGGAAGGTTATCAAAATCCGCGATATCTGCACTTTCTTCAGTAATGACATATACATCTCCTCGTTCATCTTGAATTGTCACTTCGTTGTCTGTAGCTATTGCAGAAGAGGCTACTAGCAATAGAAAATTCAATGCGATGAGTAAAATAAGTGGTTTTATTAGGTTCATGGTTATTTATCTCCTTTTATACTTTCTCAAGTAATAGAGCTACCATTATTAGCTACTAATATTTAAGAATATTGTCGCCTCTTCTTTGTATTTTGAAAAAGTTTAGGGACTGGTTTTTTTATTTTAGTTTTTTCTTAAGTTCGTGCATGTGGGTGATGATGTCATCGATGGTTGTGTCAAGTGTTCCGAGTGTTTCGTGGACTTTGTCTGTGACGATTGCTCCTGATGGGGATGGTTTGATCACACCGCCATGTTCAAGGGTTCGCAGTGAGTATCTTACCATGTGTTGGGGTTGGCCGGTTACCTGCGAGAGTCTGATGATGCCGATTGGTCCTTGGTCGCGTACGGTTTTGAGGATGTCGATGTGTCTTGTGAGAAGATCTATTTCTTTTTCTGCGACGCTTGTTATGGTTGTTTTATTTCTTTCTTCCATTTTTCACGCCTCCTCAGTTACTTGTTAACATACCATATGCACACGTAGTATATAATTTTTACGGGCGACATCAAATAAAAAGTGTTTATAAACCACCTCGTTTCGATGTATTACAACGTTATACGATAAATATCGATAAGTTCATCATGAAAACACCGACTGAGAACGACCTCTGCCTGTGCATTTATCTTCTTAAGATATTGATTAAGAATGTCTCGATCCGAAAGTGAACTGAACACAAAATATGCTCGGCCGTCTGAAGAAAGATATCTAGGGAGTTCTTGTATGAATCGTTTCGTCACAGAAAGACCAGTAAGTCCTCCATCTGTTGCAACATCAAACCATCCATCCCCGCCTATTCGATCCTTTTTTTTTGTAGGCAGATACGGTGGGTTGAACACCATTACGGAAAATCGTTCATCTTTTTGTACCGGTGAGAACAGATCTCCTAGTCTTACGTCAATGTGTCCTTTTAACAGATGGCGATTTCGTTCAATGTTTCGATGGGTGAGTTCAATTGCATAAGGGTTAATATCAGTACAAACGACACTACAACCTTGCCGTGCTAAGTCAAGAGCGATAATGCCGCAGCCGGTCCCAATTTCAAGGACTGTTTCTTTTGGGGTAATCTTGATTGCTTCGAGGAGTTGAAAGGTGTCTTCTGCAGGTTCGTAAACTGAGCCATGAAATTCGATGGAAAGTCCGTTGAAAGAAAAGATCTGATTCACAGGATGTGATGTCATAGAGACGGGGGTCCTTTTTACTTGAAGGAAAACTATAAGTGATAGAAATAGTATTAGGGTGTTCCATGGCGATTGGATTTGCGTTATTGAGTATAAGTCCGCTCTATGAAAAGACGGTTTTTGAGCAATTAGGGAAGATTCCAGAGATCGTTGAGGTTCATCCGCTGTTTGGCGAGTTTGATATCTTGGTGAAGATGGAATGTGCGGATATTGATTCTCTCGGCGGTGTTGTGATCCGTAAAATCCGTTCTATAAAAGGAGTTATGGATACGAAGACGCTGATTGGTACGAAAAGCCTTGCAGGGACCTAAGAGATTTATTTCTCCATATATTGTTTTGTCTGTCTGGCAAGGTATCTGATTCGTTCTCCGAGGATCACCATTTCTGCTACGCATCGTATTTCATATTGTTCTTCTCTTGTCGATACGAGTCCAACAATCAACATGTTTTTTTCCTTCCTTTCGTTTCTTTAATGCTAGTTGCTAGCATCTTACATGTATTATATTTGTATGTAATAATATAAATACTTTTCTATATTTTTAAAAAAATGATGCCATTTCCAAAAACTTTGCCACATTTCAAAGAAAAACACATAGGGGTAAAAGAAGAGAAACAATAGCTCACCAAGACAATATTATAGAGACAAATTTATGTATAACCACCACCATATATAATTGACATAGAATGATTACTCATACAAAAGCTACTGCAATACTTATTCTTTTTTTATTAGCCATCATACCGATCAATGCCATGAACACCAACGAAACCACTATGGCTAAAACAATCTACGTTGACGACAACAACACAATAGGTCCCTGGGATGGTACAACAACACATCCCTACCAACATATACAAGAAGCAATAGACAACGCCACACAAGGAGACACCATCTACATGTACAAAGGAATATACTACGAACAAATACGCATCAACAAAACCCTGACCATCAACGGAGAACACAAAAACAGCACAATCATCGACGGCGGATACTCACACATCGTAGTATCAATTATTGCAGATCATGTGACAATAACAAATCTTACCGTCAGAAACTCCGGCGGATATATGAATGATGCTGGCATCATGATCAACACACAAAATGTCACAATTGCAGACTGTATCATCTATCGAACAAAAACCGGAATTTATATCAACCAGACACAGGGAAACCTGATACAAAACTGTTCATTTCATAACAATGGCGAAGGCGTTTATCTTAGAGAATCATCATATACAACAATCATAGAGACCCTCTTTTGCCATAATGCAATAGGACTTAACAGCCAAGGGTCACATCATATCAACATCATCGGTTGTTACGCACACACAAACGGGATCGGATTCTTCCTAAACAACTCAAGCATCTGCACGTTTTCTCAATGCACTGCATACAACAACAATGACAACCAAGGCGGATTTTTCCTTGAGTTCTGCCATGATATTGCACTCTCAAAATGTATAGCAGATCACAACGGATTTGGCATCAGAACCAAAAATTGCTCAAACATAGTCATCACTCAGACAGATATCCTATGGAACACGCATTTTGGAATAAAAATGGATGACGCGCAAGACGTCCTCATCACGCAAAGTACGATCACCAAAAACATGAGATACAGTATTCATGCAACAAATAGCAGCTGCACCCTCATCAGCAACAACATCTACGACTCACTCTTTGGGTTGTATGCTGAAAAATCCAAATGTTCCGCAGGGAAAAACTGGTGGGGATCCATTTTTGGACCCGCACATAGAGAACGATTGATACAAGATCGAATACTTGGTAAAAAACAAAGTAAAATTACGACAATACCTTTCCTTCGACTATCGGTGAAATCTGCAGGAGCAGGATGGAATATTGATGAGACGCGGTTCCCTGTTTCTCTGCCGACGTCCCGATATCAACCTATTGTTATTCCCGGTCAAGATAGCGATGGGGACGGTGCACCAGATATCTGGGAAGAAAAATATGGGTACGACCCGTATGTTTCTGATAATCATCTTGCACTTGACCCAGATCACGATGGATTAAACAACATAGAAGAATGCTACATGGATCAATGGGGTGCCAATCCCTTCAAAAAAGATGTCTTCCTTGAGATCGACTGGATGCAATCCCCAGATGGCCTAATAAACAAACCATCACAAGCATTACTCACCGAGGTAAAACAGTTGTTTGCAGAGAACGAAATTACTCTTCATGTCGACATGGGTGAACTAGGGGGCGGCGAAGAAATCTCATATACACCCCAATTTTCGTATGCTGATCTGCGGGATTTCTACTGGAACTACTTCCTACACAATGATCTGAATAACCCACGAAAAGGTATTTTCCACTATGCATTCATCTGCGATAAAGGCCCAGGAGCAGGACATACGTTTATTGGTTGGGATGAACTTGACTCATTTGAGATATCTGCACAAACTCTTCAGGAGAAACAACCATCGTACACACGGGATCGACTCATCGTCGGCGGTTCAGTTCATGAGCTCGGACATACGTTTGGATTAATCGCAGATGTGTATGGTGGCATCGACAACATGATTGATACGATGCTCTTCTCAAAACAATATTGGAATTACCGCAATTATAAGAGTTGCCTGAATTATTTCTACACATATAAAATCCTTGGATACTCTGATGGGACCCATGGCCCTGGCGATTTCAATGATTGGGAGAATCTAGATTTTACGTTTTTTAAAAACACGCAGTTTAATTTGCCGAAATGATCGGGATACAGGATCCTGGAAACAATAAGAATGAACCAGGCCATAATTACCCATTTTCCAATATGGAGATGCGTCAATCTGAACCTGTTTTTAACCTTTTGTTGACATGGAGTTAAACATAATCATGCAAAAACATGTTTCTCCTTCCATTTTGATAGGTAACAGTTGTACAACACTATTTAAATAAAAGTTAGAGAACACTACAATAATGAACTTAAAAACAATTAAATATTTAAAACATCGTACTGAAATTTATATAGTTTAATATAAATATTATGATTAATATGGTGATTAGATATGGAAAACAGAATAAAAACAGCAGGCCTATTGATATGCATATGTTTACTTACAACATCATTTTCTTCTCTTGCATCATCTCAGTCGATTCCTATGACCCTGCAGGAAAACAAAGATGGCATTGGTCTTTCTGGTAAGGATTCTTCATTTGTTCCTGAAGATACCGTCGTAAAGTTGTTAGCCTCAGATAAATCTGGTCTCACAATAGAAAATACGATTGATCGAGATGATTTAAAAACAGAATCTGTTCAGATTGGT
>JAPKYE010000047.1 GCA_026394495.1 Methanobacteriota archaeon | reverse complement strand
ACCTTGAAGACATCGAGAAACCAAAATGCTTCACCATCTTGAACAGACTTCGAAAAGAGATGGATATTCCTGTATGGCATGATGATCAACAAGGAACCGCAACGATTGTTACTGCTGGTGCGATCAATGCATTAAAATTAGTAGAAAAACCAATGGATACCGCATTGGTTTCCATGGTTGGTGCAGGTGCTGCAAATATCGCGATCGCCCGAGTCCTCATTGCCGCAGGTGTGAAACAAAAAAACATCATCATGGCTGATAGCAAAGGAGTTCTTCATACCTCAAGAAAAGATTTAGAAAAAGAAAAAGACTATAATTCTGAGAAATGGAACATGTGTCTGAAATCCAATGCTGAAGGACGCACTGGTGCCGTTGAGGAAGCATTGAAAAATACGGATATCTGTATTGCTGCGAGTAAACCTGGTCCTGGAACCATTAAAAAAGAATGGGTGTCCACGATGGCAGATGATTCCATTGTGTTTGCCACAGCAAACCCGGTTCCTGAGATCTGGCCGTGGGAGGCAAAAGAAGCAGGTGCACGAATCATTGCAACTGGTAGATCTGATTTCCCAAACCAAATCAACAATTCCCTTGGGTTCCCAGGGATTTTCCGAGGAACATTAGATGTGCGGGCTGAGACCATCACAGATGAGATGTGTATCGCCGCGGCAAAGGAGCTTGCGAAAACCGCTGAAGATGAAGGATTAACTGATGAGTATATTGTTCCGACGATGGACAACTGGGAGGTATTCCCAAGAGAAGCAGTTGCGGTTGCTATGAAAGCAATAGAGCAAGGCATCGCGCGATTGAAACCATCTAAACAGGAGTTGTACGAGCATGCAGAATCCATTATCCGTAGAGCACGTGGCCAGACCCAGGTGATGATGGAGAACGACTTCATCCGCAAACCCCCAAAATAAGGGTATTTTTTAGAAAACGGAAAAGGTTAAATCAACACTGTTGTTCAGGGTCTGATGGGGTTATACTGTTCTCAGTAGGTTTCCAACAGCCATGTATGAGCAGTTAACAACCCAAAAAAACTGTAGGTGACATGGATGGAACCCATTGTAAAAACACTCTCAAAAAAAGATTTTTTATCGTTTGTCGATCGGTTGATTAATGAAGGAAAACAATCAGTGATTGGCGTCAAAGCAAAAGGAACACATTTCGTCTTTGGACCATTGGAGACAGCTAAGGATCTGCGGTTGGATTATGATGTCACAATTCTTCCCCCGAAAAAATATTTCTTCCCACAGTATGAAAAACTCATGGAATACAATCTTGAAAAACCTTTCGAAGTGACTCAGAATACTGAGGAAAGTGCACCTATCATCATCGGGGTTCATCCTTACGATATCATCGCGCTGAAACAAACAGATACCTATTATCTTGACCCGCAGATAGATACATTGTATAAGAAACGACGAAATGATGCTGTTATCATCGGTGCTGATATTCAGAAGGTGTCGTCTCGGTCGTTTGCTGCAAGCATGAATACGCATGTAACTGAAGATGGCTTTGATCTGTTGCTTACTGATATCGGGGATAAAATCGCAGTAACAATCGGATCAAAAAAAGGAGAACAGCTGTTAGAAAAATATGCAACAGCTGAGAAAATAACCGGTAAAGAAACAGAAAAAATCAAAAAAATCCGCTCAAGTTTACCCTCAAAATACAAACAAGCTGTAAAACTCAGTAAAGAACAATGGTCATCTGCTCTTGTCGCAAACTACAATCATTCACTGTGGGAGGAAAACTCTGATAAATGCATGGAATGCAGCTCATGCACCATGGTATGTCCTACATGTTTTTGTTACGATGTCCGTGATGAAGTAAGTCTGGATATGAAGGATGGAAAGCGTATTCGTACCTGGGATGGCTGCATGCTTCGCGATTTCACCAAAGTAGGAAGTGGAGAAGTCTTCCGTGAGGAGGTTAAAGAGCGGTATCGTCATCGATTCTTCAGAAAAGGAAACTATCTTCCAGAACGGTATGGGTTTGTTGCCTGTGTGGGATGCGGCAGATGTGGTATCGCATGTTTACCAGATATTGCAGATCCATGTAATCTCATCAATGACGTTGCGCACTTTGGCACTGAAAAAGACACCAATCGTTTTTTCATCAAACAAAAAACCGAGGCTATGGAAAAAGGGGTTTTTCATGTTCCACGAAGTGCGACGATAAAACATGCGGAGAAACGAAGCGAGATGGATACCTTGTTTGAGATTGAGCTTGATGACCAGAAACCATTGGGTCATAATCCCGGACAGTTTGTTGAGGTATCGGTGTTTGGGTATGGGGAGGCCCCGTTTGGGGTGTCGTCACCACCTTCGGATACACCAACGTTTGAGATCATGGTTCGAAAGATAGGCAACGTCACAACGAAGTTGAATTCGATGAAAATTGGTGATAAAATCGGTATCCGTGGACCATTAGGGACTGGCTTTGATGTTAAAGATTTCGAAGGCAAGAATTTGTTGTTTACGTCTGGGGGTACTGGGATGGTGCCGATGCGTTCTCTTATCAATTACGTGGTTGATAAAAAGAACCGAAGTAAGTACAAAAACATCATTATTCTCTATGGTGCAAAGAATCCTAAAGAAATGTTGTTTTTAGATGATGTAGAACAATGGAAAAAAGTTGAGAATATCCAATGTGAACTTACTGTTGATCGATGTGAGCCAAATGAATGTTGGGGTGGCTGCACTGGTCTTATCACGACGTTATTTCCAAAAATAAAAGCAGATAAACTTGATTCGAAAAACACTGTCGCTATAATTATCGGTCCACCCATAATGTATAAATTTGTTATCAAATGTCTTCAGACCATGAGTATCCCTGATAGTAACATCTGGGTTTCTCTTGAACGACGTATGAAATGCGGGATTGGTAAATGTGGTCATTGTCAGATCAACGGGGTCTACTGTTGCAAAGAAGGACCTGTTTTTAATTATGAGAAAATAAAACTTTTACCGGAGGCGTTCGAATGAAAACAAAACCTCGTGTTGCTGTGTTTGATTTTGCTGATTGTGAAGGCTGCGAGCTGGAGATTGCTGATCTTGAAGAGGAAATCCTTGAGTTGATCGATATCGTAGATATCGTCTCATTTCGAGAGGTTATGAAAGAGCATTCTGACACGTACGATATCGCAATAGTTGAAGGCTCTATTATGCGGCCTATGGATGAAGCGCGTCTGAGAAACATCCGCAGTAAAGCAAAAATCCTGGTTGCGATGGGCGCCTGTGCAACGATGGGTGGGATAAACAAAATTCGAAATCAATGGATGCCGGATGATGTGATGACGGCGGTGTATGGGGATGCTGATTTGGAGGGCAATCCGTTGTTTGATGTGTTTAAAACCAAGGCGATAAACGAGGTTGTCCCCGTGAATTATTATATCCATGGTTGTCCTATTGATCGTGATGAGTTTAAACATGTAATTACCTCTATTGCGCTTGGGAAAAAACCAGAGATCCCTAGGTATCCGGTATGTGTCGAGTGTAAAAAAAATGAAAATATCTGTCAGTTTGAGCTTGGTGCCTTCTGTCTTGGTCCTATTACCCGGGCAGGTTGTAAAGCGATTTGTCCAACCCATAACAGTGTTTGTGAAGGTTGCCGTGGGTTAATCAAGAAGGCAGAAACAGATTGCGTCAAGGATTTGCTTGAGCGGTATAAGCTGTCGTATGAGGATATCAGGCGTCGTTGTACGATGTATAACTTTGGTCGAGAGGAGTGTGGTGTCGATGAGTAAAGATTTTTCTATTCATGTGGAGCATGTTACTAGGGTTGAGGGTCATGGGAATATCGAGGTGGATGTAAAAGACGGGAAAATTAATAAACTGCAGTGGCAGGTTGTTGAGGCACCGCGTTTTTTTGAGGCGATGCTTCGAGGGCAGAATTATAATGAGCTTCGTCCGATCACCTCTAGAATTTGCGGGATTTGCTCGATCGGTCATTCCCTTGCTTCGCTGAAGGCGACAGAGGATGCACTTGGTGTGAAAATATCTGAGCAAACCGCTCTGTTGCGCAGGCTTGCGATCCATGGGGAAAACCTGCAGAGTCATATCCTGCAAATCGGGAATCTTGTAGCTCCTGAATTGCTTGGTGTTGGCAGTGTGTTTCCTTTGATCGGGTCAAAACACACTGAGTCGGTCCTTAAGATTGTGAAATTGCATCGTCTTGCTAATGAGATGTCTGATCTTATTTGTGGCCGGACGATTCATCCTATCCGGTTGATTGTTGGTGGTTTTTCTGCGATACCAACAGAGAAACAGCTATTGGCTCTTCGTACAAGACTAAAGGAAAGCAGGGGTCTTACAAATGAAGTTGCGGCTGTGATCCATAGTGTTGCAGATAAGATTCCAAATTTTACTCGTGAGACCGAATATATTGCACTGAGTACTGATGATGAATATGCGTTGTATGATGGTGTACTCAACTCGACTGATACGGGCAAGCATCTGGAGTATAGGAATTATCAGGAGATCACAAATGAGTATTTGGTTCCTCATTCCACCGCTAAGTATGCGAAGCATGCCAGAAAATCGTACATGGTTGGTGCGCTCGCTCGTTTTAATCTGAATGGTAGTCAGTTGCATCCTGCTGCCAAAGAAGTATCTTCGATGTTTGGGTTGAAACCTATCAGTTATAACCCCTTTATGAATACGATTGCGCAGCTGGTTGAGTTTGTTCATAGTGTTGAAGATTCGATAGAGTTGATTGATACACTTCTAGAGCAAGGTTTGCGTGAGGAGAAACCAGCGAAAGTAAAAGTACAGGCAGGTCGTGGTGTTGGTCTAATCGAAGTTCCTCGTGGGCTTTTGATCCATGATTATACGTTGAATTCGAAAGGGTATTGTACGAAAGCTAATTGTATTATTCCAACGAATCAAAACCATGCAAACATCCAGCATGATATGGAGAAACTGGTCCCGGAGATCATTGATAGACCGCCAAAGGAGATCGAGCTCACTCTTGAGATGCTCGTGCGGGCGTATGATCCATGTATCTCTTGTTCGACGCATTATCTTGATGTCAGCTTTGTGAACGGTTGAAAAATGCGTATCGGTGTTATCGGTTTAGGAAATCCTCTGCAGCAAGATGACGGAATCGGTATTGTTCTTGTGAACAAGCTCAATGAACGAAAACACCTATTACCTTCAGACGTGGAAATCTTAGATGGGGGCACTGGTGGGATGAGTCTGTTGCATCTTTTCGCGCGATTTGATGTGGTGTTCATTCTCGACGCAGTTAATTTTTGTAGAAAACCAGCGGAGTCACGGCTCTGTACATATGATGAGCTTTTAAGTAAAAAAACTCCGATAACGATGTCGACGCATGAGACTGATGTATTACATGTGCTCCGGCTTGCAAAGGAGTTGAATCAAATCCCTGAGGAAGTGTATATTTTCGGTGTGCAACCAAAAACGATCTCCCCCGGTATGCATCTTTCTAGGGAGCTCCAAGACGCTGTTCCCTCTCTTGTTGAAACCGTTGTAAAAAAAATTGTGGTTCTGTCTCAGAGGAAAAAAAGATAAAATCCAGTTGTTTCATACGTGGTGTAACTATGGAGAAACAGAAGAAGGCTCATGAAGCAACAAAAATAAAGAAACTTCATGTTGCGTTGTATTGGGCTGCAAGTTGCGGTGGCTGTGAGATTGCGGTTCTTGATATCGACGAAAAACTACTTGATGTTGTGAACGCAGTTGATATCGTGTTCTGGCCGGTTGCTATTGATATAAAATACAAAGATGTAGAAGCTATGGATACACATAGTATTGATGTGTGTTTTTTCAATGGTGCGATTCGGAATTCTGAGCAGGAGCATCTTGCAAAACTTCTTAGAGAAAAATCAAAACTGATGGTTTCGTTTGGTGCTTGTTCCGTAAGTGGTGGGATACCTGGTCTAGCAAACATGTCAGATAAAGAGCAGATATTTGATACCGTATACCTTGACAATCCATCTACGGAAAACCATGAGAAAACCACGCCAAAACCATCTGTTGCTGTGAAAGAAGGAGAACTTCGGATTCCAACGTTTTATGATATGGTGAAAAGTCTTGATCAAGTTGTAGATGTGGATTATTATCTTCCTGGTTGTCCGCCACCCCCATGGTTGATCATTGATGCGATTGATGCAATCGTCCAAGGTCATCTTCCACCTAAAGGCTCTGTTCTTGCTCCGTTGAAGGCAGTCTGTGATGAATGTCGATACGAAAAATCTGAGAAAAAAATCTCTAAGATCAAACGGATTTATGAGTTGAATCCTATTGAGCAGAAATGTTTCCTTGAACAAGGAGTTATCTGTATGGGGCCTGCGACTCGTGCTGGGTGCAGGGGACGTTGTATGGAGGGAAACATGCCGTGTACCGGTTGCGGTGGACTGCTTCCGCATTCACTTGATCAGGGTGCAAGTATGATATCTGGTCTAGCATCTATTCTTGGCATTGAGGGTGAGGAAGGCCGTGATGACAAAGATGTTGATGCGCTCCTTGAGCAGGTGCGTGATGTTGTTGGGACGTTCTACAAGTATACTCTGCCGGTTTCTCTGTTGAACAGAAAGGTGATGAAATGAAGACGATCACTATTGATCCAATTACGAGGTTGGAGGGTCATGGGAAAATCAGTATTTTTTTGAATGATGCGGGTGATGTGGAGAACGCATATCTTCAAATCCCTGAGCTTCGTGGTTTTGAGCGTTTTGCCCAAGGAAGACGTGCGGAGGATATGCCGCAGATTACATCACGGATTTGTGGTGTGTGTCCTGTTGCGCATCATTTTGCTTCCACTAAAGCACTTGATGCAGCGTTTCATGTTGATCCGCCGTCAGCTGCGAAGAAGCTTCGTGAGCTTTTATACTGTGGGTATATCATCTATGATCATATCTTGCATTTCTATTTTCTCGGCGGCCCGGATTTCGTTGTTGGTCCTGATGCGCCTGCTGCGAAACGAAACATCCTGGGTGTTCTTGAGAAGGTTGGGCTTGATGTCGGAAAAGACGTAATAAAACATCGTGCGTATGGTCAGAAGATTACTGCAATCCTTGGGGGTAAAGCAACGCATCCTGTCTGTGGTCTTCCTGGTGGGGTATCAAAAGGTTTATCAAAAGATGAGGTCATTGAAATAAAAGACATGATTGTATCGTGTGTTGGTTTCGCCCAGTTTACATTGAAGGTTTTTGATGATGTTGTCCTGAGTAATAAGAAGTATATGGAGCTTATTTGTTCTGATGGGTATTCGTTAAAAACCTACAACATGGGGTTGGTTGACAAACATAATAAGATGAATTTTTATGATGGAAAAATACGTGTTACTGACCCTGATGGTGGTGAGTTTGCTCTGTTTGACGGCAAAGAATATACTGAGTATATCGGGGAGCATGTGGAAGATTGGACGTACATGAAATATCCGTATCTGAAAAAAATCGGTTGGCATGGGTTGCATGATGGTAAAAATAGTGGGATTTATCGTGTGGGGCCGTTGGGTCGGTTGAATGCATCTGATGGGTTGGCGACTCCACTTGCGGAAAAAGAATATAAAAGAATGGTCGAGACGTTTGGTGGGAAACCGATTCATTCTACGCTTGCGTTTCATTGGGCGCGTCTCATCGAACTTCTTTATGCGACTGAGCGGGCTAAGGAGTTGATCGAGGACCCAAAGATTACGTCAACGCATATACGCAATGATGTGGGTGCACCGAGTGAAGGAGTAGGTGTAGTTGAGGCAGCGCGGGGGACGTTGATTCATCATTATACAGTTGATTCCCATGGTCTTATCAAAAAAGCTAATCTTGTGGTGGCAACAACAAATAATGCTGGTGCGATCACGATGTCGGTGCGTGATGCAGCAAAAGCAGTGATCAAGGGTGGAAAGGTCGATGAAGGTATTTTGAATCATGTGGAGATGGCGTTTCGTGCGTATGATCCGTGTTTTGGTTGTGCGACGCATACGCTCCCTGGTGGTATGCCCATGGTTGTGAATATTTATGATAGCAAAAAGCAGTTGTATCGAAGGTTTTCTCGTGGGGTGGATGAGTAAACTATGAAAACATTGGTGCTTGGTGTTGGTAACCCTATTCTTAAGGATGATGGTATTGGTCTTCATGTGGCGCAAGAACTAAAAAGATCGGTGAAACAGGTTGATGTTGATGTGGATACTGCGTTCACTGGTGGGTTGAATCTTGTTGATTGTATGGTTGGGTATGAAAAAGTGATTCTTATCGATGCAATCCATGAGCGTAATGCTCAGAGGGGTGAGGTGAAACGATATGCTCTAGCTGACTTACCTGCGGGTCATGCGTGTAACCCTCATGATGTTTCTCTTTCTGAGGCGTTTCGTCTGATGAAGGCACTGGGTGAGACTAATCTTCCGCATACGGTTGTGGTGTTTGGGATTGTGTCTCCGACCACTCCTGCGACGTTTGGTACGCATGTGAGTAAAGCGCTTGCTCCTGCGATACAAAAAACAGTTGATATGGTTCTTGCTGAGTTACGACGCGATATGGGTGTTAGTATGCGGGTGGATCTATGACTGATTTTGAGCCTAATATCGTCGGTTTTCTCTGCAACTGGTGTAGCTACGCGGGTGCTGATCTAGCTGGGACAAGCCGTCTTCGGTATCCACCGAATATGAAGGCTATTCGCGTGATGTGTTCAGGCAGAGTTGATCCTGCGTTTATTCTTGATGCGTTGAAGAAAGGTGCTGATGGTGTTCTCGTTGCTGGGTGTCATCCTGGTGATTGTCATTATCAGTCTGGTAACTTTAAGACGAACCGGCGGCTGAAGCTTTTGAAAAAACTTCTTTCTGAACTAGGTATTGAACCAGAGCGTGTGCGATTTGAGTATATCTCTGCGTCTGAAGGAAATAAATTTGCATCAGTTGTGACTGAGTTTGTGGATGAGTTAAAGAAAATGGGGCCAAACCCTTTTTATCATTCGTCTCCGAAATCCACGCAATGAAAAATGGAAGAAAACTATAAGTTCTAGTACACGGATACCTTGGGTAGGGAGAGATTACGATAGTAAAAATCTTTAATCATAATCAGGCTGTTGCCGGTGTCATTGAAGCGCTTCTCATGGTTGCTCTTGTTGCAACGGTTATTGGAATGATCCAAGTCGTGTATATTCCTGAAGTGATGAAACAGCGAGAAGCAGAGCATATGGATGAGGTGTCAAATCAATTTTCTTATCTTAAATCCATGGTTGATATTCAGTCGACTACAGGGTCAAACGTCCCTATTTTTTCTATGATTACGCTTGGAAGTAGAGAACTGCCGTATTTTGCATCTGTGCCAAGTTTCGGTTCGTTTACTATTATTCAAGAGGAAAGTTCTCAGATAAAAATAGAAAATGCTTCATTGTCTCCGCCTGCGTATCTCACCTCGATTACGTATAGTGCCGATAATTCATATTTTGTGGATCAAACATATGCTCTTGAAGGTGGGGGTATCATCCTTGATCAACCTGATGGAGAATCTGTTATGAGGGCAGATCCTTCGATATCGATAACGAATGGATCGTCGACTGTTACGGTTACGATTAATCTTCCTGTGTTTATCGGTGTTCCTGAGAAAAACTCAACAAGTGGGATGGGGAA
>JAPKYE010000040.1 GCA_026394495.1 Methanobacteriota archaeon | reverse complement strand
TATGTAATTAAACTGTAACCGGAACTAAGAAATATCCTAAATTTAAGGAGTGACGTCATTTGAGATACTCCCTAATATTAGTGATTAAAAAAATGCTTATCTGATGGGATATCTCTCCCCATTTCCCAATTTGACATTGCTACTTTAAAATTACTCCCCCTAACACAGCCGAGTTCAGGATTAACACGGTTCAGTTTCAGCGGAAAGGGTGTTCAAGATCAAACGGATACACTGTTCAATTGAAGTGGAATATACATCATTTCTCAAAGAATGATTTTCCCTATTCAGAATTTATCATAATAACACATACACCTCAATATTTTCTGGCAACTATTCACCTCAATCCTCGATAATAGTTAATGATTAGAATTAAAGAGGCCAAATAAGTTCTACTTTGAGACCTCCAAAGAAAAATATCAAAGGAGGGAGACACATATCCCCCTTCACGAAGAATTACTTTTTCGGCCTATCGAAACCTATTTTTCATTTATTCAACCCGAAAAGGTATTCAGAATAGTTTGATTTTTTTCTCCGTTGAATACCTTTTTGGTATCAAATAGATGCCAAATGGATTGTAACATGAAAAACTACAAGGAAATCCTGAGGTTAAACAGCCTCGGGATTAAGGGGCTGTAACAAAATAACTTAAGTAATTTTTAACTTATATTTGGCGATATATTGTAATTCCACTTTCCATGGAAAATGTTCATGGTCATATTCAGGTCTTCAATTTCTTTATCCATTATTTTGATTCCAATTGGATAGTGATTTTTATCAAGAGCACATTGAACAACTAAACCCGTTTTTGTTTTTGTTGAAGAAATCAAATCAATAATAACTTGATGAGAGAATAGGGGTTGACCTCTCCAATTTAGAGAGATGAAAGAAAATAACCGATGTTCAATTTTATTCCATTTACTTGTTCCAGGAGGATAATGACTGATAGAAATTTCCAATCCAGTTTCATTAGCAAGTTTTTGTAGTTCAACTTTCCATAACCGAGTCCGATATCCATTACTTCCTCCGCCATCCGCCGTAATAAATAATCTATTAGCATCAGGATAACTATTTTTTCCTATATTAAGCCACCAACGGCGAATACTTTCAACCGCAAATGCAGCAGTATCATGATCAGTACCAACATTGACCCAACCTTGATTTTTATTAATGTCATAGACTCCATAGGGGGTTACTTTTCCGTTTATTGGGTCAACAAAGTCATACACATTTACATTTTCAGGGTTGCCAATTGGTCGCCAAGTGACTCCATTATTTTTATAATTACCCACATTTTCTTTCTTTTTTGCATCAATAGAAATTACTGGTTGCCCATGTGAGAGAAATTCTTCAGATTTCGCATTAATGAATTCAAATTGGGAATTTCTATCTTCATGCCCAATTCCTTCAAATGTTTTTTTATTAGCTTGCAAACTATAATTCAGAAATTTTAATATATCTGCTACTCGTGAATGACTAATAAAATGACCATATTGCTCCAATTCTTTTGCTATGGTTCTTGTGCTTTTACATGTCCATCGAAGTGGCGATTCAGGATCCCCCCTTGCAACTGGTTCTATTAATTTTTCAATGTCTAAAAGTAATTGAGGATCTAATTCTAATGCCCTTTTTCTACCTCCTCCTTTCTTTCTTATTCGAGTTGGTTCAATAATGTCAGGGTTATTTAGTTCATACAGGCCCTGTGATATTGTATTGCGAGACACTCCCGTTTCTAATGAGACTTGCGATATTCCTCCCCAACCAATTGATTTTGCTTCTGCTGCAAGAAAAAGACGAATTGCCTTCTCATTTAAATATGGTTTTATGAGTTCATACTTATCGCCAATGGTGATATTTTGCATATAGTAAATGGTCTTTTCATTTACTTAAACTTGCTTATATTATTTTGTTACACCACCTATGCTTCAGCAGTTTTTCTGATACGTTCTGTATCAACAGACTTTGGATTTTTTGTCATGTATATTCCTTCAATTTTATGCACAAGTTACCTTTAATTTTTGCAAGATGGTATTTCTCATCGTGAAT
>JAPKYE010000017.1 GCA_026394495.1 Methanobacteriota archaeon | reverse complement strand
GACCTTTTAAAAATGGTAATTAAGTGAAATTATAACATTACTTGGATGCATTGATTCAATATATAGTTACAATTAATCACAAATTTAAGAACGAATATGTGTTTAATTATTTCAATAAAAATTGGGTCATTTTCCATGGGGATATCGGAAAGTTGCGAAGTCAAAACCTTTTAATAATGAAAACTGCTTTACAATATTGCAAAAAATATAATATCACAATTATGGGGAAAATTTGTGAGGATGTGAATTGATGAAAAAAGTTGTTACGGATGCTGTGGATAAAATGAATAATAATACAGAAGAGATGAAAGAAAAAACGCTAGATCAGGATGAACAGAAAAAAGAAACGAATAAAGAATCTCGTAACTCTTCGAATATTCGGATCGCAGGAATGTCTGGGACTGCTGATGAAGAACTTGAGGAGATTTTAAAAGGGTTAAAAACCAACATCAAAGTGTTTGGTTGTGGTGGTGCTGGGACCAACACGATTTCACGATGTGTATTAGAAAATATTGTTGGTGCTGATTTATTTGCGGTGAATACTGATGCTCAGCATCTTCTGTTATCAAAAGTGCCGCATAAGATTCTCATTGGACGGCATCTTACTCGTGGATTGGGGGCTGGATCTCTTCCTCAGATAGGCGAAGAAGCAGCAAAAGAAAGCGAAGGAGCAATTCGCGAAGCGATTGTTCCATCTGATATGGTGTTTGTGACCTGTGGTCTTGGTGGCGGTACTGGTACTGGTTCTGCACCTGTTGTTGCACAGATTGCTAAAGAATCAGGTGCGTTAACGATTGGTGTTGCAACGCTTCCGTTTGGTGTGGAAGGAGCAATCAGGTTAGAAAATGCAGAAGAGGGATTACGGCGATTACGGGAGATCTGTGATACCGTGATTGTGATCCCAAACGATAAACTTCTTGATATTGTTCCGAATCTTCCGTTGAACGCAGCGTTTAAGGTCGCTGATGAGGTACTCATGCGTTCTATCAAAGGAATTACTGAGATGATCACGAAACCCGGGCTTGTGAATCTTGATTTTGCGGATTTGAAAACCGTGATGACTCGCGGTGGTGTCGCGATGATTGGTCTAGGTGAGGCCGAAGGAGAAAACAAAGCAGTCAATGCAGTTCTTGAGGCATTGAATTCGCCACTGCTTGAGGTTGATATCTCCGCTGCAACAGGTGCACTGGTGAATGTTACTGGTGGAGATGACATGACGATTGCTGAGGCAGAAAAGGTCGTTGAAGAAATATACTCACGGGTTGACCCAAACGCCCGGATCATCTGGGGTACCACGATAGATCCTGCGTTGAAACGAACGATTCGAGCGATGCTGGTGATTACCGGGGTGAAATCAAAACAGATCCTTGGCCCAGCACCACATTCGACAGATAAAAAGGAATATGGTATTGATTTTGTCGCATAGAAAACCGCCAAATTCTTTATATATCCCTTTCTGTTTGACGTTTAGGTAGAAACCAACAGGTGTTAGAGTGGAAACCGGTAAAAAAAGCTTTCTTGAAAAAGCAATGGACATGCAGCATAAGGTAGAAGCGCGACAGCAGCGATTCGGCAAAGGAAAGTACGGTCGAGTTCTGAAAATGGCGCGTAAACCTACTAATGAGGAATATTCAAAGACCTCAAAAATCACTGGATTAGGTATCCTGCTTATTGGTGCGATTGGTTTTCTCATTTACATCATAAAACAGGTTGTCGTACCATGGATTCTTACATCATTGGGACATTGACGGTGTGAACAGATTATGCAGAACAATGACGGTAATGAGACAAACGAAGAAGAGCAATCATTGATCTTTTCGATTAAAACCCAGGTTGGTAAAGAACTGAACGCCGCAGATATGATCAATAGTAGAGCTAAAAAATCAAAGATCGATATCCCAGCGATTCTTGTAACTCCTGAACTTCGAGGTTATATTTTTGTGGAAAGTTATAACAATGAATTGATTAAAGATATGATTAAGACGATTTCATATGTGCGTAATATGCTTGAGGGAGATATCCCGATTAATCAGATTGAGCATTTTCTGACGCCAGCATCCGCGGTATCAAAAATCACTGAAGGAGATGTTGTGGAGATGGTTGCAGGACCGTTCCGTGGGGAAACCGCAAAAGTCACGCATATTGATGATGCAAAAGAAGAAATCACTGTTGAACTTTTTGAAGCGATGGTTCCAATCCCAATTACGGTTCGCGGAGAACAAGTACGAATAATCAAACGAAAAGATGAAGATAAAAAGAAGGAGTAAGTATTTATGACAGAAACAGTGAAAGCGCTTGTGGACGGGGGAAAAGCCTCAGCAGGTCCACCACTTGGTCCAGCACTTGGGCCTCTTGGTGTGAATATTATGCAGATCATCAACATGATTAACGATAAAACCAAACAGTTCCAGGGGATGAAAGTTCCGGTGACAGTGAAGATTGATCCGAAGACAAAAAAGTTTGATGTAGAAGTGGGTACACCTCCTGCGTCTTCATTGATTGTTAATGAGTTAAAAATTGAGAAAGGATCGGGGAAACCCTCAGTAACTAAGGTGGGCAATCTTACCGTTGATCAGGCGATTAAGGTTGCGAAGATGAAATCAGATAATCTTCTTGGGAAAAATTTGAAGAAGAAAACAAAGGAAATCATCGGTACCTGTGTCTCTATGGGTGTCACGGTTGAAGGAAAAAAACCCCAAGAGATCCAGAAAGCGATCGATGATGGGGTTTACGACGCGAAGTTTGCGTAATGTTGCTTCATTGTAACAGGTACGTATCATCCTTTTTTATTTTTTTTTTCTTTGTATTTTTAACGGTATTCATGTGGTGTAGGTAGAATATTGTCGTGGGGTTGAAAAAGAAAAAATATAAAGCAGTGTCCCTGGATTGTATATTTGGGTTATTTGATAAAATGATGAAGATATTAATGTATAAGATCGTAGCTATGCTCAGTTGTATTCTTTTTATTTCAGCGAGTTTAATCCCTGTTGGATTTGCACTTTCTGATCAATTAACAGTAAATGATGTTTCTGTGGATGTTGACGTTGCGTATGCGGCTGCTGGGATGATTCTTGCACAGATGGATCAAACATCACAGCGTTCTGTTGAAAAAATCATTGACACTATTTCGGATAAAGAGAATGTACTTGGTTATGTGTTTTCGCTTAAACCAACTGGTTACATTGTTCTTTCAGCATATAGGACTTTACCGATGGTGATCGCATATTCCTTTACGAATATGTATCAAAACCCATTCCAAGTGGAAAATCCTCTGCGTGATCTGATCAGGTCTGATCTGAAATCACGATTTGCGAACATCGATATTATTCCCAAGAACATCATCAATAATCGATGGTTGCTTTGGAATCAATATCTCAAAAAAGAACCGATTCGATCCACAGCATCATATGAGTTTCAACAGTGGCCTTCGCTGCATATAGCATCGTATGGTGGTTGGCTTGAGACAACCTGGAGTCAAAACGACCCATTCAACAAGTTCTGCCCGATTGATCTTGCCACCCATAATCGAAGTGTGGCAGGGTGCCCAGCAGTCACCATGGCACAAATCCTTAATTACCATCAGACCACGAATAACGTTATGTTGAACGATAGTGACGATTATTATCATAATTATTCAGATAACAATTATTGGATCGACAACGATTCTGAAACCTATGGTTTTCCCGCTTTCCCTGAACTGAACTCCTATCTTTCTACGCTTGTGTCTCATTATCAGAACCAAGTTACTCCAACGGATGATGATATCGCTGCGCTTATCTTTGCATGTGGGGTTGCTGCCAAACAAGTATACCACCCTACAGGATCAGGAACGTTTGGTGTTAATCAAGCCTTGCAAGCGTATCATCGTTTTGGGTTTAACAATGTTGAGCTTCTTGACGATGATGACCAAAATGTATATGATCGACTGAAAGCAGATATGAAAAACGCGCTTCCTGCGCATCTTGCGGTGGTAAATGAGGATTGGACAACTGGACACAACCTCGTGGTCGATGGGTATAATACAAACGATTATTATCATTTGAATTTTGGTTGGAGTGGTTACGCTGACGGCTGGTATCTTCTCCCCCAAGAACTCCCATATGATCTCACTGTTCTTGAAGGTGTGATTGTGAACATTACTGATGTGTATGATGGCTCATATCTGAAAGGAACTGGCGTTCTTAACTGGGTGAACGTGATCCCTGGGGCAACGACAAGTGGAAGTTTCACTATCGAAAACAATGGCATTGCTGGACAAGGAATAGACTGGGAGATTGTTGAGTATCCATCCTGGGGGGAATGGACGTTTACACCAGATCAAGGTGAGAACCTACGAACCGAAGATGGTCCAGTAACCATTGAGGTGACCGTAGCTACTCCTTCAAATAGGACTGCGCATTTTGCTGGGCATATCACGATTGCTCGTACCGAGAATAAAAGTGATTTTTGTGTGATCCATGCTTCACTAACCACGCCACGGTTTTTTTTGTTCCAATACTTTTTCCTAAAGTTTCTTAATAATCATCCTCATCTTTTTCCATTTCTCCGCAATCTCATCAACTACTGAAACACTAACGGAAACATGTACCGGCCCAACTATTTTTACTTTAATTCTACACGTTTATTTTACTCCGAAGAAATAGATTCAAGAGGGCATTAAACACAAGATATATGTTTGTTGTGTGATGTAAATAGCTATTTGGATTTCGAGCCGATTTTTATTCTACCTTAAATTGAATAGTAAAATTAGGAGCGACTCTTGGGATGAGAATCCAGTTCATACTCATTCCCATCTTTTTACAATTACCGTCTTCAACAACATCGATGATATAAGTTATTGTTTTATTTGTATCGTTTACATAAACTTTTCTTACGAATTCTATAGAACATCCTACGCCTTCAGTATATTTTCCCAGTAATGTATATTGGGTAAAATTTACTTCAGGAAGTGTGTAATTATTACAAAAATCAGCGGAAGATTTATTGTCCATTAACGCAAGGTATTCTTCGTTAGAATTTATAACAAATTCTGTTTTTCCAGAGTCTCGTATACTATATGAATTAATACAAAGTTCGAGATCTAAATCAGTAAAATGGATTTCAACTCCATAATTTTCTTTTTGCAGAGATGGTTGAATACAACCAGCAGTTATTAATGTACACAAAATACAGAGAAAAAACATATTTCGTTTCATTAGTTTATTTAACCCAATAATCAATTTAAATGTATCGAATAATTAAAACCGAATTAAATTCGTTTAAATCCTCGTTGGAAAAACTGTTTAATGGATTTCATCATTCGATCTTTTCGATATTGCAGCGGCATCGTTGTTCCTTCACCCCACGTGGTTTTCTTTTGAATTTCAGTAAGAACCGAATCAATGGAGAGATCAGTTGTTGGGATAACTGTATAACCGTATCCAACGTAAGCACTGGAATGTGAATCACTCCCACCAGTCCCCCCAAGTTTTAATGCTCGTGCGACTTTTGCTGTTTTGATGTTTGTTTTCGGAAGGCTGCAACCGTTAAACACTTCAATCGCAGGTATCTTTTTTGAGATATATTCAAGGTTTGGTCTCTTTATTCCGGACATCTTTCGGAATAAATGAGGAACGATTGGTAGACCGCCTTTATCTAAAATATTGTCAACGGTTTCATCGACTGGGCGATCTCGTGGAATGTTCTCTGTGACGTTTAATGCGATGAGATGACCGTCTTGTGTTGATATTTCGACTCCGGGGATCACCAAAAAATCTTTTGGGGCGACCTGCCGTGCTCGAAATCCACCCTCCACAGTATTATGATCCGTAATCGCCACCCCATTCAATCCTTTTTTCTTTAGTACGTTAATGATTTCTTCAGGTGTTCCATCTGCATCTTCTGAATACTGAGAATGAACATGCATATCAATTTTTATCATATCGCAAGCGCCTTGTTTGTTGAATGGTAGATATCAAATGTATTAGAAAGTTACGGTTGGTGTATTCGTAGCACTTAATCGAACATCACACCTGCATATATACATGAATAAAAAGGTTAATAATGTAGAGTTTTATTATTCATTTAACGGGGAGTAGTAATTACATGTTAAATACAAAAATAAAATATCCGAACAATCAATATTTTGGTCAACTTGAACTTGTTGATAAGGAACTTTTTTTCGTCTGTTCTAATAGGAGAGATAACTAAGAGAAAATTTCGCGCAACAAATGTTTTTAAAAAAAAAATATGCGAAAGCATTTTAAGAAACATTTTTAAACGACTAGAGTATTGTAGAATTGGGTCACTCGCTATTACGAAAATAATATTTGGGAGTGTGGGATGAAATGGATGCATTCGGATCTGAACAGCATGTGGTTAGAGGGAAAAAGGAGAGAGTAGGCACTGGATTGGATAGATTGGATATGTTGCTTGAAGGCGGTTTTCCAAGTAACAGTGTGACGCTTGTCTCTGGAACCCCAGGGTCGGGGAAAACAATTCTGTGTTATCATTATATTAAAGCTGGGTTGGACAACGGGGAGAAATGTTTGTATTTGACGTCTGATGAACGTATTGAAAACATTATGCATGAGGCGAATCTTTTTGGGTTTGATTTTTATTCAGCGGTGGAAAGCGGTCAATTAAAATTCAAATATCTTGATCTTGATCGAAGCTCGTTTCATCGGGAGATGGACGAAGAAGTAAAAAGTGGGCGATATTCAAGAGTCGTTTTAGATTCCCTTACGCCTGTTGCAGAGGCCCCTGTGTGGGTGACAAGTGGTGGGCATGAAATCATTCCTGCAGAAAATGCGACGATTTCGACAACGTATCCTATTGGTTCGGTTCCGGCGACAAGGGTTCATGTCCGGCGGATAATGAGTATTTTAAATAACGAAAACTGCACAACGCTTGTGACCTCTGAAATACCGGAAGGCGAACGATGTCTTTCTCGTGATTCAATTTCTGAGTTCTTAGTCGATGGAATCATCCTTATGGATGTCGACCCAACAATGGATAGACGGAAACTCTCTGTTCGGAAAATGAGAGGAACAAAACATACGTTGAAACCGCAAAACATTGAGATAAACGAAACCGGGATTAAGTTCGCATAAAAAAAGCGAAGAAATCATGTTTTCTATTTTTCCATAGGGTATCCAAAAGATAAAAAAGCAGGATTTTATTTGCTTTCTGTTCTTATGATAGAGAGACATCAGACCATTGGTTCATTTCGGACGTTTTTTTCTGCAGGAGAAACCAGTAGTTATCCTCAGCTAATTGAGATCAACGCTATCTGTCGCACCTTGGATAAAAACCATCTTACGGAACAGGGAAAAGGAAGCATCAGTGTCGCCTACGGAAATCGTATCCTCATCAATGGTAAAGATATACGTCTGAGTACCATTGGTCAAGATGACCTTGTTGAAATCATTGATTATGATCCCATAAAAAATACTGTTTTTGCCATTGGAAAAAAGAATCCTCATGAAGAGACGCCGGTGCATTGGATTGTGCAGCGAGCACGACATGATATCCATGCGGTTGTCCTTCTATCAAATCAAACACTCGCTGAATCATTGCAAGGATCATTGCCATTAACAGAAAAAGAAACGCCGCCTGGGACTCTTGATCAGGCAAAAGAAATATTGAAGTCATTGCGGAATGGAAAAACGATCGTGATCCGAAATCAGGGTGTTTTTTTCACAGGGTTTAATCTGAAAGAAATCGAAGAATCCATTGAAAAAATAAGAAGAGAGGGATGAACAGTGTATATCGACGGAAAAGAGTATCGTGCACTCTGGCTTGAAAACAATATCGTGAAATGTATTGATCAGCGGAAACTTCCATATTCATTTGAGATTTTTACTGCAAAAACCACTGATGATGTCGCGTTTGTGATAAAGCATATGGTGGTTCGTGGTGCACCTGCGATTGGAGCAGTAGCGGTCTACGGCATGGCATTGGGGAAAAAAAATGTGGAGAATGCTGCGGAGATGCTACAGGCAACGCGGCCAACCGCCCATGATTTGTTTTATGCAATTCAATACATGAAAAAAGAAATCGATAAGGGATCGGATGCATTTGAAGCTGCGTCACGGTACGTTGATGATATCGTCGATCGATGTAAACGAATCGGTGAACATGGAAATCAACTGATCAATGATGGGATGAGGGTTCTTACACATTGTAACGCTGGTGCTCTTGCAACTGTTGATTATGGGACTGCTCTTTCACCGTTACGAATAGCTCATCGGAACAATAAAAAATTGTTTGTATACGCGGATGAAACACGTCCTCGTCTGCAAGGTTTACTGACAGCATGGGAACTGAGACAGGAGGGTATTGCTCATGCGGTGATTGCTGATAATGCTGCTGGGTATTTCATGAAAAATGGTGATATTGATCTTGTGATTGTTGGGGCAGATCGTATCGCGAAAAATGGGGATACTGCAAACAAAATTGGTACGTATGAGAAAGCTGTGCTTGCTAAAGAAAATAATATATCGTTTTATGTTGCAGCTCCTAAGAGTACGTTTGATTTGAGTATAAAAAATGGTACTGAGATCATTATTGAGGAACGTGGCCGAGAAGAACTCTCAGAAATCAACGGGAAAACAGTTATGCCTGCGTGGACATTGGTGAAGAACCCTGCGTTTGATGTGACACCTGCAAAATATATCACAGGGTATATTACGGAAAATGGCATAATTAAGAAACCTTGATGAAAAAAATTAAGGAAAAAAAGAAAAGGGGTAAGATTATTTGTTTTACCCGTTGTTTTTTGGTTGATAGGGGTTAAATGCAGGGTCTCCGTAGATGACGAACTCGTGCAACGCCACATATTTTTTATCAAGGGTGCGGGTTCGTTCGTTTCCGCTGCTTTGTTGCTGCAGCGACAAAAGAACTTCGTTATCAAATGCGCTGTTTCCTGAGGAAAATGTTAAAGGTGGCGACCACAGAAACGTCGAGTTTGCATCTTTGGGGAGGAACGCATTCTTTGCATTTCTCAGTGCAAGCCCCGTGGTCTGATTTGCATTCAGGTTGTTAATAAATTCTTCTGAGATGACAGCTCCGAAATGAAGATCAGGGAACTCACCGGTGAGTTTGTATCGAAGTGTTGCATTTAATAAACCAAGGATACCGAAACCGAGTCCTCCTGGGAGTGGCCGTGGGTCAAGATATCCAGGATCTGCGGTGAACCTAGTGGCACCTATGTAGGTGTTGACGCCTGCATGAAGATAGGTTTGTGAAAGGGTTGTCTCAGGGAGATACCCATCGGTTCGTGCGGTGATACAGCTTTCTACAAAGATTACTGAGGGACCGTAGTTCATGTTTTCAACAGCGCGTATATCAAAATCTCCTTTTGTTGAGAGTCGACTACCGATCTTTGGGTAAATTCTCGCAAAAGCACTAATAAACGGAATTCCATGGGAATCCATAAGGATATCACCGAATTCATAGAGGTTATAGGATCCATGAGCAAACACAAAAATAAAATTACTGTTCAGTTGATCAGCGCCACCTGTCACTTTGTCTGTAGAGCTGAGCCGAGCGATGGTACTTTTTGGGAAAAACAACCGGTTTAGGAGACCGAATTTTTTCATGGTGTTAAGATCGGTTTGGTTGAATCCTTCTCGCTGGGATTGCGTCCATTTCGTGCTCTTTACGGTAAATGATCCTTCTTCCATGTCTTTTTTCAATCGTTCGTTGATAAACCAGCTTTCTCCAGTGGGAAATTTCGTTGGTTCCCCTCGTCCTCCTGCGTTTAGAATTTGACCTAGTCTAGTTATAAGAGGTAGGTTTTGGAACTCAAGACCACATCCGGTTTGTACAAGGCCATTGTTTTTCCAATCACCCATTTCGTTGATGATATTGTTATAGAAAATCGTGCGTGCTATGAGTGCGCTGCAATCCTGTACATCCCTACCGGTTACTCGTCCGACGATATTTTCCTGGAACGGCCAGTACGTGTAGGTGTCATTCTCCACATCATCTGGGCGTGGGTCGATATCCCCATAGATGTAATCACTGGCGATTGCAAACCCCGAGATGTATGCATCATCCGTAGGTTTTCCATCTGGGTTGAAGTAGAAGTACATGGGAATCATGGTAGGATCAGCAGTGATTGCAATATTGATTGGATGGTCAGCGTACTGATTCCTTAATATTGACAGATCGGTGATAGGTACAGGAATCTCTGCGATTTTTGCGAGGAGATCATTGAGTTCATTATGGATATGCATGGTATGGTTGTTTGAAGGGACAAGAAGAAGTGGGTTGGTTCCTGGTTGGGTGACCCCCGGGCAGGTTGATCCATTGAAGATCACGGTATCATCTGCAGCAAAAGTAAAATCAGGGTCTGCAAATACGATTCCTTTGTGGTATGCGGTGAGATACGGTGCAAGAGACGACAGGTTTTTCATCAAGGGAACAACAGGGGTTGAAAGGTTATCTAAAGTGACTGTGAGATCGTATTTTCCTTCACTTGATCCAAAAAAGTGACCAAGGACCATGAACTCATACACACCTGGTTTGTTGTAGATCGTGAATTCAAAATGAAGTTTATCTCTGATGATGTTTCCAGTTGAGTCTCGATCTGGAAGACCACCTGCGGTGGATGCGTACACGTATCGATAGCCCTCCGGACTGAGCAGCAAAAGATAGAGGCGATCTCCGAGGCTACCAATATCAGCGATATTGAGGTTTTCCAAATCGAATTTCAGTTGCGTGTATTTGTATGATGCAGGGATGGTAATGTTATGAATTGCTATCGTATTTTTATTAATTAATGATCGGATTGATTGAGTGGGAAGTGCTACACTTGAGCTGACTGTTCCGTTAAAATGAAATGATTGCGTTTCAAGAACAGTAGGTTGGATAATATCCTGAGGGTTAGCTAGTGTAATATAGTCTACTTTTTGGTTGAAAAAAGAATCAATAACGCTGGTACACATAAAAACGATATCCTCAACAGAATCAAACCAAAAAAAGTCATAATCCCCTGGATTAAGATTTCCACAAACAATCAGCACCGTGACACCGAGATGATTAAGAACCACCTCAACCTCCTCATCAATCTCATCGGTAACAATCACAGGGATTCCGAAATATGATGCAAGGGGTGTTGCAGCGACGCCAAGATTATACCCGTCTGTATCATTTTTCAAAACAAGCGCAAGTGAACTATATTCCCAGTAATGTTCAGCCAAAAAAAGAGAGGTTTCCTTTGCAGAAAGGGAGTCGTTAACGACAAGATCGACAGGTATTCCTATGTTAGTTATTGCATGATCAACGGCACTGGATGGGGAGTCAGCATTTCTTACATAAAGTGGTATAACCGTTTGTTGTCCTTCTAAATTATAATGGACTGCGAGAGGAGTCGCTATCAAGGCATAGAACGGATTGGCATCTGAGACCTCAATTGCTGAAGGAAGACTTGTACTAAATGTACTGAACTCGAACTCATCATCAAGTGGCTCTATTCCAAGAGTAGATATAAACGATAAAGCGTTTGCAGCGCTTACTTGATGACGCGATGGATTGATGAATCCAATTGATGTAGTTAATAGCATTAAGACTATTAGCAGGCTGAGGATAAGTTTCCCCCGATTCATTTAAATCACATTTAAATATTAACCAGATGATATATAAACATTGTCATTGTGAGTTGTTTACATGCAGTATCAGCACAATGTTAAAGGGTAAGTGCGTAAAGGACTCCTTTCACTCCGATATACACTGTATTTTCATCGGTTACTGGATTTGATATAATTGGTGTGGTGATGTAATTTTTTGGGTTGTCATCAATCGTGAAACCTGGGGCGAAAAACCCTTTGTTTTCGCCTGTTGATGAATTTGCAAGATACAATCTGCCATCATCAGAACAAAAGACGACAACATCATTGGATATCGCAGGTGATGAATGAATCGATGCTTTTGCAGTATAAACCCATCGAAGACTTCCGTTTTCCCGGTTCAACGCATACATGTTTTGATCGGTTGATCCGACAAACACGGTAGTACCGGTTACTACTGGAGTTGTGTCGATTCCCCACCCTGTCTCATATTTCCAACGTAGTAAACCGGTTGTGGCATTTACCGCATATATGTTAGTGTCCCACGAACCGAAATAGATAACGTCATCTTGATATCGCAGGGGTGTTGTGATCACGCCAGTGGTATGATAACTCCAAAGGGTTGCAAAAGTGTCGATGTCAAGTGCAATACATGTATCGTCAATATTCATGTAAAGGATATTGTTGTGTATGGCAAGATGAATCTCAGTGGGTCGCATATCTTGTGCAATCATCCATTGTATTTGTTTTCTAGTGAGATTATATGCTGAAATAACTCCGTTTTTGTCTGCAAAGATGAGGAAATCGCTACTTGCCACGGGACCGGAAACGATTGAGGATGTGGTGAGTTGTTCCAGGTTTGTTCCATTAAGACTGCATCGCCAAAGTCCAGTTGCTGATCCAACGTAGACAGATTGATTGTAGACTAGGGGTGAGATTGGATGTTCACCTATATTTCGTATCCATATGATGTCCCCTGTTTCTGTGTTTACTGCAATAAGTTTTCCTTCCGAGGTGCTTGAGTACACAGTGGTATCGGCAAGAACACTTGATACACTAAAATTATTCCTCTGTTCCCCTATTATTGATTGCCATCGGATGTTTAACTGGGTTGTGCATTCTCTTTCTTGTCTGTTTAAGGTATAATTGTTTTTGTTAGGAATCCCGTAGAGTTTCACCCAGCCTGTTGGATATACTGGCTCTATTGTTGGCTGTGGGGTGTTGAAGTTTGTGATGTTTTCTGTTTTGCCCATGTTGTTTCCATAAAACATCCAAAGTCCATTGTGTTTCAGTAAATCGGTATCTGTGATTTTACAGTCGCTGTTCCATTCACCAATTGGTGAGGTGGACATGATGCGTTTGACGACGTCGATATCAATGTGTCCATAGTAGAGGTTTCCGAGTTCCTCATATTTGTGGTCTCTGTTTTCCGGGTGATATCTGATACTGTAGTATCCAAAACCAGGATAGTTAAAAAGAAGACTTAAAATAAATTTTGATATGATTTGTCGAAGGTCAAGTTTTTCAAGTCGTACACCAAGATCCTGCGGGTTGTTTGCTGACCAGTAGAATCCGTTGAAGGTTCTGTTTAGATAGGAATGGCTGTATCCAAGTTCGAATCGTGCGATTTCACCGGTTTTGGTGTCCCCTATAAGCCAGACTGCGTTCATTGCGCCATCGTTTTTGTATCTGAGGCTTTGGACGACGAAATCGATGCTGTCTCCGTATTGCATTGCGGTTCGCACTCGAACAGAAAGTGGCAATCCAATGTTATCAAAGAGCCCTTGTGGCACAGTGGTTTCTAATAGGACAATCCCTGCATCGTTTTGGTAATAGTCATGATCGCTCCATATAAAGCCTGGTGATGATGCCATAGTGATGCGATGTCCATCTGTTGGTTTGATGTCAAGGATGATGTTCCATCGCTTAGATATGTAATACGTCCACCACCAGGAACCTGGTCCGCAGAGCATCGCATCTGATACAACAAGTTGTCCATGAGAGGTTGCGTTTCCTGTCGCAATAAATCCGTTGCAGTGATCAGTAAGTGGATAAGATGTAAGGATGCTAACGAATTCTTGTTCATCATTATCAGTTAACTCAGGTATTATTGTTTGAAGTTGGTGAAAGAATGTTCGCAGCGGATGGTTTTTATTAATCGTCCATCGTTCTGTTTTTGAGAGAAACTCATACATTTCGTTTAATGCAAGAATGTCGCTATAGGTTATGTTTCGTTTGTAGATTTGTTCACCTGCATGGTTTACGCCGTCTGCGATCCCCTGCATTTCTTGTTGGTATTCATCAGGTATTTTATCTGCATAGAGTTTGTGACATGATGCTGTGCAGAAGTTCCACCAGGTTTCTGAGATTTTTTCGTAGCGGGTTTCTGATAAGGATGGGCTTATTTGTTTGAGTCCTTTGTAGTTGTGGATGATGTTTCCCCATCGGTTGAGCATGTCTATGATTTCTTTTGAGAGAAGAATCCCATGTTGGAAACCTCGTTCGTATGGGTCTCCTTCTATGTATATGTAGATCCAGCCTTGTATGTTAGATCGGAAGCCTTGATCGTATTGATCAGTAGGAAGGGATGGTATTTTTGAAAGAGAGGAGGTAGATGGTAGTGCGGCTAATGGTGTTGAAAAGAAAAGGAATACGATGAGGAGACAATAGAGCATCTGTTTGTTCATAGGGATCATTATCTGTTCTTGTAGTTGTATTGGTGTGGTTATTATATAAAATTTGTTATAAACATAAATGTGGTGCTGCAAAAAAAACCGGTGTTTATGCATAAATGCAGGGGGTGAATAAAACAGAAAAAGTAGCAGGTTATTTATTTTTTGAGATGAAAAACATATCTGGTGGGTATTCGTTTTTTCTTTCCCGTCCAATATCTACAACTCGGACAAGAAAATTCAATGGTGACTTCCCCACCCCAGATGGTAAGGTTTTTCACCCTTTTTAATGCATCCCCGCATACCGGGCATTTCGTCAAAGCCTTGTGCGGATCGCCCTCTCGCGTATGAATTTCTAGATCCACTAGTCCGCTTTGAAGCGCAAGAAATCGTAAACGATGTCCACTTACCCCATATTCTTGTTTTGTTGTTTTCAGCTCGTTTTTCACAAGCATCTGAAGTTTATTCTGGGTAGATATTGTTCGATAAGCAGTCAGCACCTTCTTCAACGCTTCTGTGATGTGTTCATCAGAAGGAATTTGGTACGACATAGCAAGGTAATGAAATGAGATATGCCCTGACTTTCGCAGATCGTCGCTCTTTTCTTGATTAGAACATATTTCGCACTTCACATTTTTTTTGGTTTTCAGCCAGCAAAAAAGGCTGAAAAACCTACGATCCCGGTGTTTTTCCACAAAAAATCAAGCTATTGATCCA
>JAPKYE010000036.1 GCA_026394495.1 Methanobacteriota archaeon | reverse complement strand
TGATGATACAATTCATCTGTGACAGCTTTCATCCGTTTCTCAGTCCTATGAAACAGATTCACCTCAAGTTCCAGAGGAACAGCTTCGGCTAACAGGACACACTGCTTGGTGGCTAGCGCAGCAACATTTCCATTCACAGAAAGAACTGGATTCTTTGCACAAATCAACGCAGCAGCAGCTGTTTTCTCAGCGATATCTGCAAGAGGAACAGTTTGTTCACCAAGAAGATAATCAAACGCCTCCCCACGACCATGCGCAATAAGCCCTGTTTCATGTACAAGACCAGTTTTCATAGCTTGCACGATCTTCTCCCGAGTTATAAGAGAAAGATAACGAGGATGCGTCTTTGGGATGTTTGTCATCACCTGGACACATAGAATTACAGTTAAATAAACGTAACTCTCTCAGTACATCCAAAGAAAAAAAGATAGATAAAAAAAAAACGTTTATCCGTACATACTCGGCTGCGGCGGCTGAGAAGAACCTGAAACAATCGGTTTTGCCTGTTTATGGAACTTCTGCAATTGTTTCTCAATGCGCTCTGCCTCATCATATAAGGGAACAACATTGATATCTGTACCAACAAGCGTTCCAATCACATTTAGCGCAGAAGCAGCAGCACGTGCATCAGGATAATTCGGATGCGCCTCAGCAAGAATCGCGATCACATCAAAACCCTCATGTTTCCCCTGATTAAGTAACACACCTGAGACACCTGCGATGATCCCATTTTTAAATTCAGGTATCTGTTTTGCTCGTAGAGTCATCCGAGCCTTCTCAGTAGATCCAATCGCATAAGCATCAGCCGTGTTTTCCTCTTCAGCAGATTTTCCTTCCACAACCATACCTTCAGGGGATATAAGAAGCGTACATCCTTTTTCATGGACCCATTTCATGATCGCCGTTGAAATCGCATTAATCAGTGTGGGTTTTGGTTTAAACTCAGAAACAAAAACCGCGAGTTTCTCACCATTTCCCAGTGCTCCCGCATAGATACGAACAGGTGACAGAGGCTCCCCGGTATGTACAACAGAAAGTGTTGGAAACTGCGAAGAATCCATCGCCCCAATTTGCCTAAGATTCAATGCATCAATAAGATAATTCGCAACAATCGTACTCACCAGTCCAATTGAAGGAAAACCTGCAAGAACCGTTGCATTCTTAAGATCAGCGTCCTCAAAATTAATTATCTGAACATCGTCTCCATCCATTTTGCACACCATCCGAACTATCCTTAATATACTTCTAGCATTTAAAATTAATTGGCAAAAAACAAAAAACAAAAACAGGAGACAATGTATGCTATTACCCTTTTACTACTCCAAGAGGAAGCATCTTTGCTACTTTTTTTGAGATCCCTGCACCATGCGCTATGTTCACAACTTGACTGACGTCTTTGTATGAACCTGGTGCTTCCTCAGCAAGAACCTTTAAACTCGCCGGGTGCGCATAGATGCCTTTGTTTTTCAGTTGAATCAAAATATCTTCACCACGCCATTTCGCAATTGCCTGATGTCGAGACATGATCCGACCTGCCCCATGGCACGTGGACCCGAATGTTTCCTCAGATTGAGCGGTCCCGCAGAGAAGATAACTAGCTGTCCCCATATCACCCGGAATCAACACGGGTTGACCAACATCGCGGTATTTCAACGGAACATCTTGTTTCCCAGGTCCAAACGCACGGGTTGCCCCTTTACGATGCACATACATTTTTTGTTTTTTCCCATCAATAACATGTTCCTCAAGTTTAGCGATGTTATGGCAGACATCATAGACGATCCCCATGTTCATGTCTTCTGCAGACTGCTGTAACACTTTTTCAAACGATTCCCGCACCCAATGTACAATCATCTGTCGGTTGCACCAGGCGAAATTCGCTGCACATGCCATCGCTTTCAGATAATTTTGTCCTTCTATCGATTGAACCGGGGCACAGGCAAGCTGCTTATCAGGAAGCCAGATATTGTATTTTTTCACAGCTTGTTCCATGATTCCTAAATGATCCTGGCAGACTTGATGACCAAAACCACGGGAACCTGTATGAATCATCACCATGATCTGTCCTTTCTCAGCGACTCCAAAGGCTTTCGCAGCATTTGTATCATAAATTTCTTCTACTTTCTGGATTTCTAGGAAATGATTGCCGGCACCAAGGGAACCTAGCTGCGGTGCACCACGTTGTTTTGCTTCCTCAGAGATTTTTGTGATATCCGCATGTTTGAGACATCCGTTTTCCTCTAAAAACTCAAGGTCTTCTTTCCACCCGTATTCATGTTCTACTGCCCAGCGTGCACCCAGATGTAGGACTTCTTGGAGTTCTTTTCGATTTAATCGAACTTTTGCTTTCGAACCAAGCCCAGATGGGATGTTGATGAACATTTCATCGATGAGATTACGGATCTTTTTCTCATCAAGATCATGTGCGTTGATATTTGTTCGCAGAAGTCGTACCCCGCAGTTGATATCAAAACCGACACCACCAGGAGAAATAACGCCGTCTTCAGCATCGGTTGCCGCAACTCCACCAATAGGAAAACCATACCCCCAGTGGATATCAGGCATCGCAAACGATTTCCCAAGTATACCTGGAAGCATTGCTACATTTGCAGCCTGTTCAGCTGCGTTGTCAGATCGAATAGAAGGAATCATCTGTTCATTCACATACAGAACCGCAGATGTCTTCATATGAAGAGTGTTTTTTTCTCCTTTGTAATCTGCTGGGATTTCATAGCGAAACGTATCGATTTTCTGTAAGGGACCATTCCAACTCATGTGTTTCACACAACAAAAACAGAAAAGTAAGAAGCCTTTATATATCTTCAACTCCAAAGTTATGTTTTCTTTTTGAGAAACGGCAGACCTGTTTTATCGTTTAGTTTCACTTCAAAACCATCGGGGAGCAAAACCGCTTCTGCGTTTTCAGGAATTGTTTTGCTAAAGAAATGAATTGTTCGTTTCTTACCATCTGATGTCTCAATTTCTTTTTTGTAAAGAGTATACCCTTCATACGTGAATACAGGGGGTTCTTCTTTTTTTAGTTCCGCGGTTTGTTCATGCCGGTATGATTCCCATTCCTCAACATCTTCTGCAGGTTTCGTTTGTTCAACAACAGTTTTTTTTGGTTGTCGCATCTGTTTCTTCGTTTCTTTATCTTGCTCTTTTTTTGTTTTGTCAAGTTCTTTACATATAGCTTTTGCAACGCGTTTTTCCACACCAGCTGCAACAACATCTTTCACGGCCATATTTTGGATTTTTTCTAGTGAAGTATATCCATGTTCGTACAATATTTCCGCAGTCTTTGCATCAATACTTTTTATTTCATGGAATACATCTGTTTTTTTATCTTGTTCAATGAGGGGTATTTTCAGCCGGGGTATTTCTGAGATATGAGCCGGTTCTAATCGTAGTTCAGGTTCCTCTGCGATGGGCACAAATTCTGGTTGTGGTTTTTGTTCAGATAAAGAGGCCTTGTTTTTTTTCCAAGGAGTTACTGAACTCCACTCCGGAACCAGTTCCTCTTTGGTTTCCTTTGTTTCTTTTTTCTCCGAGACATCAACAGGGATCCATTCATCAACCGTTTTCTCTTCAGATTTCACTTTTTCTGTTGTTTCAACAGGAATCCATTCAGGAAGATTTTCTTTCTCAGCCACCATGTGTATTTGTTGTTTTATCTCACCTGGTTTTGAGTTCGGTATTTCTACCTTTTCAATCTCATAGAGATCTTTTGGGTCGATGAGATCTTCGATATCAAAACGCCGTTCAATCGTAGCAGGTGTTTGTATTTTTTCTGTTTCTACATGTTTTATTTCTTTTTCAGGTTTTATATCAATAAACGTTTGACACGTTTTTTCAGGAGGATGGATTTTTACTTGCGGTGTTAAACTATCCGATTTTTTTGTTAAATCTGAAAGAGATTCTCGGAATTTTATATCTTGTTTAGACGGTTCTCCCACCAGTCGTTTTCTGACAGAATCAAGAAATTCATCATTAGAAGAAACTGATTTTGCATCAAATGGACTATCAAGAATCATGCGCAATTTAGCTATATCCTCTTTTTTATCTTTTTTCTTGGTATCGTTGGGCATGAATATACCATAATAGATAAGCTTACTCATATATTAATAAATTTCTCAGCTATAATATTAAAGATGCGAAACGAGATACTATTTTAGAGGTTTTTCTCCCAGTGTACGTCCCTGTTAAAAAGGTTATTAAACAGTCAATCTATTCTGTTTTTTCTGATGAAAATGAATTTTAAAAACCGAGACATCGTCTCAATAAAAGATTTTTCTAAAACAGACATCACTGCGATTCTCAACTACGCAAAACATATGATTCCCTACGCCAAAGGTGAAAAACAAATCGACATCCTCAAAAAATATATTTTGTCTTCGTTGTTTTTTGAACCAAGCACCAGAACTCGTCTCAGTTTTGAAAGTGCGATGAACCGGCTTGGGGGGCGAGTAATTGGTTTTGCGGATCCTTCAGCTACATCACAGAAAAAAGGAGAAAGCCTTGCAGATACTATCAGGATGGCTGATGCGTATAGCGACATCATCGTCATCCGACATCCACAAGAAGGTGCAGCTCGGTTAGCAGCTGAATTCGCTGAAGTACCCATCATTAACGCAGGAGATGGCGCTGGGCAGCATCCTACGCAATGTCTCCTAGATCTTTTTACGATTCTTACCGAGAAAAAAAGGATTGAGAAAAACCATATCGTTCTTCTTGGTGATTTGAAATATGGGAGGACTGTTCATTCTCTTGCGTACGCTCTTTCTTTATTTGGCGCGGAGTTAACGTTTGTTTCTCCGGAGAGTTTGAAGATGCCAAAAGAAGTCATCAACGAATGTAAAGAGTTTGGTGTTGAGCCAAATTCCACAGTTAATTTAGATAAAGCGATCATTGACGCTGACGTCTTGTATGTCACAAGGATTCAAAAAGAACGATTCCCCGATGCAGAAGAATACAACCGGGTTGTTGGTACTTATAAAGTGGATAATGAGCTATTGAAACAAGCAAAAAAGGATCTTATCATTATGCATCCGCTTCCACGGGTGACAGAAATTGATCCTGAGGTTGATGCAACACATCATGCCTTGTATTTCAAACAGGCGTTCAATGGGATACCTATACGCATGGCTTTGTTATCCCTTGTTTTGGAGGGAAGAAAGCTATGAAAGAATTAAAAATCATTCCGATTAAAAACGGAACAGTGATTGACCATATCACCGCAGGGTACGCCGTGAAAGTCCTCAGGGTATTGAAAATACCTGAGTCTACATCATCTGTTGTGAGCGTCGCAATGAACGTCTCAGGGAAAATGGGGAAAAAAGATATAGTTAAAGTGGAGAATCGGGAGTTGGACCCTCATGAATTAGATAAAATTGCGCTTATTGCACCTAAGGCAACCATCAACATCATCAGAGAATATGAGGTGGTGAAGAAACATAAGGTCGAACTGCCAAACGAGGTTGTCGGGATCGCAAAATGCTCAAATCCTACGTGTATCTCCAATGCTCGTGAGCCCGTGAAAAGCAGGTTTCAGATAGTCAGTAAAGACCCATTGCGGATAAAATGTTATTACTGTGATCGTGAACCAGAGGATATCGCAGAAGGAATCATCTAGTTTTTCTCAGTTGTATTAGGATTTCTTTTGCTCGGTCTAGCTTAATTTTTTTCTCGAGGACCATCTGATCAGAGACTTGTTCTATTTCTTTTCCTTGTGCTCCAGCCATGACCGCTATGTTTTTTGCGTGAAGGGACATGTGTCCTTTTTGGATGCCGACTGTTGAAAGGGCAAAGACTGCAGCAAAGTTTTGTGCAAGGCCCAGGCTTACGATCACTTGAGCGAGTTCTTGTGCGCTGGTTATTCCAAGGATTTTTCTACAGAGTTTCGCGGTGGGATGCATGTTTGCTGCACCGCCAACGATTCCTACGGCAAGGGGAAGCTCTATTTCTCCGACAAGATCTCCGTTTTCATCTTTATGATATCGGGTAAGTGACGTATAATATCCGTCTCTAGCAGCATAGGCATGTGCTCCTGCTTCTATCGCACGGAAATCATTGCCTGTTGCTATAACAAGTGCATCGATTCCATTCATGATTCCTTTGTTATGTGTTGCTGCGCGATACGAATCAATCGATGCTAGTGTGTAGGATTCAAGGAATGCGTCAACAACATGTTCTCCACCCATGGACTCTTTGTCAAACACGGCTTTGGCTTTTACTATGCGTTTGTCAGCAAGATTCGTAAGAATCTTCAGTCGAACCCGTCCACCGGTGAGTTCTTCAAATAATGGTGCCAAAGCTTCGCACATCGTGTTGACGACGTTTGCACCCATTGCATCTCGAACATCGACAATAAGATGAACAACCATCATTTTCCCAAGGGGACTATCAAGGATCCGTATCTCAATATCACGTGCTCCTCCGCCTAGATCAATGAGGATTTTATCCTGAAGGTTGGCAACCTCAAGAATCTTTTTTTTATGAGCAAGAATTTCCTTTGATGCAGAAACCATATCTGGGATGTCAAGAAGCTGGATTTGTCCGATCATAAGCGGTAAAGAGCATTCTGCAGTAAACCCGCCTTTGATTCGGGCGATTTTTGCTGCGTTACTTGCTGCAGCTACGACGCTTGATTCCTCAGTGGCCATAGGGAGAAGATAATCCTTTCCGTTAATAAGAAAATTCACGGCTATTCCAAGTGGAAGTTCAAATGTTCCGACAACATTTTCGACCATGCGGTCCGCGGTTTCTAATGGGAGTGATTTCGTAAAAGCATTTATTTCTTCGTTTGTTAATCCTGCAAAATGTTGGATGAGTTCTCGTCTTTTTTCAATGGATAGTTTGTAGAACCCTGAGATTTTCGATGTTTTTTGTTCAGTCATAATTCCTCTGCCCCATCATAAGAAAACGATCTCATGTTTTTATAATTGTCTCTGAAAAATTATTAGTAGCTGATGTAACAAATTAGATTGATTCTCTGGTTTTCACTGCCATCCCGTGTTTGAATGTCATCATTTCCATTCGGTTTAACATAGCTCTTCCTGTCGCGATAAATGTATCGTTTTGGTCGACAATAAGACATTCATCGTTTGGTCGTAACTGCGGGTCTGCATCGATGATAAATTGTGCAAACACGCTTTTTCCATTTTTGACAAAGGGAACAGCATCTGAATCAATTACCACTCTAAGCTTTGGAAACGGAAGCGATGCATGGAGGCGTTTTCCGCCATGGATGCGCAGGGTAAACAAACCGTCTTCTGCCCGCATTGATACCACATGCTTTTCATCTACGTAGATGTTGCGGATTTTCTCGGTTGTTTTTGATTTCACGATCTTTAAGGTTCCGTTGAAAAGAGCAGTGGATGCACTGTTTCCAAACTGCATGTCGGCTACAGCAGATATTTTACGAAGATCGCAATCAATTGGTTTGTGTTTTTTTGCAGAAATCTTCTTTAAGGTTTCGTTTCCAGTCCATCGTATTATTTTTGTTTTTTTGGTGAATTCCTTGAAGAGTTTTTGTGTTAGTTTTTGTGTTTCTTGATCGATGTGATCGGGGAAGATGGACTGAGCAAACGGATACATTTCATCGAGCTCAAGAGGTACTGGGCCTAACGCAGAATCAATGACAATATTTACAGGTCGTTTTTCAAAAATTTTCTGTATTTCATTTGCATAATATCTTGAGTAGGGTTTGTTTCCTTCAGGGAAAACAACCGATGTATCATATTGTGGTTCATGGCGATGAAGGATGCGTTCATGAAGGCGGTAGATGATTGGACGATGGATAGTATGGTCTCCTGTGTAAAAAACTGCGCGTTGTGTGCTTATTGGTTCGAATTGTTCAAGCCATTGTTTGTGTTCTTTGTTTCGTAGCTCTTTCAAGGAGTCAAGAAGATACGGGTTTGCGGTGGCTTGTTGTTCGACGAGTTCCCAGAGTGTTCCATCGATGATTGCGTTTCGGATTTTTTTTATTTCCGAGAAACTCACATAGAGGTTATGTCTGGCGATCTCCCTAATACATTCTTCGGGTTTGAGAGCTCGAAGTTCACTTGCGGTAAACGATGTACAGACTGGGCAGGAACAGGGTAGTTCTGTTAATCGTTCGAGTTTTTCTGTGCCCCATGAAAAAATCAGTCGTTGATCATACGCGTATTTTACGTATGCTGAAGAATCAAAGAAATCGCATCCGAGGGCGACAGCAAGAGGGAAAACAAGCGGATGTCCTGCTCCGAAAAGATGAACTGGTTTTGATGGGTTGAGTCCTTTTTTTGCTGCGAGTATACAACGCACGAGATCAGTGTATCGTTGGTTTTCCATGAGGGGGACGACGCCGCCGATAGGAAAAAAATCAGCGTCAAGGCTGCTGAGTTCTTGTGCACAGGTTTCTCTGAGATCAGGGTAGATGGATCCTTGAACAGTACAGGCAAGCATCATGTCCTGTTTTACAGGAATGCTTTTTTTGGCGCGTTTGATTGTTTCGTTGACTCCGTTTTGTGCAGTGGTTTTTGTTTGATCCGGGGTACCGAATACATCAAGGATTGTTCCAATGTCGCTTCCGATGTCTCGTTGGAATTCGACGATTTCAATGGGGTCGACCTCGATTTTTCCGTAGATGTATGATTGAAAAGTCCCAGAATCGGTCATGATGGGGCCATCAAAATCGATTAGTTTGTGTAAACCGTCTTGAAGTGCTTTTTCTCTTAGTTTTTGGTCGTTGCGAATGATGTAGGAGTTAGTGATGACCATCTCGGTGCCAAACTGTTTTTTCATTTCTTTTGGGGTGATGACCATTTTGTTTGGGTTAATGACGGGTAGAAGTGTTGGTGTTGTGACGACGCCATGTTTTGTTGTGAATTTGCCGATGCGGCCTGCGGCGTCTCGATCTCTGATTTCAAAGGTCATGATAGCATCTCATATGTTGAGGGGTTTGGGATCATTGGTTGTTTATTTCTCATATAAAAACTTTTGTTTTGTCTTTACACCTTTACAAAGTTACGACGAACCATTAAATCATCCGATTTGGATGGGGTTAATGATCCTATGCAAAATAGCAATAGCAGATAGTGACGCCATATAACTGGATTTGGGGTTATTTGGATTTGGCATGTTTTCCATCTCAGCACGTAGTCTACCGAATTTTCCATGAGCAAGAATTTTATGACTGATCCTTGTTTCCACTGGATCAGCAACAATTTGAACCATTGTTTTATCAAATCCGACTCCAGCAAGAGAAAGACATGCGGCAACATTGATGTTTTTTGGGAATTGTTTCACCGCATCCCGGGCGTTTCCTTCGAACACCACTGTTCGTTTGTCATAATTTTTTCCAAGAGATGCTGGATTTTTTGTGGTAACTAATGTTACTTTATCAAGGGATTCCATATGTGCTGCAAAAATACCATCGATACCACACACCGCTCCGGATGGCAGGTGTATCTTACATTTGTTTTTCCGTGCGATAGTTTCCAGGTTTTTTCGTAGGTCATCATTGAATAGACTACCGATACTCATGATGATAAGATCCTTTCCTGCTTGAAGCACGAGCGGCGCATATGTTTCTACTGCTTGTTGTGATGCAGTCTCAAAGACGACATCAACATCGGTTAAAAACTCATCCACTGGTTTTATTTCTGCTTTTTTCAACTGAGAATGTAGTTTTTGAGAGGCGTGTTCGTCGATATCGTAGAGATAAATTGTTTTGATATCATTTATTGCATCTGCTGCTTTCGCTACATCGGTTCCTATGGCACCACAGCCTATGATTCCAAGATTCATATGATTAATCCCAAAACCTTAATAGAAGCATTTGATATAAAAAAGCTTGTTATGGATGACATTGATCGATTCCTCTCAGAGGATCTTGGAACTGTTGGAGATATCACTTCAGATGCTTTATTTACTAATGAAGTCGCAAGCGCTTGTATCTGGGCGAAACAACGCTGTGTTGTAGCTGGGCTAATGGAAGCAAAAGCTGTGTTTACACGAACGGGTGCAGAGACAACATCGTTGGTTCTTGATGGAGACTTCGTAGAAGAAAACACAGTGGTCATGAACATCAATGGACCTATTCGTTCCATTCTTAAAGGAGAGCGTCTTGCATTGAATTTTCTTGGGAGGATGAGTGGGATTGCAACAGAAACAAAAAAACTTGTTGAACAATGCAGGGGCGTGAACCCAAAGGTTCAGATAGCGGCGACGCGCAAGACAACACCTGGTTTTCGGAAATATGAGAAAAAAGCGGTTGTTCTTGGTGGTGGTGAACCTCATCGCCATGGATTGTATGATGCGGTGTTGATCAAGGATAATCATCTCCGTGGTGTCAGTTCTGTAAAAGAAGCGGTTCAACGGATAAAAAGAAAAATTAATAATAAAATCATTGAGGTTGAAGTGGAAAACGAACATGACGCTCTTGTGGTTGCACAGATGGCTGTAGATGTCATCATGCTCGATAATTTCGATGCGAAAAGCGGGTTGAGGGTTACAGAAAAAATCAGGAAGATAAACCCTGATATCCTTATTGAGGTATCTGGTGGTATTACTCCTGATAATATTCTTTTGTATGCGTCGTTTGCTGATCGTATTTCACTAGGGTATCTTACGCATTCCATCCAAAATAAAGATTTTTCGTTGGAACTGAAATAGACCGAGAGGAAATGTTTTAATAATTAATTTTTTCCATTTAAATAATTTTAATGTAAAGGTTTATAAAGTTATTATTGATGTTAATTATCGGATGTTTGTATGGACGAAAAAGGAAGAATAAAAATTACCTCAGGCATAGATGTTGTTGTATCAGTAGTGATTTTATTTGTTGGTTTTATTGTAGTATTATTTGGTAACGATTGGTTCATGTTATTGTCAATGACGGGGAGTAGTTCATATAGTTCATATTCAACACCTAATCCAATAGCAATGTATGGTAAAATTCCTTGGATAATACTACTTACAGGAATAACTCTAGTACTTTATGGAATTAAGAGATT
>JAPKYE010000088.1 GCA_026394495.1 Methanobacteriota archaeon | reverse complement strand
GGATCAATACTCTGATTTTCTGTGGAAAAACACCAGGATCATAGTTTTTCAGCCTTTTTTACTGGCTGAAAACCAAAAAAAATGTGAAGTGCGAAATGTGTTCTAATCAAGAAAAGAACGATCACCTGCGGAATTCAGGTTAAATAAATGAGAAAAAATATCAATTATTTTAGTACATACACGAGAAATAATTGAAAAAGAGGTTGATTAATCGGATTTGTATATGGGAAATGCTTTTTGTTTATAGTTCTGGGCGAGTTTTTTATATGTTTCCGCGTTTGCTCGGTTTATATCTATCAATGTGGGATCTTGTTTGATGATTTTTGCGGGGATTCCTACGACCAGGCTATGGGGAGGAACCTTCATATCTGCAAGCACTAACGCATGTGCGCCGATAACTGATCCTTTTCCGATGTGTGATCCGTTTAACACCGTTGAGTGAATGCCGATGAGGCAGTCATCTTCAATGGTTGCTCCGTGGATCATTGCCAGATGGCCAATGGAGACATTTTTCCCTATGTTTACCTTGTGGTCTTTGTCTACATGTATGACACAGCAGTCTTGAATATTTGTTCCTTCATCAATTTCAATGGTGTTTTCATCACCACGGATGACTGCATGAGGGAAAATCCCGCAATATTTCCCGATAGTGACAGATCCACTGATCACTGCACTTGGTGCAACATAGGTTGTTTCATGTATTGTTGGCATTGGTACGACACTCCTTTTTTTTGGGTATCTCACCGAATGTCTTTAAAGTTTTTGTTTCCGATGCTAAGAAGAACGCAATGTATATAATCTTCTGTTGTGTTTCCCTTTTTTAGAGGGTTTGGGATGCCTATGAACAAGACTGTTTCAATGTTTGGTCTAAATGCAGGTGCAGTCTGGAAGAAGCTATCTGTGCAGGGTTGTCTTGATGAGAATAAACTGCTTGAAGAAACAAAACTTACTTCTGATGATATCTTTAGTGCGGTCGGGTGGCTTGCCCGGGAAAACAAGATTGCATGTGAGTGCGGTAGTTATAAACTTGGAGACACAAATCTAATTCCTATTATTGGTAAAGATGCGGGAAAAGTATGGAAGGTCCTCAATATCTGGGGTGAGACTGGTATCGCGTCACTTTCAAAGCTTTCTCGTCTTGATGAAAAAAGGGTTTCTGCTGCGCTTGGTTGGCTTGGTCGTGAGGATAAGGTTGAAATGGTTTCGTCTTCTGATGATGCGTGCACGTTGTTTCGTTTAAAATAAGATGGAGAGAATATGTATCGTTCGTGTTTTTTTATAAAAAGCTATTTCCTGTAGTCCATTTTATTCGTGGTCCGAATGCGACAACGAACACAGTGATTCCTTCTACGGTTATGCGTGCACCGATTGCTGGCCAGAGTTTCGTGGTTTGTGTTAATCCATGACGCAGAGGTCGTATTTCTCGTATGGTGACAAAATCTAGGAATGGTATTATTTTTACGAAGATTTCAAGTTTTACCGTAAGGTTTCCTACTGTTGTAGGTATTTCGGTGAGGTTGATTTCAACGGATGGGGTGATTGTGGAGATGGTGGTGAAGACTGGGAAGAATCCGACGAGGTATGAATGATATTTTGTGTTGAGGCGGTTTTGTATTAGTTGTCCCAGTTTGGTTTTTACCTGAACGAGCGATGTTTCTTGTGTTATCCCTAGGGTTTGCATTTCTTGGGTGCTATCGATCATTGCCGTGGTCAGTAGTGTTTTTTTGGTTGATTTTGGGTTGGTGTCAAGGTACTGTTTCAACGGGGTGATCACGTCGCTTATGGTGAGAGCGGATAGGATTTCTATGGCGGTTTCGTCAGTGATGACTTGTGTTTTTTCTTGGGCTGGTTTTTGTTTTGTTTTTTGTAAGGTTTGAAGAATGGGTTGTGCAGGGACTGAACACCATGCGGTGAGAAGCATTAATGTTATGAAGGTGATCGCGATTATTTTTTTGTTCATAGTATCAACTCTCTTTTTTTTCTCTGAACTATATTTTTGAACTATTTTACTATACATAATAATGAGTGAATAAATATATAAATGTTGCTTTCTCCTAAGAAGAGGTTATTTCTCCTTTCTTTTTCCTATTATGGGTATCTTGCTGAGAATTTTTGAGAATTTGCCTCCAGATCCCTTTTCTTCTTTTTTTCCTTTGGACCGTTTGAATCTTGAGGTTATGCGTTTTATTTTTCCTTTGATTCCTTTTACGGGTTCTTCTGGTTGCTCTGTTTCGCCTTCTCCTTCTTCTTTTTTCTTTCCAAATGGCAGAAGCCGTCTGTGTTTTTTCTCCATTTTTGGTACTGGTTTTTTAATGGGGAATCCTACGAGGTTTCCCTCTTCATCTCTATGTAATGTGAATGTCCCGTTCAAGGGTTTTGGTGCTGGTATTTCTCCTTGTGCTGCAAGGTCCTCTGGTGTTTCTCCAAGGTTGTCTTTTTTTCTTCGGAGTCGTTGGATGAGTCTATGTTTATGTTCTGGTTCTGTTTTTGCAGGTTTTTGTCCTTTTTTCCGTCTTATCTTTATTTTGAAGATGTTTCTATGAGGTTTTTTTTCTTCAAGTTGTTCATATGTGGGGATAGTTATTTCAGGTGTTACAGTAACTTGTGGTGCTGCTTCAAGGGTTTCAACTGTTGTTTGGATGGGTTCTTGGATTTCTTCTAATTGGAGAAGTCGGTGTTCGATTACGTCAAGTTCATCAAGCATTCGAAGGATATCTAGATGTGATTTTGTTTTTTGTTCATCGTTATCTTGTGTTGATTCTAGCTCAATCATTTTTAATGTCTCTCTCATCACATGCTTTTTTACCTAAAATATTGTTGTTTTTAAAAGGAAGATAACATGTTTGTATAAAAAAATCTATCTCTTACGCTCCTGCGTGGTTTTTTGTATGATGCCCGATGAATAGAGGATTCATCGTGTGTACATCATGTCAACGTCTCGTACCTGTACTCGGATTCTTCGCAGTCTGGGCAGTAGTATTCCAATATTACGTATGGTTCGATGTTTCGTCCGGGTATTTGTTGCAGGAGGTGTTGACAGTTCTTACATACTCTGCTTTGCTTATCAGTCATAAAAACAATGCCCCACATATACTATTATGTATAACATAATATATTAAGTTTTCTATAGATTGTGTTTTGTGTAATCATTATATTGAAGAAATTCTAGTTGTAAAGAACTTTTGTGTTCAGGAGTTCAAAGGCCAGTTGTCCGTCGTTTCTTTTGAAGAGGAGGACTTGATATTGTTCATCTGATAACCTTTTTAAGTATGATTGGTTTTTTTTCAATGTACTGGATGAGTAATTGTTTTTTCAAAAGATATTCTCCCCAGATAAAACTATATATATCGAAGAAGTGATGATTAAATGATAAAAAGTGGTGAGCATTTGACGAAAACAGCATTAGGTTTAGAAGAAAATATTGAGGCGGCGTTGTGCTATCTTGGGTTTTGGGTCACCGGGTTGATTTTCTATTTTGTCGAAGATAAAAATAAGGCCATTCGGTTTCATGCAGCGCAGTCGGTTCTGGTGTTTCTGCCACTCTGGATCCTTGGATGGATTTTTGGCGGATTTTTCGGAATTTTCAATTATGGTCCTGGTTTGATTTTCCTTGGGTGGATAAGCTGGGTTTTCTGGGCGTTAGTACTTATTTTATGGTTTGTGCTGATGTTTAAAGCTTATCAGATGGAAAAATTTAAGCTCCCGATTGTTGGAGATCTCGCTGAAAAATATGCGTAGGTATTAACCAACTATAGGTGTCTTCGGTTTGAAGAATCTCTGCTAACAAAGTGATTTTACTTGTAGTATTTGTATCGATTAGATTCTTAAATAGAGAAATTTTTTTATATTATGTATAACCAAAAATAATTTAACTGAGATGTCCATTGTTTACCTTGTAGGAAATATTATGAAGATAAAAAATATTTTTGTTATTGTACTTGTTGTACTTTGTTTCGTTGTTTTCCCTTTTGGTTCAAAAAGCAATGTTCTTTTTGCACAATCGGCTACAGGTGTTGATTATGATCCTTTGGTTGATGTTTCTGTCACGGTAAATATCCAGGATATTCGGTTTTTTGACAAAGATGCTATTCAATATCATTCAAGAAAATATGTTGATAGTGATATTAATTTTGATTTTTGTGTTAAAATCATCATTAACGATGCGGTTTTCACTAGTGGTATTTGGCAGGATACAAAATATGTTCGTAATGCAAATTTTTCTGCTACAGTTAATGTTCCTGATGATGATGAGTTTGTGAATGTGACTCTGCAGTTGTGGGATAAAAATACGGCTGGGGATGTTTTGCTTGATATTGGTGATGTGAACAAGGATGTTACTGTACAATATAGCATAAAGACTGGTCATTGGACTGGTGATGATTTTATTGGTGATCCTGGCGGGTATGGGCGGTTGAACGGCTGTGACGATGGGAGTGTCTATGATATTTCAGAACTGGATTGTGAGCTGTGGTTTACGATTACACAAAATGATTTTGATGGTGATAAGATCCCCTATTGGATGGAGGAAAACGTGTATCATACTAATTCTTCTGTAGATGATTCAATGTATGATCCTAATTTGGATGGTATTCCTCTTTCGTGGGATTGGAAATGGATGTATGATCCCTTTGCTGATGACAATCATTTCAAACTTGATCCCGATATTGATGGACTTGATAACTATGAAGAGTATCTCACCGATCAATGGGGTTCTGATCCGTTCAGAAAGGATTTGTTTATTGAGCTTGATCAGATGGCAGATAGTCCAAAAGGGGAAAAAAGCATTTTTCCTGAGGAATCTAAAGAGCTGTTATATGTAGCACATGATCGGCAAAATATTGTCTATCATCTCGATGATGGGTCATGGGTTGGTTCTGGGTCTGAGATGATCCCTTATGATGAATCTACAGATAATAATGAGTTTGATTCTATATACAAACAGTATTTTCTCCATGGTGATGAAAATAATTGGAGGCGTGGGGTGTTTCGCTATGGTGTTGTTATTTATCAGAGTTCAGAGGTGAATGGATATACTGTTGATAGTAATCATTTTCAGATTTCAAGTCATGGTTTAAGTGAAAAATCAACACTGAATAGAACAATTGTGTTTGCAAGTGCGTATATGCATGAGACTGGTCATACGTTAGGTTTTTGGCCCATTCCTGGTCATAATCGATTCAGTGGATATCCCTGGCAGCTTGGATGGTGGATGAACCGACCCTATATGAGTTGTATGAATTATGGGTATATCTTTACGATGGTGGATTATTCAAATGGAACAAGGCGAATACGAGATTATGATGATTGGACGCGAATAAATCTTAGCGCTTTTCAATCTGATTGATTGAATTTTTTCATTCAATGAATCACACTTAATAATATATGGGTGTGATATTTAGTTGTGTTCCTCTAGCATTATTGCTTTTTCTGGGCAGATTTCTTGACAACAGTAACATCGGATGCATTTCGTGTAATCGATGTGTGGTTTATCTTTTGTGTTGGTGATTGCGTGTTTTGGGCATATTTCCGTGCATTGCCCACAAGATATGCATTTCGCGGTGATTGTGGGGCTTTGCCGAGGTGTTTTCTTTCCGGTAAGAAGATAGTCTGCGGTTGATGGCAGGATAAATCCTTTGTATGTGACGTTGTCTGGTGTGAGGAGCGGATACGTGATGTGTGGTGGCCAGAGTCTTCTTATTTTTGCTCGTTTGAGTATTGGGATACCTATTGGTTCGATTTGTAGCATTTTACAGACAGCTAGGTCCAAAGCTATTGGGTCGTCTCCGGCGACCAGGACATTGATATTCACAGGTGTTCCTGCCCCTGGTCCTTCACCTTGCATCCCTATGATGCCATCCATGATGATAAGATCTGGTATTGCGACAGTTAGCACATCCAGAAGCATGTTTGCAAAAGCTGATTTTCTATGATATACGGCATGGTATTTTGCTTTGGTGAGCCCGGGTACAGCTCCGTACATGATTTTGGTGGCAAGTGTCATTATCATATAGGAGTGTGTTTTTATCTTTGGGAGTGCAATGATTTTATCTGCGTTGAGGATAAAGTTGCAGATTGGTGTTGAGGTGAGTTGTTTTCCATCTGGGATTTGTACGTTTGTAATGCTCGTGTCGTAGTTGAGTTCAACCCCTAGATCTGAAGAAAGAGTAAGAAGCCCTGCTTTTTCATAGACTTTTTTAAGTCTTCGTTTCGAAAATGGTCCCGAAGGTGAATCACCGATGATTGGTGTCGCCCCGGCTTTGAGTACAGCTTCAGCAACTTTTCGTACGAGTTGCGGGTCTGTCACGACTGCTTTCTCCGGGGTGCTTGCATTGAGGAGATTAAGTTTTAACAAAACATGTTCTCCTTTGTGTACGTAACTTGTTATGCCTCCGAGTGGTTGAAGTAAAGATTCAAGGTCTATTGTGTCGTAGGTTGCTTTTTGGATACAGACTTTTGCTGTGTGTGTTTGGTCTTGGTTGGTCATGGTATTCACAATTACTCCCCCCGTTGGTTACAATGAACGATGTTCTTCTGTTGGGACTTTGATTAAAAAACTTGTTTCTTTGAAATATTTCGTGGTTTTTTATCACCCTTCATCTTAAGGTAATCTTCCTTACTTATGGACGCTGTGCGAAGCGCTGAATTAATGATGACGTTCTGCTGCCTAGACCAGTCTTTATCAGGATGTGTGCGGACATAATCTGCCCACTCAGTAACAAAACGCATTCGTTCTTGATTATTTTTTCTAGTAAAAGAATTCATGGAGTTGCTCCTTATATTGTTGAATGAGTGTATCATCAATGTATTCTTTTGTTATTATTCTGAGATGATTTGCATCTTCTTTATCTTTTGGTGATTTCAATACTGCTTCTTTGAATGCTATCTGAAGTTCTAGATGCGTGATTATGAGTTTTTCCTTATGTAATGCAACCGTGATCGTTTTTTTTAGTGCCAGTGTATCAAACTTGTTTTTTACCCATTTCAACTCAATATTTGGTATTACTGTCCCTTGTTTGGCAAAACGTATCGCTAAATCCTCAGTAAGATATTCAAAAATGTCTTGTTCTTTTTCTGCATTCAGGCAATAGAATTTATTTTTCTTGAGATCTAGTGTTAATGATTGGAAGGTTAAAAAGTTGATTTTTGGTATGATGACGTCGATATCTTCACTTACTCGGGCTCTTCCAAGAAGAATAGAGACATACCCGCTTACTATGACATAGGGTGTGTGTTTCTTTAGTATCTTAATAAAATCCAATGCAAATCGATCGAGATCAGATAATTCCCGTTCGATTTCAATGCTGGTTATACTCACAAATTTCATTGTTTCTCTAGGTTGAGAATGATTTTCTACTATTTCATTCTTTTTTGTGGTTACCTCCCCGTATTATTTCATTTTTCTGTAAGTTTACTTTGTTGACCGAGTTTTTCCGCGAGTTGAAGAATCTTTAATTTTTCTATAAATGCATTTTTAATTACTGATTCCCAATTTATTCCGGGATAAAGTTTCATTTCTTTTTGAAGTTCTTTTGGAATTTTTATGATTATTTTTACCATGGTTTCTCACCTATTCGGACTTTTTTTATTGTTGATTTCCTAAAAGATTTCATTGGTTATAAGTGTCAATAGTGTGTCACCGAAAGTATTATTTTTTATAATATATTTTATGATTTGGATTAATTATGTTTATGGAAATAAAATGAACACCCACTTTCCTCATCCGTCAGTTTCTTATACATGCTTGACTATTAATTTACCTATGCTTACATCTGAACATATCATGAAAACTCTGAATCTGCATCGAAAAGAGATTCAAGGATTCGGAGTGAAACGAATCGGTTTGTTCGGTTCGTTTCGTACAAACAATCAACACCGTAACAGTGATATTGATATCCTTGTTGAATTTAAAAAGGAGAAGAAAACATTTGATAACTATATGGACTTAAAGTTTTTTTTAGAAAAAACGTTTGATCGTTCTGTTGATCTGGTGATGAAGGAAGCAGTAAAACTTGAGTTGAAAACCTCAATACTGAAGAGTGTGAGATATGCCGCGGGATTCTAAGGTGTTTCTGAAAGATATCCTCCAAGCTATCGAGAGAATCGAAGAGTATGCTGGGGATTTTTCTTTTGAGGATTTTTGTGATAATCACTTAGTTCAAGATGGTGTTGTTCGGAATCTTGAAATTATCGGTGAGGCTGTCAAGCATCTCCCAAAAGAGATCGAAAAGAAGCATCCTCAGGTTGAATGGAGGAAGATTGCGGGGTTGCGGGATATTCTGATTCATGCGTATTTTGGCGTTGATCGTGATATTGTGTGGGATGTCATCGTTCATAAGATTCCTGAGTTAAAGAAACAGGTTTCTTTGATTTTAAAGAAAAGGAAAAAATAAGGAGGAATTGTTTTTTTAGTAAAATAAAACTAATGATTTATACTTTATTTTTTATTAGTAAACTCAATGAGTGATAACAGGTGAGTTGCTTCTTTAAAATATTTTTCAACGGGTTTCGGTTCATAATTTGTTACATCAACGCATATATTGATTCGCGTACCGTATGTTGTTTTCTCATGAATATGACCATGAACATTAACATATCCATCTGGGATATCTGATAATGGTCTATGGGAAAAAATAATGTTTTTTATTCTTATAGTATCTGTTATAGAAACAATAAAACCGCTTTGTTTCAAGATTCTTTTTCGATCATGGTTTCCAGGGATGATGATAATTGTCCCATTTAATTTTCCCCTAATACGTTTCAAATTTGTTTTATTAGTAAGTGCAAAGTCCCCTAAATGAAAAACCAAATCATTGACGGAGACTTTTTTATTCCATTTTTTTATCATTTCTAAATCCATTTCTTCAACTGAATCAAATGGTCTGCGACAATATTTTATAATATTTTTATGACAGAAATGATGATCTGAGGTTACAAATACCTTCATTTTTTCTGACAATACCTGATGCAAGTTCTGATCAGATATTTTTTCTAAAGAGATAAACTCGTCTTCAAAAAGAATTTTATTCCATTTTGTGTCCATATTGCATTTCCTGTTTTTTTTCAATCCTAACAAATCAGATAACGTTTGAGGGATTGTTATATCATAAGCGCCTGAGTCGAGGATCGCGTTGTTTAAGAGTTGTGCATGAGTGCCATCTTTGTGGAAAAAAGTGACTGGTATAAACGGGACTCCAAAACGATTGTCACAGGTAAAATTGAATTTTAATAAAGGGGAATGTGGCATGGTCTCAGAAGAAACAGGTCCCTGGTTCGAATCGTTGTTCTATTATGACTTTACCATGAGGGTATTCTTGTCCTTTTTGAAAAACGTCAGCGACATTATCGCTACTGTACAGTACTTTTCTCTTTTTGTTAAGTAGTATCCAGTTGTCAACGTGTTTTTTATGGTTTTTTTTCTTTTCCATGGTCATTTCTCCTATATCTTTATTCTTTATATTTTTTTCCCAGATTTTCTGCATGCCGAAGTTTCTTTAATTTATCTATAAATGTGTTTTTAATTACCACGTCCCAGTTTATTTCTGGATAAAGTTCCATTTCTTTTTTTAGTTGATTTGGAATTTCAATGGTTATTTTTACCATAATACCTCAATTGTTTGATCCTTTTTTCCTATCGATTCACAAAGAGATTTTATTGCTTATAATAGTTTATGGGGGTTCACCGAAAGTATTATTTTTTATAATTTATATTTTGATGTAAATCATTTTTTTAAGGTGGAGAAGCTGGCATCATTTTCGTTTTTTGTTTATCTTTTATCGTTAAACGAACTAAAATTATAAGTAATAACAAATAATTAACAAATCCTATGAAAATAAAGGAGCTACCGTGGTTTGACAGACCGTGGACAAGACTCAAAAAGAAAGGATTGTCTGCGCTTTCTGATGCAGAACTCCTTGCTGTAGTACTTGGTCGAGGAAACACGCAGGAGAACGCAGTGGATCTATCCCATCGAGTGCTGAAGACAAGTAATTTCGATAAACTCGGTGGGTTGTCGCTAGGGGAACTTGAACAGATGCTTGGAAACGATATCCAGGCGATGAAAATATCTGCGATGTTTGAGATTTATAGGCGGACGAATCGTCTGAGTCGCAAAGGATTCAGTACGCAGGTGAAGACGCCTGAGGATGTGTTCAATCATTTTGTGGATATCTTAAAAGACGTAAAAAAAGAACATTTCTATGCATTGCTTTTGGATACGAAGAACCGGGTTATTTCTGAGGAGTTGATATCTGTGGGGACACTCAATGCATCGCTTATTCATCCGCGTGAGGTGTTTAACCCTGCGATAAAACAGTGTTCCCATGCAATGGTACTTGTGCATAATCATCCATCTGGTGATTGTACGCCAAGTGGGGAGGATTATCAGGTGACTAAGACTCTTACTGATGCTGGTGATCTTCTAGGAATATCAGTGCTTGATCATATTATTATAGGCAATGAGAAGTTTTATAGTTTTAAGGAGAAAGGATGAATGAATAAAGGAATGATGAATGAGTCGGGAGGGTTGCAATAGTGATCTCTGAGTTTTTTTGAACGTTTGTGAAACAGTTCGTATAAGTGTTTCATTTTGTTCTTTGGTGTTTTTTCCATGTCGTTCATAGAATCCATAAAGGCTTGTATCCCTAGAAAGATGCCGGCACCAAACATTTCTTTTGCGAGATCTTTCTTTGAAAATTCTTTGAAGTCTACTTTTTTTTTCGACCAGATTTCTGAAAACATTTCATCGACCATCGTGGTTGCGAAGTTTTCCGCTACGGTATCTGCAATTTGTTCCATGGGAATATCGACATGAACGTTTTTTCTTTCTTCATCGGTGAATCTATTGAAATTTTTTGGGTCTTGAAAACATTGGTAGCAGGCATGTTTCTTTGATGTTTTTAGCATGTTTTCAGGACATTCGATTTCTTTTCCGCAGCAATCGCAACTGACTTTTACAATTGCATTTTTATTAAGAATATTCATTGTTACAACTCCCTTATGTTCGAGTAACTAAACGGTGTTTGTCTTAAAAATATGTTGATAGGATAATTTGTATGAAAAATAGTGAGGGGATGTTATGTTATAAAATGGGTAAAGTTGGTTGTTCGGTAATGATGGGAAAAGGAGTAAGTATGAATGAGGAATGAATGATGAAAAAGTAAGGAGTGTAAAATTAGTGATAAATGAAAGATGATTAAGAAATAAATGAAAATATATGGAGGCGAAAGAAAGAGAATCGGGGGGGGAGGATCGACAGGAGAAAACGGTTACAAAGGATGGAAAAGTAGGCGGATTGATGAAGCACGTTGGAAAGACTGGTTTAGTTGGAGTGAACCCCTGAAAGTAGACAATAAGTTAAACAACAAACATTTAGGGGTGTCAAAAGGGAAACTTTAAGTAGGCGATAATTACATAATCGATAGTGATAGATGATGGAAAAAAAGCGTTTGACAAAGAAAGAAAAACAAGAGTTAGCTACGTTAGTTCGAAGTAGAAAAAAATCAATTAAATACTGCTCAAAGGCTCATTAAACTATCTTTACTTAAAATTTTCATTTAACCATTTTTCTATTGTTTGACCATATTCTGAGTCCATTATCTTTTTTATTTCATTTGATTTCCTTGTTTTTTCTTCAATATTTGTAATGTAAAAAAACTCTCTTTCCAGATCATGGTCCTGTTCATAGATGATTCTCCATTTTTGTAATTCTAGGTCTTTTTTATCGGTTGTTAGTGATTTGTATTTGTTTTTTATTAGAAATTCTTCTGCAGTAAGTAAAGATGTTCTGTGATTGCCGTTCCTGAACGGATGAAGGATGATAATGGATATACAGTAGGCAAGAGCTTTTCGAGGGGTATTCTTTTTGAAATTCGTTTTAATAAACCATTGAATAAATCGGAGATCATCAGGTTGAATCAATAGAAATTTATCCTGTTCCTTGGTTGCTTCTAAACTGAGTCGATTGATTTCAATGATTTCTGCTTCTGAGATGTAGGTGATCATACAAATCAGAACGAACAGGGTTCTCAATGTTTATTAATAGTAATTGGAGGTCATTGAAAGTATTATTTTTTTTAAAATATATTATTCTTCGCTTAATTGGTTTATTCTATCGTTAAGCGAACTAAAATTATAAGTAATAACAAATAATTAATATTGGTATGAAAATTAAGGAGCTACCGTGGTTTGACAGACCTTGGACCAGATGCCCACTGCACCACACCAGCACTATTGTACTTCGCGACAAAAACACCAAGGCCTGTGTCTGCTGCGACCGTTATACCACCACCAAAATCCAATAGTCATTTTTTTTACAATTTACTCATAACAAATTTTCGTTCTTTTACTGGCAATCCCATTCGGAAATGAATATCGAATTCTTTAAAGAGTGGATCGCGTCCTAATGCAGGTATGAAGGGATATCCTCTGATTTTTGTGATTTGTACTGGTATTTCTTTCTTATATTGGTATTTGTGTCCCATTCCAAACCGTATTGTTATTTTTTCTGTTAAAGTAGAAGTATCACCGGATACTCCCTGAATCATATCATCAGGATCCCTTCTTGTATCAATCCCTAAACTTGCTCCTACATCTTGAGAAATAAGAGAGATATCTGCTCCTGAGTCTACAAGCATGGTAAATTCAATAGGGTCGTTATTTTTATATTGAAGTTCAACAGGTATTATCGGTCGTAAAACTTCTGTCTTTTTTACGTTGAATGATGTAAAATCATATGAGAGATGATATTGATATCTAACCATTTAACGCCTCCATTTTTTTGATTATAATGAAAGATATTCTTCTGTTGGTACTTTGATTAAAAAAGGTGTTTCTTTGCTTTTCTTTTTTACTTCTTTTACCACATCATCAGCAAAGGGTCCGCTGCAGATGATTTTTTTGTTTATGACTGCAATCCATTTTCCTTTGAATTTTTGGAGGTTTTGGCTATTTACCCATTCGTATTCATCGTTGAAATCTCTCATGGTGTTTCCTTTTGGATTAACTGATTCATGGTTAATAGGATATAAAAAGATTTTGTCTGTTTTTTCTGGGTTTTTTGTTTGCATTATTTTTTCCTCCAATTTTTATTTCATCATTTTAAATTGAAAATGCAGTGTTTTCTTAGTTTATTAAAGATGTTAGGGGGTCACTGAAAGTATTATTTTTTTTAAAATATATTATTCTTCGCTTAATTGGTTTATTCTATCGTTAAACGAACTAAAATTATAAGTAATAACAAATAATTAACAAATCCTATGAAAATCAAGGAGCTACCGTGGTACGACAGACCGTGGACCAGACTCAAAAAGAAAGGAGGATGATAGAAAATCGGTAATGAATGAAATAAGAAAAAAATGTTATTAAGGATGAAAAGGCTGGTAATTGAATGAAATTTACAGGAAAGAATTCATTGATATCTTCCTGTTGCGGTTTAAAAAAAACACAGAGAAAAGAGGTATGAATATCCCTTGCACAATAATTATAAAGAAAAAATGCATGTGTATGATTCTAAAAGGGAAAACGATAATATCTCTTGGGAAAAAACCAAGATGATTATAGATGTTGGTTTATTGTAATATATACGGTGAAAAAGATGACAGAACTTGTGAGTATTAAGGAAATGCCTCGAGATGCAAAGATTGCCTTGATCAAAAAATTAGGATATGATTCTGATGGAAAAGTTGTGTTAAAGAATGGAAAAAAACACTTGGATAAGTATATCAACGAGCCGATACGGATCAACAACATGTTCATTTTTCCTGGCAGTACTCTCATCATCGATAACAATCCTCTGAGCATCTCTGCTTTTTTTGAGGAATACGGGGATAATGCAGTCTGATTGTGATCCTGTAGAAAGCGCTGCGAAAGGGGCAGTTAAAGCAGGTATTGAATGGTCTGAAGAAAAATATCCATGATCTTTGAGTTCTTTTAAACGTTTGTGAAACAGTTCGTATTAGTGTTTCATTTTGTTTTTTGGTGTTTTTTCCATGTCGTTCTGAGAATCCATAAAGGCTTGTATCCCTAGAAATATGCCGGCACCAAACATTTCTTTTGCGAGATCTTTCTTTGAAAATTCTTTGAATTCTACTTTTTTTTTCGACCAGATTTCTGAAAACATTTCATCGACCATCGTGGTTGCGAAGTTTTCCGCGACGGTATCTGCAATTTGTTCCATGGGAATATCGACATGAACGTTTTTTCTTTCTTCATCGGTGAATTTATTGAAATTTTTTGGGTCTTGAAAACATTGGTAGCAGGCATGTTTCTTTGCTGTTTTTAGCATGCTCTCAGGACATTCGATTTCTTTTCCGCAGCAATCGCAACTGACTTTTACAATTGCATTTTTTTTAAGAATATCCATTGTTACAACTCCCTTATGTACGAGTTACTAAACGGTGTTTGTCTTAAAAATATGTTGATCTGATAATTTGTATGAAAAATAGTGGAGGGGATGTTATGTTATGAAAGGGGAAAAGGGGTAAGTATGAATGAGGAAGGAATGATGAAAAAGTAAGGAGTGTAAAATTTGTGATAAATGAAAGATGATTAAGAAATAAATGATAATATATGGAGGCGAAAGAAAGAGAATCGGGGGGAGGAGCGACAGGAGAAAACGGTTACAAAGGATGGAACGGTTGGGGGATTGATGAAGCACGTTGGAAAGACTGGTTTAGTTGTTGTTACTGAAGACAAAGACAAATGGGTGAATCAGATTATGACGCAATTGAGTTAATCGCCAACTAAGCACCAGAATCGCCAAGTAATCGCCAACTAATCGCCAAGTTTTTTAAGGATATAGTGAGACTTCCTTCCTTTTCCCTGTAATTGGAAAATCCCGGATGTAATCAACATATTTATATCTGTTCTAGCTCCTTCATCAGAAAGGTCAGTTAGTTCACGATACTCCTTATTTGTGATCTTTCCATTTTCTTTGACATAAACGATTGCTTTTCTTTGTCGTTCGTTTAATCCTTTCTTTTGAATATACGCTTCTGTGAATATATCTTTAAATAGGATCACCTGGAATCCATGATCTACTTCAGTAAATTGTGGGGACGGAAATCTGTTATTCTGGCAGTCATCTATGATGCGTTGGATACCGCTCCCGTATCGTTCAATGATTCCTGCGTCATAAAAGAGCATTGCAAGAAGTCGATTTCTTGGTATTGAATTGTGGTGCGGATCTGTTAGTCTTTCTACCGTCATACCAAATGGAAGTGCCCCGGGGTTATACACAACCAATCGGTCGTCAAAAATCTTGATTTGGGTTTCTGCTGGCGAGGTATAGTCTCGGTGGCAGATCGCGTTTGTGATGATTTCGCGAACGGCATCTAATGGATATTCCCATGTTTCTGTTCGTTGGGCGTCGCCAGTGATAATGTACGAGAGTTGAAGAACTCGTTTCATGTAGTTCATGACTTCATCAACTTGGTCAAGTAAGGGAACTTCAACAACATAGTCATCGACGATGGTGCTTGTCCCTCGGATTCTTCCACATTTAACTTTGGCTTGAAGCGGAGGAGACTTTCCGAATGCTATGAGTGCTGCCCAAGTAGGTTTATTTTCTTTGATGATGTCTAATTTATGCAGAAGTGTCAATGTATCTTCATCTTCTTTGAATTGTCGTCTACCGATTTTCTTTGCTCGTGAAACGTATTTTATTACCTTTTGGAGGTCGATATCGTCAATGTGTGCCCGTGGGCTTGGTAATGCGTCCCATGTTGTTCCAGTGGATTGAAGATGGAGTTCACTGATTTCTGCAGGGGTGAGAATTTTATTGCTTGCGCCTACCCTTTTGTAACATCGTCCATTGATCGCAACTGGTTTGAGCGGGAATTCTTTGATAATGATGACTACTATTTGTTTTTCATTTTCGGTGAAGGATTGAAGTTCTGGGATGAGCATTGGTTGTGATAGCTGCGAGATACGGTTCCCCCAGTTTTTTAATGTTTCATTGGTGATAGTGACTCCTGTGATAGTACCTTTTTTATTCACTCCGATAAAAATATGTCCACCTTGGGTGTTCGCTAAAGCACTAGATGTTTCAATTGCTTCTTTGCCGAAGTTTTCTTTGAATTCAATAGTAGTACCTTCTCCTTGTTTGATGAGGTTGTGGGTATCTTCTTGGTTCATTGTTATTTTCCATTTTTTGTTTATCTCATATCTGGAGAATGAAAAATGCAGTGATTTTCTGGTTTATTAATGATGTTGGGGGGTCATTGAAAGTATTATTTTTTTTAAAATATATTATTCTTCGCTTAATTGGATTAATCTATCGTTAAACGAACTAAAATTATAAGTAATAACAAATAATTAACAATGGTATGAAAATTAAGGAGCTACCGTGGTACGACAGACCGTGGACCAGGCTGAAAAAGAAAGGCGTCTCTGCGCTTTCTGATGCAGAACTCCTTGCTACAGTCCTGGGCCTTTTAGTTTAGGATCAATCAGTTCAGCTTTTATTTCATCTTCATTCATGTTTTCTTTCCTTTTTTTTTTGAGTAATATTTTTGATTTGGACTTCTTGGTTTATCAGGAATTGTCTGGAAAAGCAATTTTTTATTTAATAGTGGAAGTAAAAGATTTTTTCTCAAATGATCTCTATTGCTTAATTTTAAAAAATTCTGAATTTCCGCTCTTGTTTTTGGTTCTAAACAAAAAGTCAATAGTACGTTAGTTCTTTCATCTTGCATGGTAGCTTGCATGGTAGCTTGCTGGGTGGGTATAATTACTCTAAATATATCTTCATCATGTATTTCTGGCTTACTATTGGAGTATATTTTTGTGTATTTAACAAGATTTTTTACTCCTGAACCCAAATCGTCTGCATTTCCTATTTGTTTGAAAACTCCGGCTATAACTGGATTTTTTGGAAAAGGTGTGAAATTATTTGGATTTATTTTACCATGAATGTGTGGTTTATTACTGTTTTCTGAATAAATTCTATCTTTTTCAATAATGATTTTTGCAGGAAAAGGATTAAAATATTCTCTATGAATCAAAATATTTGATGCGATTTCTCTTATTATTTTATCTCTAACGCTTATTCTTTGAGTTCCTTCAAGATAAAATGGATCTGATAAATGTTTTTGTCCAAATGCAATAATTCTTTCGTAACTTTCAATTAAATTAGTTCGTACATCATCTCTATCATCATATCTATCTACATTTATTTTTCTTAAAATTAAATCTGTTTTATGATGCGGAACAACTGAAAGAATTGTTTCGTCTTTTCCAAAAAGTAAAATGCATGCAAGTGTGAATCCTTCTTTATTTGTTTGATAATCTTTAGTAAAAAGTTTAGCACTTTTTAATATCTCAATATTACTCATATTTTTCCATGGATGGTTGCTGTTTTGGTTAACTGCTAATTGTCTTGCTTTGTCTATGAGATCTTTTCTTAAATCTGTTATTTTACAATAGGGATAAACTGTGTTTTCAGTATAAAATGTTTGTTTATTGATATATAATGAAGTGACTAATGTGTTATTATTAGTTATATCAAAGTCTCCATCTTCGTTTCTGTCGTATATTTTTCCATTGCATTTGTGTACTTGTGAGCTTTCAGGGACATAGATGTAAAGAATTTGTTTGTTTTCTATTTGAACTTCTTCTATTGAAAGGTACACCGATGGCGTTATTTTTTGTGGGTTATTTATTGCTGTTACAAAATCTTTTTTTATCTGCTCTATATGATCCTTATCAATTCCTGTTATTTTGCCCCGGTCATTAATCCCAAGTAGTAATTCTCCTCCGTTACGATTCAAGAATGCGGTAACAGTTTCATAGATTCCTTTGCTTAGTTCAGTTTTACACTCTTTAAATTCAATGCGAAGTCCTTCGCCTTCTTTAATAAGTTTTAATATTTTGTTATTCAGCATATGACGATCATCTTTTGAGTAGTTCTCATTTAAAGGCTTTTTGAAGGAATGATTTTTCGCTCCAATTCTGTTCTATCATTTTCAAATAAAAATGCAGTGATTTTCTGGTTTATTAATGATGTTGGGGGGTCACCGAAAGTATTATTTTTTTTAAAATATATTATTCTTCGCTTAATTGGTTTATTCTATTGTTAAACGAACTGAAATTATAAGTAATGACAAATAATTAATATTGGTATGAAAATTAAGGAGCTACCGTGGTCCGACAGACCGTGGACCAGACTAAAAAAGATGATGCTATCCTTATTTGTATATAGTATCATAAAGAAACATCATATTTAAATAGTAAGTAAGACATATCTTACATTGTGGAAATATGGATGTTGCGATAACAAAAATCAGCTCAAAAGGACAAATTGTCATACCCACATCAATGAGAAAAGACCTCACAAAAGGAGACCAATTTCTCATCATAAAAGAAGACAAAACACTCATCATCAAAAAAATAACAGAACTCGCAAAGGATCTCAAACACGATCTACAATTCGCTCAACGAGTGGAACGGGCATGGACGGACTATGAAAAAGGAAAATTCAAATCGCTCCCTGCAAAAAAATTTCTTGAGGAACTTGAGAAATGCTAACCGTTGAATATAAAAACGATTTTTTAAAAAGAATCACAAAAATAAAAGATACCACGGTTAAAGAACACATAAAAAAACATATTACAAAAATTGTTGAACACCCAGAAATCGGAAAACCAATGAGATTTTCACGAAAAGGAACTAGAGAATCCTACGTAGGGTCCTATCGACTTGCCTATGCATATCTCAAAAATGAACATAAACTTATTTTTCTGGATTTTTACCATAAAGACGAACAATAAATACTATTGAATCAATGAATGATACAATTAAAAAAAGATGTACTTATCGCTTTTTGTTTCTCTTTTATCGTTAAACGAAGATAAATTATAAGTAATAACCAATAATTAACAATGGTATGAAAATTAAGGAGTTACCGTGGTACGACAGACCGTGGACCAGGCTGAAAAAGAAAGGCGTCTCTGCGCTTTCCGATGCAGAGCTGCTTGCAACAGTACTTGGTCGTGGCAACAGGCAGGAGAACGCACTCGACCTCTCCCATAGGGTGCTGGCGACGTATAACTTTGATAAACTCGGCGGCTGCACATTTCCGGAGCTGGAGCAGCTGTTTGGCAACGACATCCAGGCGATGCGACTTGTGGCACTCTTTGAGATCAACCGAAGGACCAACAGGCTCATGCGACATGGTTTTAACAAAAAAATAACGAATGCAGAGGATGTATACAACCACTTTACGGATGAACTCCGTGACAAGAAAAAAGAACACTTCTACGCACTGCTCCTTGATACGAAGAACCGGATCATCGCTGAGGAACTGGTTTCTGTTGGAATACTTGATGCATCACTGATTCACCCCAGAGAAGTGTTCAAAGCTGCGATAGCTGCGAACTGCAGGTCCATAATCCTTGTACATAACCATCCGAGTGGGGATTGTGAACCGAGTAGTGCTGACACAGAAGTAACTAAAAATCTGATGGATGCAGGAGAAGTACTAGGGATTGATGTGATTGATCATATTATTGTTGGAAAAGAATCGTATGCAAGTATGAATGAATTAGGAATGATGAAGAAACAATAAAGTAAATAATTCATTTGATTTGCTGTAATTGCTTTTCCAATTTTTTTTTATTTTCCATACAATAAGACTTTAAATTAACAATTTATTCTAGAAAAAGTTAAAAGAATTTTAATAATAAATATACGGAGTATGAGAAATGATCACGAGACATATCATATATGATGCTCCACAAGAAAAATTTTTCAAAGATGTGCGAGCAAACAAATTAGTAGACATTATGAAAAATAATTTTAAGGAAACTTCCGGGATGCATGTCGGAGAATCCGAATATCACTCCTGGAGTGTGACTGGTGATAAGATTAAAAATTTGATAGAATCTTCAGATTTATCAGATATCTATGTGAGCTTTGAATATCAAGTTCCTTACACTTCAAAAAGAATTGATTGTTTGTTGTTTGGTAAGAATAACAATGACCAAGGAATTGTCGTCCATATTGAACTTAAACAATGGGAAAAAGTAGAGGCTTTGGATATTGAAGGAAATTTTGTTGAAACATATGTCGGGGGTAATACGAGAATAATACCTCATCCATCACAACAGGTAGAAGGATATCATGATTATATGTTTGGATTCATCGAAATATTTGAGGAGAACAAATTAGATCTTGTTGGTTGTTCTTATTGCCCAAATTATCGTAGAAATATAGGAGAAGGGTTGTTCAATCCTATATACAATAAAATTTTAGAAAAGTATCCGGTTTATACGCATGAAGATGTAGAACTTTTATCAAAAAGATTGAACGAATTGTTGTCTCGCGGCGATGGTTTTGAAATTTTTAATAAATTCATGCAATCTCCTGTTAAACCATCAAAAAAATTATTAGAATGTGCTTCAAGGATTGTTTCTAATAACTCGGATTTTTCCCTATTAAATGATCAAATATATGCAAAAAATGCAATTTTGGATAAAATAAAAAAAGCTGAGACGAATAAAGAAAAAAATGTTGTCATTGTAAAAGGTGGACCTGGTACAGGTAAAACTGTTATTGCTTTGAATATTTTAGCTGAGATGGCATCTAAGAAAAAAACCGTGTTTTTTTCGTCTAAATCTAAGCCACTTATTGAAGCAATCAGACATAAGGTTGATAGAAATAATGCGAAACTTCTTTTTACGTCCCTTACTCCTTTTATTCCTTCAAGAATCAAAGAAAATCAAATAGATATTTTACTTATCGACGAAGCACATAGGATTGGTAAAAAATCCAATAATCAATTCACGAAACCAGCAGATAGAACCGACATGCCACAGGTAGAACAATTAATTCGTTGTGCTAAAACATCGATATTTTTTATTGATGATAAACAGGTGATCAGATTTTTAGAAGTGGGAAATACTGATTTGATTAAGGAATCTGCGAAAAAATATGGTTGTGTTGTCAAGGAGGTTGAATTGGTCTCCCAATTTAGATGTGGTGGATCAGAGAATTATCTTGATTGGTTGGAATATGTATTGGGGCATACTGATAGGAAAATAATTTTTAATTCAAAAAAAGAAAATTTTGATTTTCAAATTATAGAATCTCCAGAAAAACTGTATGAACTGATAAAACAAAAAAATAGTGAAGGGGAAAAATCCGCAAGATTAACGGCAGGGTTTTGTTGGAATTGGTCAAAAGAATTAGATCAAAATGGAGAGTTGGTGAAAGATGTTCGAATTGGAAATTTAGCAATGCCTTGGGAAACCAATGATAAAGTAAAACCGCCCAAGGGTTATGTGAAATGGTATGAATGGGCGTATAAACCTGAAGGAATCAAACAAATAGGATGCATTTACACTGCACAAGGATTTGAGTTTGATTACATCGGTGTTATTGTAGGCCCTGATTTAAAATATGATAAAGAACATGATTGTTTAATTGGAGATCCAAAGGGTACAAGGGATCCTATTTTACAAAGAAGCACAGAAAGATTTGATGAATACGTTAAAAATATTTACAGAGTTTTAATGTCTCGTGGTTTGAAAGGATGTTATGTGTACTTTGTTGATAAGGATACTGAACGATTTTTCAAATCACGAATGGAGGAATTATCTTAAAACAATTAAGGGAAAATATGAAAATTATTAGTTGGAATTGTAAGATGGCGTATAGAATTAAAGAAAAATCTATTTTGAAACCTGAGTTTCGCACTTGAATAAATATTAAGTGTCTTCAGCAGTTTGTCTTTTATTGGTGATAAAATTCAAAGCATACTGAAGACACCAAACAACATAAAACAAAACAAGAATAAGACCTTTCCGATTGGATCCATCCAA
>JAPKYE010000093.1 GCA_026394495.1 Methanobacteriota archaeon | reverse complement strand
GGTTATGATTGAGGCCCTCCAAGCCTCTTGCCCGGGTTCGAATCCCGGCGTCCGCACTTCTTTATCACATCAAGGTTGTCTGCAGGGGTAGCCAAGCATGGCCAACGGCGCAGGACTTAAGATCTAACACAGAAAAGGTTCGTGTGATGAGACATCCTGTCTCGCAGGAGTCCGAGGGTTCAAATCCCTTCCCCTGCACTTTTTACACATTTTTACAGGAGAAAAACATAATCTTTTTTCACCAATTTCATTTTAAGAATACGAAAAAATAAAGAAAAGAAGAAAAGATTTGTTAGAAATTCATTATGGTTTTGGATGGCTCTCAAAGAACTCCCAAATAAGATCTGTTGCCGAAATTTCACAAGGATATTTATCCCGGGGACCTGGAGCACCAAACCAACCATGATAACCATCTACAACGGTATAGAGCACAACTTCAGTACCCAGGCTTCCGTTAGAATAAGTTTTTTTAATTATGTTTCCACTTTCACTTATATTTATTTGAGGATTTGGGTCACATTGGTTATGTTCTACCCAGAAAGAAACTGAATCATTGACTGAAATAAGCCACCAATCGCCATTGTCATAAATGCCGTTGTAGGGGACATCAGAATCATTCATACCATTAAAAGCAATGACCGGTAAAGGATGTTCCGGCTCAGGAATAATATAAAGTGGCAATCGAGGTCCTAATTGATATGGCCACATTCCGCCAATACTCCCTGCAACTGGTGCAATAGCAGCAACAATATCAGAGAGTTCAGCACCAAGACGATACGTCATAAGTGCTCCGCCAGAAAACCCAGTGATATAAATCCGTGATGAATTAATCTCGAGAGTTGTTTGGAGCGTTTCAATAAGTGTTCGGATAAAACCAACATCGTCAACATTATCGAAATCCCAACAGTTGTAAATAAATCCCCCGCCCCCAATTATTAAACTCCGCAGTGTTTGTTGTAATGTAACCAGCAAGGTGGATAATCTCGGTGTATGTCCGTTTGGGTAAACAGCAATAAATCCTTCTTCATCCGCCTCTGCGTTCATACCAACATATAGCATTGCCTTAGCGCAACCGGGAAATCCATGAAGCACTAATACAAGTGGCACAGGAGTTGAACCATCGTAACTCGGTGGTATATGAATCCTATACGAACGAGGACGCATACCAAAGAACATAAAACGAAGATAATCTCCGGGGGATAATGATGATTTCTTTAAATCACTCTCACTCATTGCACCACATACCGGTAAAACACAAATTGTTATCAACAGTATACAAACAAAAATACCAATTATCTTTTTTTTCATGATTCTTTCGACCTCCTTTAAACAATTGATTTTCTTATGAGTTATTATCTTATAGATTCATTTAAATGTTTTGATAGAATAAAAATAAGGAACAACGGTAACAAAAGATCATGGGACTGATTTCATTTCAACGTTACTATAATCCTGAGGTCACTTCTTTAAAAACATACCCTCAAGAACCCTTTTTGTGGGTCAATAATCAAGGAGAATTAGGACAAGCATTAGCATGGTTTTAACACATGGTTTTTTGTGCGAAACAAATGACAAAAAGAAAAAAGAAGAAAATTTTTTATTTTCGTCTTTTTAGCAAAATAAATGCTACGCCAATGGCTGCGATGGCAGCTATTGCTTCAAAACCAGGGGTGCTTGGTTTTGATGTGGTTTTACCGGCATCGTCAGTGCCACCTGTGTCAAAAGATCCTTTAGGGCCTCTGCTGTCAG
>JAPKYE010000086.1 GCA_026394495.1 Methanobacteriota archaeon | reverse complement strand
TGGATGAAGTCCTCTATTTTCAAAGATTTTATGTCCTTCATGCTCTCTCACTCAAACACAAATCCACAACGACTTATTAAAGTTTACGATTACGCAAAAAACACACGCAACAGATGTGGGCAGTTACGAATTTATGTTTTTGGTTTCGAATTTATGTGCTGGGTTTCGAATTCATATGATGTGGGGTGTGCTTTCGTAAGTTGTATCCGTTTTTGCACTAAACTATTTAACACTACACCGTGATTTGATTTTTAGTGATACTATGAAAATAGATGACTTGAAGATTCCTTTGAAAGAGTTGGCTGTTCACAGATAAAGAGGATTGAAAATGGCAAAAAATCTGCATCAATGCACAATCAGATGGAAGACAGAACCCGAAACAAATGACCCTCTAATCAAAGCAAGCAGGAATTACATAAAAGTGGAATTTGAGGGGACGGCGCTTTACTCTGATATTCCTGACTATATGAGTGCAGACACCATGTTAAAATGGATGGAAAAGAACGGCACAGAAAAACAAAAAAACAAACTTAAATCTCTCCATGAAAAAACAGGCAGTGAGTCTGAAACAATACATGAATTCAACCGACTATCTGATGGCTTGTGGCATATGAGCAATAAGATGCGGAACTATTGTGCCACGGACATTAATTTAGAATCAGATGACGGATACTGTATGATTTACTGTAAAGAAAACCCTAATGAAAAGATGTGCAAAATAGCCGGAAACTTGGGATTCTTATAGATGTATCCCTTTTTGCACGAAACTATTTAACAATTCAAAGTGATTAGTTTTTTAATGATGCCATGACTAAAAAATGTGTGACTTGGTCTGACCCAAAAACATGGGAGATACGGTCTGAGTGTGAAAGAACGATTCGGTTGAATCAGAAGCATTTTGCTAATTGCACCGGGATGTCGTATTATGATGAGCTGTTAAAATACCCGAAATACCATGAAGAGTATAAGGGGGTATGCAGTCACATCGAGATGATGTCTCCTGATGAATATTTTGAGGTAATAGTTGAAACAAGATACCCATTTGTAGATGTTCATGAACAAGAACATCTCACCCCCAAACAGTATCGCGCATGGGCTATTGAGGACGAAAAAAAGCACGTTATCCCAGGGCGTGTCGAGGCATATTATCAGAGGGCGTTAAAAGGAGAGAAAATGCCGATACCAACCATAGATAAGATGCAACAAGGTCAGGAGGGTCGTCATCGTGCAATGGTCGCAAAAAAACTCGGAGTGAGAAAAATACCTGTCATGATAATAGAACGATGTGATTAGATGAAGAAATCCCTTTTTGCACTAAACTATAAAACATTCAAACGCATTATTTTACGATATGGAGTCATGATATGAAGTTTGACCCATGTGGCTGCGATAAAGCAAAACCTGCAAAGGATTTACAGGAATATTTCAATTGTTTTTGGTATGCAAGTTTAACTGGAACTTGGGAACTTTTCGATATTGATGAAGCGATAAAGTATGCGACTGACATGACAGAGGCAGCGGTTCAGGAAACTGGTGGCAATTCATGTGAGGAGCTTATTGATGAAAGAGATAACCTTGCTGAATATATAGGGGAACATAACGCCGTGCCAGACGAATATGCTTCTTGTGCCGCTGATGAAAAGTTAAATGCTGATGATATATTGGCAGATATGTACGGCATATATCATAGAGACATTGAGGCTTGCGCCAACTATGTTGACATGAAAAAATGTCAGAATAAGACCAAAAAGGAAAAAATACTTTGTTTTGATAGGGCTATACATTTTACTCACTGCACTGGGGGATACTGGGATGGGATAGATGATACGAGAACTGATGCCGATGTTGAGGAATGGCGTAAGAAATTTGATGACTGGTGGGAAGCAAAGAAATGAAGAAGCCCAACATGAAGAAGAAAACCATCTGTGAACATGCAAAGGAATACTGGGAAACATATAATGATTTTGATTTTAATATCGATGTTGGTTTTATAATGAAAGATGGAAAAATAATGGAGATGATACCCAACAACAACAATTCAAAATATACTCATGAAGCTGTGTCTAAAGCGTGGTTGGATGACTTAGACAAGCGCACCCCTGAAAATGTGAACAAGGGGATGAGAGACTTTATGAAAGAATGTGGTGCAATACGTTTTTCCATACACTGGCAGGATGGAGAACACGCTGATGTGCTATTTGAAACAACACATCATAAACCTACGGTTCATCAGATAAAAACAATTGTAAATGATATACGGGGTATGGAAAAAGTAGAATTTTATGCCCTATTAGTTTCCCCTCATCACTCACCACAGTATTGCGAGTATAAATCAGAGAACCCCCGCCCATTGGATGTTCAGAGGTGGATTAGCAAATGCTGGGGGAAACCAGAATGAGCGTATGCGATAAACTCACAGCAGAAGCAAAAGCACAGATGAAAGAAGAAATCTACCTCTCTGCTGCGTATCGTTCAGAACGCCATCTTGGGTTCAATGAGAACTATAATTCCATCAAGACAAATAAACAGGCAGGAAAAGGCGTAGAAGTTATGGTACATTTTGAACAAGGAACAATCGGTGATTTTCATACTCACCCAATCTTAAAATATGATTCAAAAGGCGGTATATTCATCAACCCGGACATACTGGATGATTTTAACGGAATCCTTGAACCGAATGGAGTGGACATCCATACAAATCTTCTGGGGCATCTTCAATTCGCTTGCATTGGTTCTTATCATCCAATAAAAAAAGAATATTTAGCACAGTGTTATGAACTTAATTATGATGATGCGGCATTAAAAAAACTAACAACAAAATCAATGGAACTTGCTCGATATTTACCAGAGAATCTTCAGAAGGAAGTAGCGGAGACACATAGGATTACCCCCAATGTGCAACTCTATGTCCGAACCCATTACAAAGAAGAAAAAATATTTGAGGAATATTTATTTGATTTTTTCGGCCTTGAAGAACATTTCATCAAAAATCGTTGCATCATAAATCTCGGAAAAGGAAAAACAACTCGATGGGAAATGGAACCTGATGTTGACTGGAAAGCCATTCTATCAAAAACAGCGAAAATAGATAAATCAGCAAAACCAGAATGGTAATGAAAAAAGAAAAAAAGGAAATAGCCCTGCACAATATAACCCCCGTGGCGAACGAGAAAAAGGAGCGTTTCATCGAGATTGATTTCATCAGGGGCTTTGCTTTAAGTCTTATGATATTGTTTCATATCCTCTGGGATTTGGACTATTATGGTCTGTCGCCTCTTGACCAGCAGATATATGGTTTTGCGCAATATGTCCCAATGGTGTTCTTTTCCCTTGTTGGTATCTGTTTGGTTCTTTCATCTCAGCATAAAAAACCATGGCAGAATATCAGCAGAGGGCTGCTTGTCTTTGGTGCAGGTATGCTGATAACTGCTGTTACAATGGTGTTTCTGCCGGATAAACCTGTGACGTTCGGTGTT
>JAPKYE010000059.1 GCA_026394495.1 Methanobacteriota archaeon | reverse complement strand
TGGATCAATAGCTTGATTTTTTGTGGAAAAACACCGGGATCGTAGGTTTTTCAGCCTTTTTTGCTGGCTGAAAACCAAAAAAAATGTGAAGTGCGAAATATGTTCTAATCAAGAAAAGAGCGACGATCTGCGAAAGTCAGGCTGGTAGATGTGGATATCCATCTCGTCGGTTGCAACTTCACCTGTGGTTGTATACGCATAGACTTTCAATGTATGTTTTCCAAGAAAAGGATAATGAATCCCTTCAAGAGAACATTCATACGGTGGTGCTGACGGCCAAGAAAACTGGAAGTTACCATCGATACAGAAAACAACGTATTTGATCGGATCATTAGCAACAACGTTCGCACGAGCAGTGTTTTTCCCAAAAAGAATAGTAGTGCCTCGAAGTCCTTTATACCAGGCTTTTCCTAGGTCGAGATGGAAAAGCGGGTTGTCTGAAAGATAAAAATATCCTTCCATCGGTGCAGTGATAATCACCTGTAATGTGATCGGGGTGTTTGCAAACTCTGCAAGGACCGCTAGAAGGAGTTTTGTTGCTTTCACATAGTACGTCCAGTTGATATGTTCTATCGTATCGTTTTGTGAATGACCCCAGGGGTATCCATCAGGGTGTGCAATCCAGACTGCATCGTAACCATAATCAACGAATGCTTGATGATCTGATCCGATGTAGTTTGGGAGGGCTTCGATGCTCATGTTTGTGAACGGATGGTATCTATTGCTCACGGTTATCGCAGTTTCAGAGACCCATTGGGAGCGCTCCGGATAAGAGAATCTAATATATGATCCGCCTTCTGTTGTGTTTGCGTATCCGATCATATCGGCGTCAAAAGAGGCGATGATGTTGTCTCCTCGTCGATATGCATCTTTTGCGTATGAGAAGCTCCCGTAGGATCCGACTTCCTCCCCTGAAAATGCAATGAAACAAATCGTATGATTGAACGTGTATTGACTCATGATTTTTGCGATGGCAAGAACCCCGGCTGCACCTGATCCATCATCATCTGCTCCTGGAGACGTTGGGATGGTGTCGTAGTGACCGGTGATAAGATACGTTGCATTATTTGTGGTGTCTTTTCCCGGTAGTGTGGCAACGACGTTTCTTGAGGTGAAACCCGCTATTTTCCAATCATGAAACTCAACGGAGAGTCCTATTGCTTTGAATTCATCGTAGATATATTGAGATGCATTCGTACAACTCTCCGATCCAGTATATCGTGGTCCAAAGGATGTGAGATGGTCAAGGTAATAAAACAACAGTGATTCGTTCACCTGTTGGATCATTTGGATGGTTGATGTTGATGGTGTTGTTGAAAAGTGTTGACTTGGCTGTGCGTTCACCTGGATAACAGTACATAGCGAACAAAGAAGAACACCGGCGATAAGAACGGTTCGTCCCAGCATAGTCTTAATAACTCCTGTAGATTAAATTAATCTGTTTAATATATAAATGTTTGCTGATTTAACTAGGGTATCCGCCGATCTTAAGGCTTGGATCACCAAAAAGAACCCACTGCTGAACCGTTTTACAATCCACCAGAGTCGGACCTACTTTTGCATCCATCCAGTTCAACGACCAGTTGATTTTAAACTGATTCAGATAATCAATCAATGTCTGCATATGCGCCTTTCCAAGGATATCTTTGCTTTGATTATGGTACACCTCAAAGAAATGCGGCTCAATCCATCCGCCAAGATACTGAATGCAATCAGGGATCCCATCAGGTACCGCACCAGGGATCTCATCAGGAGTCACTGGTCCATCACCTGTCGTCCCATATCCAAGACCGGTATTTCCTATCGTTGCAATCGATCCGCCTGAACGAAGACTTGCATAAGTCCATCCCCAGCATTTCTGCACGTTTTCCCCGCGGTATCGCGCGGTTTTGCCTTCTTTAAGGAATTTAAGGAGACTGACATCAAACTGACAGTTATGACAACCACCGACGATGACGATCGGGAGTTTCTCGCCATTTGTAAGTTTTTTTATGCTTTTTAAATTAAAATTAATCCAGGTTGTAAAATTATCATGCGGATGCGTCCCCCAGAGACCAGGGTTACCATGACCGGTGAAATAGACAAACCCTTGCCCCTCAGAAAGCGTTGAAATCATGTTTTCAGTAGTAAGCGTTACATCTCCTCCTTCCACCCAGATGCGAATATGACTGAAATCAGGCGTGAAGTTCAATGCCTGACTGGATTCGATTTGCCCTTCGTTATAATCAGTAGTGTTTTCATCATCAAAGGAGTCTCCTCCAACACCTGCCATCGTTTTGAACCAGGGCTGACCATAGGTCGTTGTCTCATAATTGATTATTTTATCGACAAGCGGTTTGACCTCCCAGAGATATTGACAAGGGAGCCTCCCGATACAGACATCGGGGTACATATCAAGAATATCTTTACTCTGGTTGTTCCATTCAGCATAAATACCGTTACCGTTGGAATCCCAATCATCAAACGTATAACCGGTTACATTATCGTATTTGTATATATCAGCATAGTACAGATCACTAATGTATCGTGTTTCAAAATTAGAATCATCATCGAGATTTGAATAACGAACAGGGACATGCCAGGACCAGAACCGCTGACCGTTTATACCGCCGACAAGAAGAACGTATTGTATTCCCCATTCCTCAAGTGCATGTTGTATAAAATATTTTATTTTCTCAGGTTGATCTCTTCCTTCGTAGGTTCTGTAGATTTCTTGGGTTGTGACTAGTATTGTTTTTATGCCCAGGCTGTTTTTATGGGTGATTAGGCGTTCAAGAGGATTTTTAAACTCCCTGGGTGCAATGATCACTAAATCATAGGTACTTGCAAGTGTTTTTTGTGATGAAGGCGCCTGATAATTAATGGTGATCTCTACATCCGTGGTATATGTAAGAAGGTTTTTTACGGGTACGTATCGAACCGGGTAGAAGAAAACAGTAAGATAAGTGACATGCTCATCGCCGTTAAATCCCACACCGATTTGGTAAGTAAAAAACGTACTTGGATACAGTGAATCTGATGAATATACTGTATCATCTTTTTTAGTAGGTTCGATGTTTACCCCGGAAAGAAATGAAAGCGGTTTTTGTGCAAAATGCAAAGCGTTTTTTATGGTTATTTCAAAGAACGTTTTTGGTTCACAGCTCACCTGGTTGATAATAGTCCCCTGATGGAATGTATATTTTTTAATGACAACCGGAAGGGCGGGTTGTCCAGGATTATTTAAATAGGTTGATGCCTCAGGAATAGTAACAGAAGTACTTGTCTTTGATTCAAAAATAGTGGGAATCGAAATGGAAATGTCTTCGATTTGTTCATCTGATGGAAAAGTGGCTCTTGGTACACTCATTCCAACGGTACTAAGTATCATGACGGTTGCGCAAATAATGAGAAAGAATAGTCTCATTTTTATTTATCCTCTTTATTAATATAATAGGTTTATTTACATTTAAATGTATTCCTTGGGGGAATAAAGGGTGTTTCCCCTTGTATCCATGGAGACAACAAGGGGTCCGAACTCTTTTACTTCGAGAATCCAGACTGCTTCCGGCATCCCGAGTTCCTCAAGCCAGTAGACTGCAGGAACATTGATTACGGTTTGTGCAGCAACTAATCCTGCACCCCCAGGAAACGATGCGTATACAGCACCGTATTTTTTTAAGGCATTTTTCGTTTTTTCTCCCATACCTGCTTTGCCGATGATTAATGTGACACCATATTTTTTTATGATATTTCCTTCAAATTTTTCCATACGGCCACTTGTTGTTGGTCCTGCAGAAATCACCTGCCACCTGTTTTTTGTTTTTTTCATGAGAGGACCACTGTGATACAACACCATCTCTTTTGGATTAAAAGGAATATTTTTAGCTTTAGCGAGTTTCTGATGTGCTTTATCACGGGCGGTAAACAATTTCCCTGTGACATAGAGGACATCACCAACCTTGAGTTGTTTCACATCTTTACTGCTAAGTGGGAGATCAAGGTGATATATCATAGGTTATTTCACTTCCCAGCTACCATCAGCATGAAGAACCATCTGTGCGCGTCGATTTGCCCAACATTGAACAACGACACCTACAGGAAAGCTTGCTGGATGTCGATACGCTGTTTTTATATGGACATCAAGCACCGTTGTTTTTCCCCCAAGGCCCATCGGGCCAACCCCTAGTTTGTTGAGTCTGGTGATGAGTTGTTTTTCAAGGGATGCGATCTTTGGGTTTGAATTTCTTATACCCACTGGGCGTAGCAAAGCATGTTTTCCAAGGTTCATAACTGAGTCTGCAGCACCGCCGAGCCCTACACCAATAATGGTTGGTGGGCAGGGATTTCCACCGGCTTTTCTGATGGTTTCGACGATGAAATCCATGGCACCTGTGATGCCGTCACTTGGGTTAAGCATTGCAAGTGCACTCATGTTTTCGCTGCCGTTTCCTTTCGGAAGCACCGTGATCTCTACATCAGATCCGCCAGTAAAATCCCAGACGATAAAAGGAGCCTGACCGCCGAGGTTGTCGTTGTGGTTTTTTCCGGTGATTGGGTCGACGGTGTTTGGTCGTAACGGGATTTCTTTTGTAGCGGTTTTTATTGCTTTTGTTATAAGTTTTTTTAGGTGTTTGATGTAAGGTGATTCATATCCAATTGTTATGAAAAAACTATGCATACCTGTATCTTGACAGATGGGGTGTTTGATTTTTTTTGCGAGAGTGATGTTTTTGAGTATTATTTCAAGCTGTATTTTTGCTATTCCTGTCTCCTTTTTGTATGCTTGTTTTAAAGCGGTTACAACGTCTGATGGAAGTTCTGTTTGTGCTTTTTTAAGAAGGAAAACAAGGCCTTGTATGATGTGTTGTTCGTCCATTGGTTTCATTTCAGGAATCAATGTTGGTACAAATAAGATTAACTGCGATGGAAAAGAAAAACATTTAATCCATCGTGGAATACATTTATGTGTCTGATATAACTAAGAGTTGTTTGTGATTAATTAGATGTTTGATTCACAAGATATAACTGTTGTCTGATTTTTGTTTTGTGTAATGTTTTTTTGTTGCGTACCAAACAGAAGGCTATATTGCAACGGGAGACAAAGGTAGTATTCGTCTTCGCAAAATACAAGACCGTTATGTTCAAAGGAATCAAGTATTGCAGCAAGCTCATACTCAGGAATATGTGGATAACGATCTTGTATTTCTTGAAATGAAATCACGTCAATACAAGAGAGAAAAACCATCCGCTCTCGTTCATCGAGCACATAGATTTTCACATCTGCTTGTCGTTTGTCATAGATTTTTATGAAACTGGCGCCGTCAACAAAATAAAAAATAAATTGGTCGATTGGTGTTTGTCGTTTGAGTCCTTCGAGTTGAAGTCGTTCTCGTTCTTTCTTCCAGTCATCTACAAGCGCATTCCAATCATTTATTCCGTAATCGATTCTTTTCTTGAAATCAGAGACGAAGTTGAACCCTTTTTCTAACACTTCTTGTGGGTACATGAGTTGATCAATTGGTACAAACGTCAATGATTCGATATTATATTCTGAAGGATTCTGATGAATAGGGCTTCCATATAATACGCGAAGGGAACAGATTTGCGGCGGGTCAAGATATTGTTTAAACAACTGGATATTCTTTTTTGTCTCTTCAAAATCAACTGGTTCCTCATTTGGATAATCGATAATGAGATTATACGCATTGATAATTCCGTTCTCCTTACAGAATTTTAATGCTGCGACGTTATCAATCACTCTGGCTCCCTTGTTCATTTTTTTTAGGTAATGCGGGCTGAAGGATTCAATCCCGGTTTGAATTGTGGTAAACCCTGTGTCTTTTAACATCGTGTAGTCCGTACTGGCGAGTTGTCCGGCACGTGCTTCAACAAAAAACGAAAAATCCTTTCCGAACTTTTTGATTTTTTCGCATAGATTTCCATAGTCTTTTTTTAACAGTGTGTTCCCAATGATCTGAAATGACAGCATCTTATATTTATCTGATAATAACTGAATCTCTTCAACAATCTTTTCCACGGTTTTTTCTCGATATGTTGGATGTTGGAGATTCAAGTTACAAAAACTACAGCGATTCCACCAACATCCCCGCGAGATTTCCACAGGGAGCCTGCCGTAATAATGAAAATATTGCTGCACTTCTTCCGATACAGTGTTTAGCTCTGCATAAAACGAATCGTACGATGGAACAGACAGTTGATTAATATCAACAATCCCCTCAGATTTATTCCAGAGAACTTCATTTTCTTTTTTATACATGAGTCGTGGTATTGATTCTAAATGATCAAAGTCTGACGCAATGCGATACAATGCTTCCTCGCCATCGCCTGAAACAATGAAATCAACATAGGGAAACGTCTCTAATACGCGAACGCCCATTGTTCCAACGGTTCGACTGCCCCCGAAAATAATCTTTTTTTCCGGCTGAAGTTCCTTGATTTTTTTCGCAATCGCAAGTGATGGCAACAATTGTCCGTAATTTAAAGTAAACCCAATAATGTCATATGCCCTCCAGTCAACTTGGTTAAGGACCCATTCATAGAATATATCTGTTCGTTGAATATACATCTCAAACGTAAAATTGGTTTGGATTTCTGTATTTTGAGATGATTGTTTCTGAAAATATTGTTGAAATTTTTCGATGTTTATTTCCCAGTGTTCAGGAAACACATATTTAGAAAAAAGCATCTGTGCAGTATACGAATCGTTTGGTGGATAAATCAAAAAATTATAGTTATTTATTCCATAATGCTCAGCTGCTTTCAAATACAGATGACGCGTCGAAACATTGATACCTCGTTTCTTGAGATATCCTTCCAATATTGGAAGTTGTATAGATGGGATAGCAGCGCCTGCAAACGGCATCGAAAGAAGTAACACTGATTTCTTGTCGTACATCTCCATCCATAGGTTTCAATCATGAAAATGTTTATATAGTTAACTCTTGAAATGGCTTTTTCTGTCTTTTAAATGTACAATTCATGTGTCATCGGTTAAGAAAATACAAGGATCAAAATAACATGGTTTCAACAGATTAGATCAACTATTGATAACAAGTTACCAATATTAACTATGACGCAGGTAATAAAGACGATTAAAGGCTGTAAGTATGCTTATGAAGTGAAGTGGGATCCTAAACAGAAGAAACAAATCTGGAAATATCAAGGAAGGATGGAGAAAAGAATCGATTCAGAAAAGTTGAAGGGAGAACTCTATTGCGCAATAATCAGACATATACGGATCAAAAAGGAATATAATAAGGAAATCATGAAGGCTATCCAGAAGTTTTAGCAAAATATGAGTAATATAGGTAACTTTTACCAACAAATTCTTTACATGTAACCATAATCAAGCAGAAATAGGCTGTTTTCTCCTGTTGACAAACAATCTTTGGCATCGAGTTAGGGTACTAAATATGAGCCATGAATGAAGCTGAACCACAGTAAAATGCCCTTAACCGATGACTAACGGATAGAACTTATATTCAAAGAACTTAAGAGTAAATATGCTTTGGATATGATCAAAACTACCAATGCAAATATCGTTGAGGCCTTGATTTGGGTGGCTATACTTACACTTCTTGTTAGTAGGCTGATTTACAACCTTGTTCGAAGGATGGCTGAGGCCAAAGGCAAAGAAGCAGTTCGTTTTACACATCTGCGCTGGAGCACCATATTCTCTGAAACTGCAGGTAAACATCTCACAGCGTTACTGCATTATCTGAATATCAAAATGGACCTGATGGATTTCTACAGTTTATACGATTGCCAGGCATTTGATCCCCATGTTAATCGACAGAGATTTAGGGAGGAATGATGGGCTTAACCGATGTGACATATGTATTTAACATATAAGATTTGTTGTACAAACTGTACCGAAAAACGGTAGGAAAAACACTGGAAAAACTCTAAAATACCCAGATGATTCTCATTCTTGCAGAAACCTATGACGCCCATAGATATTAAAGACAGAAAAATACTCTACGAATTAGATTTAGACGCCAGACAATCGTTCACCCAAATCGGTAAAAAAGTAGGATTAAAGAAGGACATGGTTGTATATCGAGTTCAACGGATGCAGGATGAAGGAATTATAAAAAATTTTTGGACGCTCATTGATGCATATAAGTTGGGTTATAATGTTTTTCGTTTCTACCTGGTATTCCAATATGCTACCCCAGATATCAAGAATAAAGTTATTGAATATCTTATTAAAGAAAAGCATACTTGTGTTATCAACTCAATTATTGGAAGATATGATTTGGTGGTTTTTCTTTGGATTAAAAATATCAATGATTTTTATCATTTCTGGGAAAAAATGCTTGATAACTATGGAGATTATTTTGCAGAAAAAGTTTTTTCTTTGTATGTAAAATGGTATACATATAGAAATTCATATCTTCTGTTAGAAGAAACTAAAGATCTAGACCGTTTAAAATATGAAATCACAGGTGGAAGAGCAGAACTCGTTGATATTGATGAAACCGATTACCACCTTCTAAACCTAATAGCAGAAAATGCACGAATCCCACTTATTAATCTTGCGGAAAAATTGAATTGTTCTTCGCAAACAATAAACTATCGACTTAATAATCTTACGAAATCAGGAGTTATTCAAGCATTTCGTATTGGCATTGACATCTCAAAATTTGGTTTAAAACATTTTAAAATTGATGCACATCTCAAAGAACATACACAACGCAATCATATCACGAATTACATTAAAAATAATCCGTATCTAACATTTATAGGGACATCCGCAGGTGTCTCCGATCTAGAATTGGAATTTTATTTAGAAGATTCTGATAAACTTAATCAGATTATGGATGATATTCATCTAAAATTTCCCGGAGCAATCAGAAAATACGACTACTTCACTGTAGCAAAAAATTATAAACTACGTTTTATTCCAGAAATCTAAAAATATTTATGGAATAAAATTTTTAGAACTGAAATGGCGTTATCCCTTTACACAATAACGGGGTAATGCCAGAAGCTACTCCAATAGCTATTGTTGTCGCCTGGATTTTTATATCAACCATCTTTTTCCTACCACCTTTGTTATTCTTTCTCATGATATACTTTAACTGTCATTGTTTATATACCTGTCGTGACAGAATGACAGTTCAAAGAAAATACCACATAAGGAGAAAAATAAAAGATCAGTTCCAATAATTCTTAAGATACGGCTTTATAAAGAACGCACACCCTGTAAAAAAATAGTGATAACACCAAATGTAGATACCACCGCACCAATCATACCATACTCTTAACAACGATGCTGTTCGTATCCTTCAACTACTCATTCTTTACAATGATATTTGATATCTTCTGCGCCTCTGCACGAACGCGCTCCTCAGAATATCCTTTACCAAGCATATGGTTTACCACTGCATCCTCGTACAGCTTTTTTACTTGTTCTGCGGTATTCATAATATCTCGCTTACCATATCCTTCTTGGTCTGTTTTCTTTAAAACATCTTATTGTACAAGTGGTACCCTGTGTCTTTACACTTGGTACCCAAAAAAACAAAAGTAGAAAACAAACAAGTAAAAAAACAGGAAAGAAAAGAAAAAGATAAGAAGAAACACAAGGAGTGTATTTACACTGCCTTGCCGATTTCATCAACTGCTTCAGGGTTCGCAAGTGTTGATGTGTCACCGACGTCTTGACCCATGGCTTTTGCGCGGATTACCCGACGCATGATCTTACCACTGCGGGTCTTCGGTACATCAGACACAAACCATATCTCATCAGGTTTTGCGATTTTCCCAAGCTCTTTAGAGACATGATCGGTAAGTGTTTTCCGGAGATCTTCACTGGGTTGAATACCTTTCTTGAGCACCACATACGCAGTGATGGATTCTCCTTTCAGTTCATGGGGTTTTCCAATGACTGCCGATTCTGCGACCATCGGATGACTCACAAGAGCAGATTCAACCTCCGAGTTACCGATACGATGACCGGATATCTTGAGTACGTCATCAGCGCGGCCCTGAATCCAGAAATATCCATCATCATCTTTACGGGTGACATCACCCGCAAGATACACATTCTTAAATCTGCTCCAGTAGGTCTGCTCATACCGATCCGGGTTCTTATATATCCCTCGAAGCATCCCAGGCCACGGATGGGTAAGTACGAGATTACCGCCTGCATTCTGCACAGCTTTTCCTTCTTCGTTATACACTTCAGCGGACATACCCGGAAGCGCTTTTGTTGCAGACCCAGGCTTCAACGGAGTAATTGGTAATGGTGATATCACGAAATGACCGGTCTCAGTCTGCCACCAGGTATCCATAATCGGACATTTCTCATGACCGATGTTTCTGTAGTACCACATCCAGGCTTCTGGGTTAATCGGTTCACCGACTGACCCGAGTAACCGCAGGCTGCTCAGATCGTGTTTCTTCGGCCAGTCTTCCCCAAACCGCATAAACAGTCGCACACTTGTTGGAGATGTGTATAGAATAGTCGCACCATATCGCTCGATGATATCCCACCAGCGGTCCTGTTGCGGCCAATCCGGTGCTCCCTCATAAATAATTGAGGTTGCCCCAAGGATGAGCGGCGCATACACAATATAGGAGTGTCCAGTGACCCAGCCTACATCAGCTGCACACCAGTAAATATCCTCGTCTTTCATATCAAAAACCCATTTGAGGGTGAGCGCAGTCCCAACCGCATACCCAGCATGGGCATGAATTATTCCTTTTGGTTTCCCGGTTGTCCCGGAAGTATATAAGAAATATAGTGGATCGTTTGCATCAAGTTGTTCTGTTGGGCATTCCTTTGACATATCTTTTGTGATCTCATGCCACCAGAAATCACGGTTGTTTGTCCAGTTCACAGGATCATTTGTTCTCTTGTAGACAATAACATTCTTTACACTGGGTGCATCTTTTATTGCTTCATCGGTCTGTGTTTTCAATGGTACTTTTTTGCCACGGCGCCAGAAACTATCACAGGTGATCACTGCTTTTGCTTCACAATCAAGCATACGGTCACGGAACGCAACAGCACTGAATCCGGAAAAGACAACTGAATGAATCGCACCTATCTTTGCACAAGCAAGCATCGCAATCGGAAGTTCAGGGATCATAGGAAGATAAATTCCAACTCGATCACCTTTGTTCACACCAAGTTTCTTCAGTGCGTTTGCAAGTTTATTTACTTCGATGTACAGATCGTTATAGGTGAGTTTGCGGACGTCACCGGGTTCGCCTTCAAAAATAATTGCAACCTTGTTTTTCCGCCAGGATTTCGCATGTTTATCAACTGCATCATGGACAATGTTGTATTTCGCACCAACAAACCATTTCACCCAGGGGGCATTCCATTCAACAACTTTTTTATAAGGGGTATAAAATTCAAGGAGTTCTTTTGCTGCCTCACCCCAGAACCATTCCCAGTTCTCTGCTTTCTTGTACAGATCATCGATGGTTTTGATTTTATGTTCGTCCATCCACTGCTTTACATTCGTTTGATCAACAAATTCTTTTGAGGGTTTAAAAACCCGTTTCTCATCCAACAATACAGATATGTTTTCGCTTGGCATATTTTTTCCTCGTCCTTTTTTATTTTATTGAAGACAACGATAATGTTATGAGACATGCCTTCAAGATACAGTTAGGAGGGTTGCCCGAATAGAATCTCAATATAAGTAGTTTTTCATAATTACTATTAAAATACCAGGAATAACAACATGTTTCATTGAGAAAAAAATGATGCGATATTTTGAAAAAATAATGGGCGATTATTGCAATGTTGCAACGACTTTTTTTGCTATCGGAGCAAACGTAAAATCCTTGATATTGACCATACGATTAAATGAATATGGTTGAATCACAGGCGGTGACACGATCAGGTTTTTTTCTTTGAGGTAGCGTATTTTTTTCATTTCATCCTCTTTATATTCTTGATAGGTTTGATATGCTGAGATGAGGACGGCCTCAAATTTTCTTCGTGAGAAAAACACGGTGGATGGGGTGTCGAGAAACGCGATTTCCTCTGTTGAGGGGAAGCGGTGTAGGTTAAAGGTGATATGGGAGAAAACCAGCAGCTCAAACCCAAGTTCTGCAAGGTGAGGAAGAACGATTTGTCGAAGTAACCCGTCGGTGAAAAACCGCTCTTTCATCCGTGTAATGGTATGCCGCGAAAGACCGACGACATCAGCGATTTGTTGAGCGGTCGCATCTGGGTGTTCCACAAGTGCGATATAGACTCTTCTTTCCTTGATGGAAAGATCCACGCAATCGATTGGGGTGAACCATTCCCTGTTTGATTGTGGGGGATCTGCTTCTGTAAGAGAGAACGTTTGGTGGAGGAGTCGTGAATAATCGAAAAAACGGTCGATATGGCTGGTTTCGAAAGGGAAAATCACCTCATGAGGGTATTCGTCTTCCAGTAAACCCATCCGACCGAAAGTCTCCGTTCTGATTTCGTTGATGCGTTCGACATCCGTGTAGTTTTTAGCTAGGCTAATGGAAAATCCTTTCTCTTGTTCTCCCGCAGAAAAAAATATTTCATCGAAAACCTCGATGGTTTTTTTGGTGGTCTGCACACGTTCTTCAAGCGGGATGACGGGGTTATATTGCATGTAGATTACGCTGAGTAGTTCACATCCTAATCGGTTTATGAGTGGTATGGTAAGTGTTTTGAATAGTTTTCGTTCTTTAAGTCTGCGTTTGATTGAGGTTAGTGTCGACATTTTTACATGTAGTATTGTGGAAAGTTCGCTGTCGCTTATATGAGGGTATTTCGTCAGACCGTAGAGGACATTGTGTTCGTTGGATGTCAGGTTCGTTCTTTTCATATTGACGGAATGGTTGAATATAGTATTTATAATTCTCGTTTTAACTATATTACAAAAAATTTACGTTATAATGGTCAAAATTTTTTTAAAAATTATCAAAATAACTATTTATTGATTAATATTTTATTTATATGGCTGTTTCTATGCAAAAAGTTTATTAAATCTTTCAATATTCACCCATGAAACAAAGAATGAAGAGGCTGAATTATGGGATTGACAATTACCGAAAAAATACTTGCTAACCACATCAAAGAAGGCAAACCGGAAAAAGGAAAAGAAATTGGGATCAAAATAGACCAAACACTCACCCAAGATGCAACCGGAACAATGGCATATCTTCAATTTGAAGCAATGAACGTCCCAAAAGTCAAAACAGAACTCTCAGTAAGCTACGTCGACCATAACACCGTTCAAATCGGGTTCGAAAACGCAGATGACCACCGTTACCTAAAAACCATAGCTGCAAAATACGGAATAATGTATTCACGTGCAGGAAACGGCATCTGCCACCAAGTCCATCTTGAACGCTTCGGAAAACCAGGAAAAACACTCCTTGGATCAGATTCGCACACACCAACTGGCGGCGGCATCGGCATGCTTGCAATAGGTGCCGGAGGACTTGATGTCGCAGTCGCCATGGCCGGTGGACCATTCTACATCACCTACCCAAAAGTCATTAAAATCAACCTCATGGGAAAACTCAGACCATGGGTTAGCGCAAAAGACGTAATCCTTAAAGTTCTTGAAATCTTCACAGTCAAAGGTAACGTTGGTACCGTTTTCGAATATGGTGGAGAAGGCGTAAAAACACTCTCCGTCCCAGACCGTGCAACCATCACCAACATGGGGGCAGAATGCGGGGTTACCACATCAGTGTTCCCCAGCGATGAAATAACAAAAGAATTCCTCAAAACACAAGGAAGAGAATCCGACTGGATAACACTCTCTGCAGATGAAGATGCGATCTATGATAAAATAGTCGACATAAACCTCAGCGACCTTGAACCACTCGCAGCAACACCGCATAGTCCAGGTAACATAAAAAAAGTACGAGAACTCAAAGGAATAGATGTTGATCAGGTATGCATTGGAAGTTGTACAAACTCATCTTACACAGATCTTATGACCGTTGCATATATCCTCAAAGATAAAAAAACGTACCAAAACGTGAGTTTTGTTGTCGCACCAGGATCAAAACAAGTCTTTGAAAATATTACAATCAATGGAGGATTTTCCGAGTTGCTTTCCTCAGGAGCACGATTTGCTGAATCAGCATGCGGGTTCTGCATAGGTAACTCCCAATCACCGCAAAGCGCAGGTGTATCACTGCGAACTAGCAACCGGAATTTTGAAGGGCGCTCTGGCACAAAAGACGCTCAGGTTTATCTTGTCAGCCCAGAGACCGCAGCCGCAGCAGTAATCACTGGGAAATTTACCGACCCACGTGATCTTGAAAAGCTTGGCATCAAGTACCCAAAGATTGCAATGCCGAAGAAATTCTACGTTGACGACAGCATGTTCATCACACCACTAAAAGATGGGAAAACAGTGAAAATCTACCGTGGACCAAACATCGGTGAACCGCCACGAAGCACACCCATGCCTGAACTCATCACAGGCGTAGTCACTATTAAGGTCGGTGATAAAATCACAACAGATCATATCATCCCTGCTGGTGCACGGATGAAATATCGATCAAATGTACCAAAATACTCAGAGTTTGTTTTTGAAATGATTGATCCGAAATTCCATGAACGTGCAAAAAAGATACAGCAAACCGGGAAACAAAACATCATTGTTGCCGGGGTCAGCTACGGTCAAGGATCATCACGGGAACATGCCGCAATCTGCCCGATGTATCTTGGAGTAAAAGCAGTTATCGCAAAATCCATGGAGCGGATCCACAAAGCAAATCTTGTGAACTTCGGCATCATTCCTCTCACGTTCAAAAATGAGAAAGATTACGATATGATTGATCAGAATGATGAACTAGAAATCCCAGACGTTCACAGCTTTTTGAAAAAAGGAAAAACAATGATCGTGAGAAATAAAACAAAAGACAAACAGTTTGAAGTAACATACGATCTCTCTGAGCGGGAGAAACAGATTCTTCTATCTGGGGGAACATTGAATTTTATGGGAAAAAAGGAGTAAGAGAACAATGAAACAGATGCAACATATGAAAACTCAAGATAAAATCAAGGTAAAAAACACGATAGTTGAAATCGATGGGGATGAAATGACCCGCATCATGTGGAAGATGGTGAAAGAAAAACTTCTTTTACCGTATCTTGACATGGATCTTGACTACTATGATCTCGGGTTGAAATATCGGGATGAAACAAATGATAAGGTAACCGTTGATGCGGCGAACGCAATAAAAAAACATGGTGTTGGTGTAAAATGCGCAACCATCACTCCAAACAAGGATCGGATAAAAGAATACAATTTGAAAGAAGAGTGGAAAAGCCCAAATGCAACCCTTCGAGCAGCTCTTGATGGAACCGTGTTCAGAGCGCCGATTCTTGTAAAAAACATCCTACCTGGTGTTCGCAATTGGACAAAACCGATTATCATCGGCAGACATGCGTATGGCGATGTGTACAAAAACCAGGAGATTCGTGTCCCAGGCCCTGGAAAAGGAGAACTTGTGTTTACTCCTTCTGACGGCGGGCAGCCTATTCGGTGTACTATTCATGAGTTCAAGGGACCTGGAATTTTGCAAGGGATTCATAACACTGATAAATCGATTGGTAGTTTTGCGAAAGCCTGTTTCACCTTTGCTCTTGATCAAAAGGTTAATCTGTGGTTTTCCACAAAAGACACGATCTCTAAAACCTATGATGCAAGATTCAGACAGATCTTCCAAAATGAGTACGAGAAAAACTGGAAAACAAAATTCGAGAAAGCAGGCATTGAATATTTTTACACCCTTATCGACGATGCGGTTGCACGGATTATGAAAGCAGAAGGAGGACTTCTTTGGGCTGTGAAAAACTACGATGGCGATGTGATGTCTGATATGCTTGGTTCAGCGTATGGTAGTCTTGCTATGATGACATCAGTTCTCGTATCACCAGAAGGGTTTTTTGAATACGAAGCTGCACATGGGACTGTTCAGAAACATTACTATAAATATTTAAAAGGAGAAAAAACCTCATCAAACCCCATGGCACTTATCTTTGCCTGGTCCGGATGCCTCAGGAAACGTGGAGAACTTGATAAAACACCAGAGGTTGTAGATTTTGCAAAGAAACTCGAAGATGCATCACTTGAGACCATCGAAAGCGGAATCATGACTGGTGATTTGTTGAGAGTTGCGACTCCCTCACCAAAAAACAAACAAGTATATACTGAAGAATTCGTTGATGCTATTGCGAAGAATCTTCAGAAAAAAATGTAAAGAAATAAAGGAGGATTTTTATGGCGCAGAAAGCAATTCGTGAGGCGGACGGAAAAAAGATGATCGCCCGTTTACTGAAAGAATATACGAACGGCAAATATACTGTTGAAGATCGTTTTCTTACGATTGGGCCTGATATAGATTTTAAACAATTACCGACGACATACAAATGGCTCATGAAAGAAAAACTTGTTGTGAAACCTGATCAACTTATCAAACGACGGGGAAAAAGCAAGCTTCTTTTGTTGAATGCAGACTGGAAAGACGTTGAAAACTGGGTCAAAGAACGCATGAGCAAACCAGTAACAGTGGGAACTGTTACCGGTATTCTTGATCATTTTATTGTTGAGCCGTTCATTGTCCATAAAGAAACAGATGAGTATTATCTTGCAATTGTCTCAACTAAAGATGGTGATGAGATTTTGTTTCATCATGAAGGGGGGATCAATGTTGGTGACATTGACACAAAAGCGGTTCGCCTCCTGGTTCTTATTGGTGAACAACCGACTGCATCTGATATCGAGAAAAAGATCCTTGGAAAAGTCCCTAGTGACCGACGATCTCTCATTGCAGGGTTCATTGAAGGCATGTATAAATTCTATGCTGATCTTAACTACGCGTATCTGGAAATAAACCCATTTGTCGTTATTGATAATAAAATCTTTCCGTTGGATCTTGCAGCAAAACTTGATGATACCGCTGAGTTTGTGAGCGGAAAAAAATGGGGTGGCATAAAGTTTCCTTCACCGTTTGGTAGGATTCTGTCAAAAGAAGAAGCGTTTATCGAAGATCTTGATTCTAAGACTGGTGCATCATTGAAACTCACGGTCATTAACCCTGAGGGAAGGATCTGGACGATGGTTGCTGGTGGCGGCGCCTCAGTCATCTATGCAGATACGATTACGGATCTAGGCGGCATGAATGAAATGGCAAACTATGGGGAATACTCCGGCGATCCAAATGAGGAATTCACGTATCTGTACGCAAAAACAATTCTTGATCTTATGACCAGAAAGAAACATCCCAATGGTAAAGTCTTGATTATCGGTGGCGGGATAGCGAATTTCACTGATGTTGCAAACACCTTCAAAGGTATTGTTCGCGCTATAAAAGAATATCAGACAAAACTTCGGGAGAACAATATTCGTATCTTTGTTCGCAGGGGTGGACCAAACTACAAAGAAGGCCTGAAAATCATGCGAGAACTGGGAAATGACGTGGGTGTCCCTATCGAAGTCTATGGACCTGAAACGCATATGACAAAAATTGTCCCCATGGCGATGAATACACTGAAAGGAGGAAAATAGATTATGGCAACTGATAAAAAAGATTATTTGTTATTTACAAAAGATACACAATCATTCATCTATAACATGCAAACAAACGCAGTGCAACGTATGCTTGATTTTGATTATGTCGCAGGAAGAAAAACACCGTCAGTTGCTGCTGTGGTGAACCCGACTGGATCAGATGGATTTCAGAAGTTTTTCTTCGGACCAAAGGAGATTCTTGTCCCAGTCTACAAACAATTGAAAACAGCTGCAATGAAACATCCAAACGTTGACGTGATGATTAATTTTGCTTCGTTTCGATCCGCTGCATCATCTACAGAAGAAGCGTTTGCGATACCACAAATTAGAACAATTGTGATTATTGCTGAAGGGGTTCCTGAACGCAGGATGAAAGAGCTCACCGTAAAAGCAAAGAAACTCGGGAAAATCATTATTGGTCCTGCGACTGTCGGCGGGATTGTTGCTGGTGCTTTTAAGATAGGAAATACTGGTGGAACCATTGAAAACATTATGGAATCCAAACTTCATAGACCAGGTTCAGTTGGTTTTGTTTCAAAATCTGGTGGACTGAGCAACGAAGCATATAATATTGTTGCACGAAGCACCGATGGTCTCTACGAGGGAATTGCTATTGGTGGTGACCGATACCCAGGCTCCAATCTTCTAGATCATCTGTTGCGTTTTGAGAAAAACCCTGAGATAAAGATGCTTGTGTGTCTTGGTGAAGTCGGAGGAACCGATGAATATACGATTGTTGAAGCACTGAAGAAAAAACAAATCAAAAAACCACTTGTTATGTGGGTTACTGGCACGTGTTCAAAAGCATTCAAGACAGAGGTACAGTTTGGTCATGCTGGTGCGAAAGCAGGATCCGATACGGAGACCGCAGATGCAAAGAATGCGGCATTGAAAACTGCTGGTGCAGTTGTTCCAAACTCCTTTGATGATTACGATGAAAAAATCCGCATGGTCTATGATGATCTTGTGAAAAAGAAGATAATTATACCAAAACCAGAGCCTGATCCTGTTAAGGTTCCGATGGATTATGCTACTGCGATGAAAACAAAGGCTGTACGAAAACCTGCGAATTTTATTTGTACAATATCAGATGACCGTGGCGAGGAACTTTTATATGGGAACATGTCGATTTCTAAAGTGTTTGAAAAAGATATTGGTATCGGCGGAGTGCTGAGTATTCTGTGGTTTAAAAAACTCTTGCCATCCTACGCTACAAAGTTCATCGAAATGGCAATCATGGTCACCGCGGATCATGGGCCTGCTGTTTCTGGCGCGCATAACACGATTGTTGCGACACGCGCAGGAAAAGATCTGATTTCTTCTCTAGTATCTGGGATGCTTACGATCGGGCCGCGTTTTGGTGGTGCGATTGATGGCGCTGCTCAGATGTTTTCTGAGGCGTATGATGCTGGGAAAACACCGCAGCAGTTTGTCGATGATATGAAGGCAAAAGGTGCGAATATCCAGGGTATTGGTCATCTGGTAAAATCGATCCATAACCCAGATATGCGTGTCACGATCATCAGTAGCTATGCAAAGAAGCATTTTAAAAGTACTCCTCTGCTTGATTATGCGCGAGAAGTTGAGAAAATCACCACTTCAAAACGAGATAATCTGATCTTGAACGTGGATGGCTGCATCGGGATCTGTTTTGTTGATTTACTCAGATCAGAGCTGACGAAACAAGAAGCAGATGAATACATAAAGATGGGTGCACTCAACGGCCTCTTCGTACTCGGTCGCAGTATCGGACTTATCGGTCATTACCTTGATCAGAAGCGACTGAAACAAGGTTTGTATCGACATCCATGGGATGATATAGCGTATATGCTACCTTAGGAATAAAAAAATATTAATTATGGTGTTTACTCCACAACAATATAAATCAATTCATAAAAAGACAGATCGCAATTCATAATTAACTAAAAGAGCTATACAAATGTCATTTTTTCGTTTTGACATTTTAACAAGGCAAAATTAGATATAGGTTTTTTGAAAGTATAACAGTATGAACTGTCAATTTGATTTGGACAACAATCGTCAAGCAACATATAAATATCAAATTGACCACAATGATTTATAGAAGTTGTTTGGGCAGTGCTCAAACGATATAACAAAGAAAAATTTAGGATGTGATGAGAAAAATGAAGAACAAAACATTAAAAATAATGGGAATTGGGGCAGGCGCACTATTTGTGTTGATAGCATTTGTACCGGCGTGTACAGCACAAGTACAAGGTAGGTGGGTTGAGTATGGACCCGTATATAAAGAATATTCTGTAACTAAGGTTTTTGACGGAAAATGGGTTACTGAAACATGGTATATAGGAGTTTATTGGGAGACTGGTACAGGTGGTCATGATTGGCATGAGACCAAAATTTTGAAAACCATTACCTATTTCATTCCTGACCATCATGCTGGTATGGTACCACCAGCATAAATATAACAGAAAATTGAAATAATAGAAAAGTTGGAGAATTTTCCTCCATTTTTTCTTCTTTTTTTTATTTTTAATGTATTTATGCGAACAGAAAATACTACAATTAAAACAAAAAAAGAAAAAGAAGTGGAAAGAAGTATTTTTTATTAAAGAGAATACGTCTTCCAAATAACGTTACTTCTCAAGGCAAATCTCGATGGAAGAAACGTTGGATGTTCTGCCTTCTTCGTTTGTCACTGCTTCTGTGCCGATTTTGATGTCTTTTAATTTTGCGTCTGTCACAAACCGGTTTCGTGTAATCTCCGCTGCATCGACTGCTCTGCTGATTGCTTTGCCTCGTGCTTTGATGAACACTTCACTTGAGCCACTGTTAAACTGAGTGACTATCGCGAGTACGTAGCTCATTGGCGGTTTGCTTCCTACATAGATGATGTTTTCTTCTGCGTTTCCTTTTCCAGTCATAACTAAACTCCCCGTATCATCTTTGGTTTTACGACTGCGCTCAATTCTGTTGTGCTTTATAATGATTTCGTAGTTTTTCTCCTGTTTTTCCGATGATGCATTGCATTTTTCGAAGAACATCAGGTGGGTTTTTGCCAATGAGGCGAATCATAGGTTCTTTTCCAACACTACCGGTATCATAGATTATATCAGGGATGCCGTTGAGCCTTACGATTGCATCTTTAGTTCCCCATTCCATTGTTGAAGAGGCGTTCGCTGGCTCATTTTTTCGATCAAAGGAACCTATTGTTAACCCAGCGTTTCTACATAGTTTAAGGTTTTCTTTTGAATAAGAAATATTCATCGCACATCTCATCGACATATCAATAGACATCACAGTAAGGATAATCGAGGCTATGTGTTTTGAGACGCCATAATCCAATCGGCCTTGTCGAAGTACACGGTCTTTTGTTTTTACGATTCGTCCCTCAATCGCGCATATCTCATCTGGACTCAGTGCACCAATCACCGCGTAACCGATATTAATTCCTACCTCAGGGACAAACTCTTTGGGTAAAATTAAAAGAAGACGATCAACCATGGTTTTTAACTCAAGCCACACACAAAAATGATCGTTGCTGGGACATAATGGTGGGGCATCATGGATGCAAAGTGATTGATTCAATAGTGTTGCGCCCTTTCCTAATTGAAAACTATCGTTGATCATCGTCCATGTCATGGTTTTTGCTTTTTGTGCTGCGTGAAGCGGTGTTTCTCCTAATGCAAGATACCCGGCAATAAGCGCTGAAAGTGTACATCCCGAACCGTGTGTTTTTCCCAAAGGTATACGTGGGAGAGAAAACGTTGAAGTTTTTTTCCCATCAAAAAAGACATCAGTGGCATCATCGCATTCAAGATGACCTCCTTTCAAAAAAATAAATTTTGGTCCGAGGTAATGAAGTCTTTTGCATGCGTTTTGTATTTCTTCCAAAGTTTTAATCGTTTTTCCAAGAATCATTTCTGCCTCAGGGATATTCGGGGTTAACATATACGTTTTCGGCAGTAGTTCTTTTTTCAGTGTCTTTAGAAACGTTTTTTGAGAAAGGTTGTCTCCACTTGTAGCAATCATTACAGGATCAACAACAGGTTTCATATGATACTCTGATATTTTTTTTGCAACACAACCTACCATCTCATCACTGTACAGCATCCCAGTTTTCACAGCGTTAATAGAGAAATCTTCATACACGGCATCAATTTGTTGTTCAATACTTTCAACACTTATAGGATGTATATGGTGTACCCGTTGTGTGTTCTGTGCGGTAACACAAGTTATAGCGGTTAATCCATGGACACCAAGGACAGAAAATGATTTCATATCCGCTTGAATGCCTGCGCCACCTGAAGAATCCGATCCTGCGATACTTAATGCAACGGTTCGTTTTTCCATGAGACGGTTTATATCATAACAATGTTTATATTTGTTCCTTTAACTGATAAAAAAAGAAATGAAAAGAAGAAAAAATCTACTGTTAGATTTCTTTGGTGTACGGGATGAGTTCTCCGTCATCCTGTTCCTCAAATAGCGGTATCTGTTTCGGTATAATCTTTGGCTCTTGGCAATAATTTGGTATCTGTGTGGTCATTCAACGATTCCTCCTCAGCATATGTTTGTTTCAATGATGTGGATCTTCTGGAAATCAAAGGATGTTTGATGCACTATTTTTTGGGATAAAGATCTCTCCTCAGTTTCCCCTCAAATGTGTTTTTCCATCCACCAGTTTTGTAATGTCGACTATGGTAAAATACTTTGTTATTTTTTCACGAATAAAAATCAAGATTCTTTTAGTTGTCGAAGGGAAAAACAGTTATTAGAAAGAAGGAAAGGCTGGCCTCACTAGGAGGGGATGGGATGCACTCTAAAACAACTACCAGCCCAATTCCTTCCAACCTCTAAAAAGACGCTGGGTTTTAAGTACCTTTTTCGCAGCTGAATATGTAAATACGTATGTAGTTAACCTTCTATCACTACTGTCTTCACACCTCAGATAAAAAGATGTAAATGTATCTGTATTTACAGCTAGGGATATCTGGTCTTTATTGTTGTTGAGTTAAAGGTGGGAAATGCTAAGTGACAAAGTTGGGAAATACTAAAAAGGTAATGAGAATCTTGAATAAATAGTAACGTGATGTACCCGCCATGATTGAGTATCTCTCAGAAGATGAAATACAAGAAATCAATCGATATTCACTGCAGCTTACAGGTGAGGGAGAAAAATTCCAGGTTATACAACCTGATGATATCAGATTTACTCTTCGTTTTATATCCGAAAAATTTGGAAAAGATATCTACCGCAAAGCGTTGGGATATTGCGTATCTCTCATAGTGTTGCATCCGTTTAGAAACGGAAATCACCGGACATCACTTCTCTCTGCTGAACGATTTTTACAGAAAAATCACTGTCGACCACTTGCAACCAATACAGAAAGAATTAAACTGGAAAAATGGAGACTGCCCTATGAGGAAAAACATGAATTACACAGAGAGTTTTTTAGAATAACAAATATCGAAGATGAATCGGCGAGGAGAAACGAAATCAAAAAACTAATGATATCTTCTTATGGGACAAAAATACTACAATGGTTAAAAAAATACAATCCTAATGAACTCTAGCACAGTATTTGAGATATTCTGATCGCTCTTGAACAAACAATTTAATTTCCTGTTTCTCTTTCTTTGTCATTATACAATAATAATTATGGGAATAACGTATATATAACGGTTTTGCCACAGAACCTTAAAAAAAAGAAGATTTTTTTATGAACAATACAATGAAATAACCATCGAAAACTGAAAATCAAAAGCGACACCGATGGGAACCAAAAGTGACAGAGATAGGAAATATCCCAGGTGACACGGATGGGAATTATTTCTTGGAGAGGGGGAAATCAACGAAGGCACTTTTAGGTGATACGTTTGGGAAATGGAAAAGTGACAGGAATGGGAAATGATTTACTCCTGGAAATTGGCGGTCAATGAACCCTGCCTGGAACTGGTCATTGAAGGGTGTTTCAGGTGACAGAGATGGGAATTTGCGGGTTTTCCTGCCGATGTTGTGTTTCGAGAGATTCGAGGTTTTTATTTTATGCATTGTAGATGACGTTGCTCAAATTTTCTGTTATCTGATGTATAAATTGAGTATCCAATCCACTGCTTCCACCACTTCCCGAGTCTGCTTTGACGTCATTATTGCGCGGAACAATGACTACAGCGGTCAAGCACATCAACAGTGTTACAAATATAGCACTTAATTTTCTCCTCATATTTTTCCCCCTAACGTTATTTTTTTTCAATTTACCAAATCTATTTGAAGATAGGTAATTGAAATCTCTACGAATGAAAATTAAGAACAATCCAATAGATAAAACCTAAAATAATTTTAAATAATGCCTCTAAAAGTTTTGGAAAATCCAAACTACCTTTTGTATTTCTGTCTTTCATTTGTTGAAAGACTGTTTTTGCTTCTGATGAATTAGCACTCACAACGGATGTAAATGATACGAGGACAAGAATAACAATTATAAAGATGCTTCCGGCAATTATTTTTTTATTCATACGTTATACCCATAAATATTATCTCTTTCATTGTATTTAAAGGTTTATCTGCATTTGTTGATCGGCTGAATCATTCATTATATCATCTGGGGAGGTAAAATTCCAAACCATCTGATACGTCAATGTCTCCGTTGCTGTCGTGGAGGTAGACGGTGAGTCGGTACCATCCTTCTTTGGATTCTTTAGGGAGGCTGACGATGATGCTGCCTTGGGCGTTGGTTTCTGGGTTGAGGATGTATTCTTCTTTATTCCAAAATCGGAAGAGAAGAGGAAATGGGATATAATCAAGAAATGCTCTGATGGTTGCGCGTTCGTTCGGTATATCGGTTATAAGGGTGTAGTGGACGATGACGCTGTCTGGGTTTGTGTCTTGGTCGTCGCCGAGGTCAGCAAGTTCTACGCTGACGCTGTTTGGTTGAAACCAGTCGTGTGGGTCAACTGTGAAGTATTTGGTGACGTTAAGAACCATTTCACTGGTGACTGCGACATCGGTGTCGTTATAGTATTTCATGACATCACCTTCGGTGTAGTTCATACCGGTTCTATGGTGACGATACCATGCTGTATCTTTCAGAAACATGATGGTATTAAGAAATAAACGATCGTGACCACCAAGTAGAAACGATGGTAATCTGGCTTGTGCAAACACGGATTCGTCACTGACTGAACCTACTGGTGTTGGTAAGATGCTAAGATCCGTGATGCCATCTGTCCTGTCTTTATAGTGAAATGTGTCAGCTAGTCTTTCCAATATGTTATTATCGGGATTGAATAGGGGAGTTAAACTATTTGATGCGATATAAAATATAGATGAAGAATTGATTTGATAACCAACCTGATTCAAATCAATTACTGTTCTAATATTTTCATCTAAATGCGTAGCCTCATAATGATAAGCACCAATCATTCCATATTCTTCCCCACCATATGCAATAAACTTTGTCGTATAATCCGGGATAATACCATAATTCGTTTGTAATGTTTTCAAATATTTAGCTAAAGCAAGCATGATGCCGATGCCGATTGCTGAGTCAACTGTTCCTTGGTTCCACATGCAATCATATAAACAGCCGATTATCACGGTCTTTGTTGGATCTTTTCCGTTAATCTGACCGATGACGTTATAGCTTATTACCGATGTGTTCCATTGTTGATTTACAAAATAGTTGATCTGATAATCCTCTACCTGGTTGTAGATGGTCTTGCCAATTGATCCGTTAATATAAATCACCGGAAAGTATGATCCCCTTTGACCTGTGTCATATGAGAGATTATCATAATCATATCGAATAAGTCCTTGACAATGCGGATATACTTTTTCCCAGACTTTCCACTGTAATCGTTCAAATTGATTCTTGATGAGAAATGTCCATTGATAAAGTCCATTATAATTTTGATCGTATTCTATTGATGGTAGTTCTTTGATATTTGGATTGAATTTTGGATTTTCTTGAATAAAGACAAAGTCATAATTTGGAATAGATTGGTTTTTTAAAAAAGATGGAAACGTAGAATTGTCATTAGGAGTTATCGTATTAAAATGAAAATCATAATAATCCTCAAAGGCGGTTTCCATTCCACTTGGTACTTGTAATGCAAGTTTCATATCTTGCATGAAATTATTCCAAGAGGGTAAATACGGCGGGATAAGTGGGATAAGTGGAATTTGTTCTGGAATGTAAACGTATTGGAGGAAAGCATCGGTGCATGAATAATTATCTGTTTTGATTATTTTAAGATTATTATTTGTGCAGTTATATGATAAATCGTTTTTGTTGTAATTTTCGTCATCTATGCTGTCGTTCCATCTTGGACTAATATAACAATCAGTAGGTGATAGAATCCCAGAATGATTCACAGTTAAGCCCATGGTTAATATATCAAGTTTGGTTGTGAGAATCCTAGAATTTTGAGATGGCAATAAATCAACATCAGGCGGAATATCAACAATTTGTTCTTTATGAACATTAAAAAGACCCAATGCATTCATGTTGTCTTTAATATAATCTGATGCGTTCCACTCTCCTTTTGATCCGAATGCTCTTCCCTTGTATAATTCGTTATTATTGTATGCAGTATTTATGATATTTGATAAATATTGTGTGACATTGTAAATTAGGTTTCCATCTAATTTTATATCTCCAGATTCTTCTGGGTTTGCTTTGACATTTACATCATTGTGAACAACAAAGAGTGCAGCCATTGAAGTTGAACACATCACCAGTGTAATAATTAATGCATTTATTTTTCTCCTCATAATCTCCTCCCCCTTATTTTAATTAGATAATTTAATTATTATCCAAGAGAACCTATAATAGCAAAAATGAGATAGATGATTGGAGCTAACATGTCTATTAATAAAGCCAGAAGAAAACCTATACGGCCCGCATTTTTTAGATCGTTTTTCTTTTTTATTAATAGTTCATTTTTTATAGTTTGATACATGTCATTAATCGTCATCTTTGTTGTTTGTGCACTAACAACCGTTGGTAACATTGCTAGGACTAAAAGAACACCTGCCCCCACACTTCCACCTATCACCCACATTTTTCGTTTCATATTCCTTCCTTCATATTATTTATGTTTTATCTAGTATTTAACAATTTTTCAATAATTTATTAAATAATTAATATAATATTGATATCGTTTATTATCATCTCATCATTAAAGGCGTTTAAACCGAGCCGCATTTTTTTTAGCAAGCTTCAACCAAGATTCGTTAGATTTATATGCTATTTTCATTTACGACCACTCCGGGGCAATGTATAATATTTAGTCTCGTTATATGGTGTTTTTCATGATGGAGATAACAGAAGATAACAAAGGAAAGCGTGTACTACTATTAGGAAACGAAGCGATTACCCGCGGTGCATTAGAAGCAGGAGTCGATGTCGCAACAACATATCCTGGGACACCCTCGTCAGAAATTGCGGACACATTCTCAAAAATAGCCCAAGAAGCAACAAAACAAGACAAAGACCCAGGGTTTTATTTTGAATATTCTGTTAATGAAAAGGTTGCACTTGAGATTGCTGCCGCTGCATCGTTTTGTGGACTGCGGGCACTCACCTGCATGAAACACGTGGGACTCAATGTTGCAAGCGATGCGTTTATGACGTACATGTACGTCGGCTGCAAAGGAGGACACATCATCGTCTCCGCTGATGATCCCTATTGTCATTCGTCTCAAAACGAACAGGATAACAGATATTTCGCAATCTTTGGCGGTGCACCGATGCTTGAACCGACCACGCCGCAGGAAGCAAAAGAGATGACAAGAATAGGCTTTGACATCTCAGAACAACTAGAGCTTCCGATACTTCTTCGTACCACCACGCGGTTAAACCATGCTCGTGGACCAACCGTATTCAACGCATTGCAAAAACCACGAAGAAAAGGACATTTTGAAAAAAACCCGTTGCTTGTCACCGTCCCTTCAACAGCACGGGCGAAACACCCGGTTTTATTGCAGCATCTTGACGACGCTGAAAAAATCTCTGAGAAATCGCCGTTTAACGAAATCATCACAATTGGTAAACCTGGAGATATCGGGATTGTAGCATCAGGTGTTGGTTTTGATTACGCAAAAGAAGTCGCTGAAGACATGCATCTGAACGTAAGGATATTAAAACTGGGTATGACCCACCCAATCCCAAGAAAGATGTGTGAGAAATTCATCGACTCATGCGAAACCATTATCGTTGTTGAAGAACTCGAACCGATTCTTGAGCAGCAATTCAAAACATTTGCTCACGACATCGGATCTGATGTAAAGATCATTGGTAAATCAACAGGTCATTTCTCTCGTTTATATGAATATACTCCGGATATCGTTGCGGCCGCGTTTTCAAAATTTTTCAAAACGAAAAACCCGTACCCTCAACCTTTTGAATCGAAACTAAAACTTCCTAGCAGGCCTCCATCGCTCTGCCCTGGTTGTCCGCATCGATCAACGTATTATGCGGTGAAAAAAGCAGCTCCAAAGGACACTATTTATCCAACTGATATCGGTTGTTATACGCTTGGGAAAGCCCCGCCACTGGAAATCGCTGATCTTCTGCTCTGTATGGGTTCAAACGCAGGAACAGCATGTGGTCTAGCAGTATCCACTGATCAGAAAATCGTTTCTTTTATGGGTGATTCCACGTTTTTCCATTCTGGTATTCCACCGATTATTGACGCAGTGCATCATAATCACGATGTTGTGATCACTATTCTTGATAATCGAACAACTGCGATGACTGGTCATCAGCCAAATCCTGGAACCGATATTGATGGGATGGGACGACCAGCAAAACGCCTCAATGTCGAGGATGTCGTAAAAGGCCTTGGTGTGGAACATATCGAGATTGTGAATCCAGATAATTTGAAGGAGACGACTGCTGCGTTTAAGCGTGCGATTGATTTCAAAGGACCAGCAGTTGTCGTCAGTAAATCACCATGTATTCTTCTGGAGGTGCAACGGAAGCGAAAAGCAGGTGAAAACATTGCTATTTATGAGATTGATCAAAGTAAATGTAAGCAGTGTAAAACCTGTATTGGTCGATTTGGTTGTCCTGCATTGTATTTTGCTGATGATAAAAGCATTCATATTGATGTTACACAATGTAACGGCTGCGGTATCTGTACGCAGATCTGTCCGTTTAGTGCCATCTCAAAAAAAGGAGGGAAAAAATGAATAAAAAAGTGAACATTGTGCTTGCTGGTGTTGGTGGTCAAGGTGTTGTGACCGCAGCGAATCTTCTAGGAAAAGCAGGAATTAATGGAAAAGTGAATGTGTTTACTTCTGAGATTCATGGGATGGCGCAGCGTGGAGGAAGCGTGAGTTGTACTGTGCGTATGGGCGATGTGTCTGGTCCGTTGGTTCCTAATGGTGGTGCTGATGTGATTGTAAGTACGGAACCTGTGGAGGCGCTTCGTTATATCACGTATGCTCATAAGAAAACAAAGATTATTACGGATACAAATCCTTTGATTCCATTTACTGTTGCGGTTGGCGGGGAGATCTATCCATCTCTTGAGGATATTTTTTCTGAGTTGAAGATGTATGGTGAGTTGTACCCGATTGATGCTCTTAAGATTGCGGAAAACGCTGGCGCAGTGATTACGCGAAATAGTGTGCTTTTGGGCGCGCTTGCAGGAACCGATGTTTTGCCGTTTCCATCTGAAGTTTTGCTTGAGACGATTCTTGAGAATATCCCTGAAAAATATAAGATGGTTAATAAGAATGCATTTGTGCAAGGAATGAACGCATATAAAAAAATCAAACAGAAAATTTAAACAAACTTTTTTTATTGCGAAAATAAAGGAGGCTGCCGTTCATTCATAAAATAATGTCTTGATTATAAAAATAACATGATGTTATAGCATGCTACAGAAAATCACTAAAAATATAGGGAAATTCACACAAATTTTATATACTACCGATGATTATATTATATGTAGTGTTCCGTGCCGTACGGGTTTCTGTATGGTGATAAGAACACAGAAGGTTGCATATGTCTATGAAAAAGATATTTGTGATTGCACTGGTAACGCTTGTGATTTTATTATCAAATGGTGCTTTGGCTTCTACGAATGGCACAGGATCTGGAGGGGCTGAACAAAGCGGCAGTATGACTCAAACTGTTTTTGTCAAGGATGTATCTTATTATGATGATGGTTCTGGGGGTAGCGGAGATGATTCTCAGTACGGGAGTGTTTCTGGAACGGTGTTTGGAACTTATGGATGGGCGCTCGTTCCCCTGATATTTGCACCTGTTTCAGCAGGGAGCAAATCTACATTGACAGGCTTTGGTGGTGGCTACTCCATTGGTAATCTAGCATATGGGACCCATACGGTGACTGCAAGTTACCCAGGATATGTGTCGCAATCTCAGACAATAACCCTCACAGTTGAACATCCTTCTGCAAGTGTAAGTTTCACCCTGCAGAAAAGTGGCGGAGGCGGGGGCGGGGATAGTTTTGAAGCTGATTTAGCCATGATTCGATTACAAGCAGAACAAAAAGGTAGTGTTACACCTAGTTTTGAGCCTGTCTGAGAAGCAGAAAAATAATTCATCAGTTGTAGAAGAAATATCTTATTAATCTTTTATTGTACAATAGAGCCATCCTTCTTTGCCGTCATTTCCACTTGCGCGGATTAGATACCGGGCAGCGTTTGCAGAGGTAAATGTATACTCTGTTGAGTTATTGACCAATATGAAGGTTTGTCGATCAACTACCGTGTTGGTATCGATATCAATGATTTTCACCGATACTTGTGAAGAGTTGGTTTCAATCTGGATATGAACTGTTGCGTTGGTAGAGTACCAAGGACGAGAATGCGTTTCTGAGGTGGAGCCCTCAGGGTCTATTGCGGTGAGATGTGGTTGTTGGTATGACGGCCTGCTTTGTGGTTGTTGTTGTGGGAGTAAAATCACGGGATCACCAAGTAAAACAAAGCTCATTAAGACGGCGAAGGCTTCATCTGTTTCGGGTGTATCTGAAAAAACATTCTGCTGTACATATTTGGTCATCGCTGCTGTAGTAATATCCCCAAGGCGAATAGTTCCATTGTGATATTCCTCAAAAAAATTCAAAAGCATTCCAGCAATCCCGCGTTCTTTGGTTATCATCACTTCTCCATCATCAAGATAAAGAAGAGGAGAGCCGAGCGTCCCCCGGGTAGTGCCAATATAGGCGATACCTGCACCTTTTGAGGTAAGAATGGCTTCGCCAAATGATTTCTGCCCACTCCTCATAAAGAAAAGAGGATGCATGGAATGCGTATCATACGCACCGCACATACATGCAACTGAGACAATCACAGGGATTTTAGTATTCTCAGGAAGCTCAAGCATTTCATCAGCATTAACATATTCTTTCATTTCGGATGTGCCCCATCGATCAGTAATGCCATGGGTCATCATGAAGAAAAAACCTGATTCTCCCTCCTTGAGTGCTTTGATGATGCAGGATTTATTGAAGTTTCCTTCTGTTAAAAAGAGTTTTGAAATATCCATCCCTTGGAAATATCCCTTGTTGATTACATCTGCTGCAATCATTTCTCCAGCATAACATCCATCTAGATCCATCTCTTCTGGGAGATTTGGCTGGTCACCGCCGACAATAACTTGTTGAAACCAGTCCCATGTTACGTTTTGCTGCCAGCTGATGATTTTGTGGACATACGCGGTTGCTTCAGTGGGAGTGGATACTGAGATACGTCCAACTTTATAGTCGGTATTAAGATCGTAATCAGGAGATGTGTAGAAGAAATCAGTTGCGATACGATTATTATACATATCAGGAATGGTAAATAAATTAAGGATTTTTTTGGTCCATCGCATTTCTGAATGGATATAGTAGCTTGCAGGGATAAATTCTCCATTACCAAAAAGAGTGACGTATTCCATGTTTGGATGGGTTGCATTATCGCGTAAGAACGTAATGATTTTTTTTGCGAAATCATAATTGTAATTTCGTATAAGTAGTCGAGGAATCTTGCCTGTTGCATATCCTTTAAATGGTGGATCTTCTGCAGGATCATAGTTGGTGTTGATAAAGGTTGTATTTACAATAACAGTTGAAATCCCTTCGCCATTGCGGAATTGTTGAAGATCTCTTGCAGCATCATAGAATTCTGGGGGGGCAATGATGATGTTTTGTTCAGACAGAAGAGGTTTTTCAGTTGAGGTAGACTTGTGTGATGAGATGAATTTGCTGCTTACAGAAGCATTGGATACTATAAGGAGAAAACAGAGTAAGGTACATACGATGATAGCTCTTGTTTTTGACTCCCCCAAGATATAGCCTCAGAATTGTAACAAAGCACTACTTTAAAAAACTTTTCCTCAGGTGTCATCAGGCAAAACGACACGTTTTGTTACTGATAAATACATTTAGAGAGGTAAACACGGATCAGTAATTGTTTTTTTATAGGTATTATTTTTTATAATATCAAGAATTTTTGTTCCTTTAGACAACAAATGCATGCGTGTCTATTTCTCGCTCTCTTGCGGGTAAACAAGATTTTTTATTCTTCGCTCAATGATGAAAACTTCAGTTATTCTTTTTATGGTGTCTACCTCATCACGATCCCCTATAGACCCGACAATTTTTATTTCCATATTTTTCAACTCCCCTTTCGTTACTTTAGGTTGGGTTTTTATGTTCCTCAACCATGGTTCTCATGCTTTCATGTGCTCGAATTACCGCGTCTTCGGGAAGCAAGCCATTCTCCCGAAACATCTTATAGAGTTTCCAATATTCATCGTCCATTTTTTTTCCCCCGGTTTCCTAAGGGATTTCTCGTGGTTCATGTAGTTGTAAAGCCATTAGAATACGGAACAAAAATGTTATTTTAATAACAAGAATGGGTGAGGCGGCAAAATTATTTATAACAATTTTTTTTCCCAACATACTAGTTCTCATTAAGATAGAAAGACTAAATATTGTTAAAATAGGTTACGTAACACCTCTAACGAAACTATAAATAATAGTTATTATTTACACAATTTTGTAATCAGAATGAACAACTAGTAGTAGAATAGTAACAAAAATAGATAACATGGGGGAACCGGATATGGTGACCGTAAGCAACATCGTAAAAGATATCATCAACAGACAAATTTTTCTCCAAGAAGCAATCAACCATGAAATCGTTTCATTCAATAAACTCGCAAGATATCTTAAACCAAAAATAGAAGAAGAACTTAAAAAAGAAGTAAAAAACTCAGCAATCGTTATGGCGCTTCGGCGACAAGCAGAAAAAGCAGAAAAAATGTTGATAGAACCAAAATTCAGTTATTACATTGGGACCATCAAAACAGATATCTGCTACGTGATGCTGGAGGAATCACCAACGCTTCTCAATAAAATTCAAATGCTGTATCCAGTCATTGATTTTAGAAAAGGCGGTATCCTCAATATCACCCAGGGGAATTTTGAAATAGGGATCATTACAAACAAAAAATATAAAGAAGAACTGTTGGATGTTTTAAATGAAGAAAAAGTCTTAGACGTCGTAGAAGGATTAGTCTCTATTTCTCTGACATACTCAAAAGAATTTATATTCACCCCAGGAGTGCTTTATGACGTCGTCCGATTCCTTGCATGGGAAAACATCAACATCACAAGTATTATCCTCACCTCAACAGAGATGAGTATTATTATTGACCATAAAAACCTCATGCGATGTTACAAGACGCTTTCGCGATTTGCTGAAAATGATGAAAAAAATGTAGAGACAAAATGATGTTCGCATCTCTCTTTAAGAAAAAACAGTATGATACCAAAGAAAGGGAATGCCGTTTTTGTCACATGAAAATTACACCAATCCTCGAAAAGAATAATATTAACTTTGGTCTTGGATCAGGATTTGGTACAATAGGAAGGATTGGTTCTGGCGCTGTAAAAGAAAAAAAATATCTCCTCATTTGTCCAATGTGCAAAGCGATTCTTGG